>DASRJO010000176.1:0-8333 GCA_035649435.1 Candidatus Krumholzibacteriia bacterium | reverse complement strand
GTACCGACGGTTCGGCGGTGGGTCTGGGCTGCCGCTGCTCTTCCTGCAGCACTTCACCGACACGCTCGACAACTGGGATCCTGCCGTGACCGATCCGCTCGCCTCCGGACGCTCGGTTATCCTGTTCGACAATGCCGGCGTGGGGCGTTCCACCGGAAACGTTACGGACACGATCGCCGGAATGACCGAACACCCGATGGTTCGCTGCAGCAGATGCTCGGGCACTCGTCGATCGTGACCACTCAGCGCTATGCCCGGATCTCGGACGACACGGTCCGGCGCGAGGTCGGGCGTTTGGAATTGGCTGGGAATCTGTAGCCAGTTCTGTAGCCAGAGGATCCTCCGGCCTTGCGCGAACGAGCGTAAGTCGTGTAAAAACAAGGCACGGAGAGGTGCCGGAGTGGTCGAACGGGACGGTTTCGAAAACCGTTGTACCCGTAAGGGTACCCAGGGTTCGAATCCCTGCCTCTCCGCCATTCGGGCCGCTCAGGCGATCTCGATGCCCTGCTGTTGATACTCCTTGATGCGGTATTGCAACTTGCGGACGGAGATGCCGAGCGCTTGCGCGGCGACGGTGCGATTGCCGCGGCTCGCTTGCAGAGCGTGGAGGATCGCGTCGCGCTCGACGTATTCGAGGGGGCGAACGTGTCCCGAGGGCGTTGCTGGCGCAGGCGGATTCTGATTTCCCTGAGATTCGTGATAGAGGATGCCGACGATCTCGCCGTGCCAGCTGATCGGAACGCACTGACCAGTTTCCATCTCCGCAGTGGCCACTCCAACTTCATGATCGTTTTCAAACTCGACTTGGTGCAGTGCATTTCCTGCGGACCGTGGGCTCGAAGTAGCAAGAGCCATATCGCCGCCGACACTGCGCATCAGGCCGCTGCTGTGCCTGACCGCCCGTGCCACGAGGTCCGGGGTGGCATCGGCAGGGGCGAGTGGCATCAGGCGCCCGTGGTCGTCCACGCCGAGCACGATCGCTTGCTCCGTGTTCAGCTGATTCAGGAACAGATGGGTGAGACCCTGGAGGAGATCCCTGAGGCGAACGTCCGGTCTTTCGGTCATGCGCGTACCCCCCTCACTCGGCCAGCCTGGTGTCGTGTTCAAGGCGAGATCCGAGGGGCTTCTATTGTAACTCAGAGCGCTGGGTGAGTGCGACTTTCTGTCACGTTTCGTGAGAGATCCTGGACGGCGTGTCAGCTCGGCAACGTCCCCGCGTCGCATGGCCCCACCAACCCCCGGGGGCCGTTGCTCCAGTCGGTCGAATGGGCTCGCGGCCTTGCCCGGCCCTGTAGACGTAACTAGTTTTGAGAGAAGAGGTTCTGCCTGCCCGCCAAAGCCCTTCTTGGTTGCGGCGGAAGAAACCCGCCGCGGCGAGCCTCGGGCACGGAAATTGTTGGAAACACCGCTTAGGGTCGAGTCGTGCCTCTTTCGTCTTCGGAGGAAACCTTGAACGCAGGTTCCGAAGTCGTAGTCGTTGCCGGTTGCCGCACGCCCTTCGTGCGGTCTGGCGGCGCTTTCCGCCACCTGAGTGCCGTGCATTTGGGCCAGGTCGCAGCCGCGGAAACGTTGCAGCGCAGCGGTTGCGATCCGCACTGGGTAGACGAGGTCGTCTTCGGCAACATCGGGCAGCCTGCGGAAGCCACGAACATCGCACGTGTCATCGCCCTGCGCGTCGGGATTCCCGCCGATCGCCCGGCCTACACGGTGCAGCGCAACTGCGCTTCCGGGATGCAAGCGATCACCAGCGCTGCCGAGAAGATCCTCACCGGTCAAGCCCGCATCGTGCTGGCTGGCGGCACCGAGTCGATGAGCCAGATCCCGGTGCAGTATCCGCTGGCCTTCAACGAATGGATGGGCGAATGGATGCGCGCGCGCAGCACGCCGCAACGTCTGCGCGCGCTGGCGCGCTTCCGGCTGCGTTTGCTCACCCCGAGCTCCGCGCTCGCCGTCGGTCTCACCGATGGCTATGCCGGGATCAACATGGGGCAGACCGCCGAGGTCTTGGCGCGCGAGTTCGGCATCACGCGTGACGAGCAAGACGCATTCGCGTTCGACAGCCACCGGCGCGCCGTCGCCGCGCGCGAGCGGCTGCGTGGCGAGATCGTGCCGGTCCCGGCACAGGATCTCGCGAGCTGGATCACCGACGACCAAGGCCCGCGCGACGACATCGCGCTCGAGCGACTGGGGCGAATGAAGCCGTATTTCGATCGCCGCAGCGGCACGGTCACCATCGGCAACTCGTGCCCGGTCACCGATGGCGCGGCCGCGGTCCTCCTCATGCGGCGCGACACAGCGAACGAGCTCGGACTCGAGCCGCTCGGGACCTTGCGCGCTTGGGCTTACGCCGGGCTCGAACCTTCGCGCATGGGGCTCGGTCCTGCCTATGCGACGCCGCGCGCACTGCACAAGGCCGGCCGCCGTTGGCGCGACATCCAGCTGGTGGAACTGAACGAAGCGTTCGCGGCGCAGGTGCTCGCCAACCTGCATGCCTTCGAGCGCGGAGTGTCGGCGCCCGGTGTGCAACCGCTCGATCCCATCGGACCCGTCGACCGCGGCACGCTCAACGTGAATGGCGGCGCCATCGCCCTCGGGCACCCCGTGGGCGCGTCAGGTGCCCGGCTCGTGCTCACTCTCTTGCAGGAGATGGCGCGACGCGATCTGGAACGCGGTCTCGCCACGCTCTGCATCGGCGGCGGCCAGGGCGCGGCCCTGGTCTTCGAACGCAACTGACCCCGAGGTTTCGTTACCATGCAACTCATGACGAACCAGACGAGCGCATCGGGGCTGCGGTTCGCGGTCGAGGACGAGATCGCGCGTGTCGAGATCGACCTTCCGGGCGAGAAGGTCAACAAGCTCACGACGGCGTGGATGACCGAGTTCGAGGCCTTGCTCGATCGGTTGGCCACGGCCGATGGCGTCCGTGCCGTCGTGCTCGCGAGCGGCAAGCCCGACACCTACATCGCCGGCGCCGACCTCGACGAGATCGAAGGGCTGGCGAGCGCGGAGGATGCGCGCGAGAAGGCGCGTTTCGGCCAGCGTGTCTTCGCCAAGATCGAGAATCTCGGCAAGCCCGTCGTGGCGGCGATCCATGGTGCCTGTCTTGGCGGCGGCGGCGAGCTCGTTCTCGCCTGCCACTCGCGCATCGCGAGCGACGACCCGGCGACGCGCATCGGTTGGCCCGAGGTCAAGCTCGGGATCATCCCGGGGTTCGGTGGCACACAACGTCTGCCACGGATCGTGGGCTTGCAAGCGGCGCTCGATCTCATCCTCACCGGAAGAATGTTGGACGCGCGACGAGCGCGCGATCTGCGGCTGTTCGATTCCCTCGTCTATCGCAGCTTGCTGGTGGATGAAGCCATGCGCGAGGCGCGCCGCCTCGCCGATTCGGGGCGCTTCGGCGTCGCGCGTGCGTCGCGACGGCCGCTGTGGACCGTGCCGGGATTCCTCGACCGCACGCCGATCGGCCGCGAGATCGTGCTCACGGCGGCCAGGCGTCGTGTGCAGCGCGAGACGCGCGGACAGTATCCCGCTGCGCTCACGGCCATCCAGTCACTCGCGGCGGGAGTGCGGAGCGGCGGCAAGGCATACGCACGCGAGGCCGAGCTTCTATCGCGGATGGCGCTCACGCCGGAGTCGCGCAACCTCGTGCAGCTCTACCGCTTGACCGAGATCAACAAGCGCGTCGGCCGGGATCTGCCGGCCCCGGCAGCGGTGCGACGCATCGCCGTCGTCGGCGCCGGTGTCATGGGCGGCGGCATCGCGCAGCTCGCGGCGTCGCAGGATCTTGGCGTCCGCCTCAAGGACATCCAGCCCGAGCCGCTCTTGCTCGCTTTGCGGACGGCGCGCGACCTCATGCACAAGGCCGCCCGTCGCCGCCGACTCGGCCCGGTCGAAGTCGACAACAAGTTGGCGCACATCACGACGACTCTCGACTACAGCGGTTTCAGCTTGGCCGATCTCGTGATCGAGGCGGTCGTCGAGCGCATGGACGTGAAGCAACGCGTGCTGCGCGATTTGGAGTCGGCGGTGCGCGAGGATTGCATTCTCGCCACCAACACCTCGGCGTTGTCGGTGACCGAGATGGCCGCGGCGCTCGGCGATCCCGGGCGTCTGGCGGGGATGCACTTCTTCAATCCAGTGCATCGAATGCCGTTGGTCGAAGTCATCGTCTCGTCGCACACACGGCCGGCGACCGTCGCCACGGTGGTGGCTCTGGCACGCAAGCTCGGCAAGACGCCGATCGTCGTGCGCGATGCGCCGGGTTTCCTCGTCAACCGCATTCTGGCGCCGTTCATGAACGAGGCGTCGTTCCTCTTCGAGGAAGGGCAGGACGTCGAGCATCTGGACGACGCCATGCGGCGCTTCGGCATGCCGATGGGTCCCTTCGAGCTGATCGACGAGGTCGGCGCCGATGTCGCCTGTGAGGCCGGGCGCACGTTGCATGCAGGGCTCGGCGAACGCATGCGGCCGGCAGCGCTCGCCGCTCGTCTCGTCGAGGCCAAGAGGCTCGGGCGCAAGACAGGCGCTGGCGTGTATCGTTACACCGGCAAGCGCCGCCAGCCTGATCGCGCGCGGTGGCAGACTCTGCGCGACCGCGGTGCGGCATCGGCCCTGCCGGCGTCCGTGCTGCAAGAGCGCGTTTTCGGTCTCATGATCAACGAGGCGGCGCGCTGTCTCGACGAAGGCATCGTCGCGACCGCGGCGGATCTCGATCTCGCACTCGTGTTCGGCATCGGCTTCCCGCCGTTTCGGGGTGGTCTCCTGCGCTACGCCGATGCGCAGGGTATCAGCACGGTCGTGCGCGGGTTGGAGCGGCTCGAGCGCGAAGTCGGCCCGCGTTTCGCCCCCTGCTCGCGGCTCCGCCGCATGGCCGACGCGGGCGAAACCTTCCACGGGGGGCGGTGAGCAACATGGCACATCGACGCGCGCGGACCGCTCTCGTTCTCGGAGCCGGAGGCATCAAGAGCGTGTGCCATGTCGGCCTGCTGCGTGTGCTCGAACGCGCCAACGTCCCGATCGATCTCATCGTCGGCTCGAGCGGGGGCAGCGTGTTCGGCGCCGCGTACGCTCTCGGCACGCGCGCCGATCAGATCGAGCACTGGGTGCAGCGTTTCTGGACCAAAGAGATTTTCCGCGATTACGGTTATCGTGAGATGTTCAAGATGATCTGGCCCCGGCGCATGCACTTCGATGCCGGTTTCGGCATCATCAAAGGCGAGCAAGTGCGCAACGTCTTCATGCGGCTGTTCGGGGACACCACCTTCGAGGACACGCACATTCCACTGCGCATCATCGCCTCGGATCTGCATGCGGGTGAGGCCGTGCTGCTGCAGGAAGGGGCGTTGGTGGACGCGATCCGCGCCAGCATCTCGATGCCGGTCTTCTTCCAACCGTACAAGCTGGATGGACGTTATCTCGTCGACGGCGCGGTGTGCGCGCCGTTGCCGCTGGAGTTCGCCATCGCCGAGGGCGCCGAAGTCATCATCAGCATGGGCTTCGCCAATCGCCCGCACGACCGCATCGATTCGCCGCTGCGTTTGGTGAGCCAGCTGATGAAGATCTCGGGCACGCAGATCTATCGGGCCTCGCTCGCGTACTATGCACGCAACCCGCGCATCGAAGTGGTGCCGCTCGAGCTGGAGCTCGACTCGGCCCTCGGCATGAAGGACACAGCGGAGATCCCGCGTCTCATCGAGCTCGGCGAGCAGGTGGCCGAACACATGCTGCCGGTGATCCTGCGCACGATCCGCGACTTCCACAGCCCGAAAAACCGGCTCAAGCGGGCGATGCGACGAGTGGCGCGGCGGGCGCTGCGCACGTCGTTGGTCGACCTGCCCGAATTCAACGGCAACGGGCACGCGCAGCACGTGGAGGCAACATGGCAATCAGCATGAGATGGCTTGGATTGCGCGTCTTTCGCCGAAACGGCGACCACGGCCAGGACAATGGCCGGCTCGCCGCATTGCTCGGGACCGCTCAAGCTGGGGTGATCGAGAACGTTCCGCCCGCATTGCTCGGGACCGCTCAAGCTGGAGTGATCGAGAACGTTCCGCCCGCATTGCACGAGACCGCATCGAACGTAGTGCCGCTGCCGGCACGCGCACCGGCGCTCCCACCGACACCGGGTGGGTTCAGCATCGAGGGCCGGCGCATCGGCGTGCTTCTCGTGCATGGCCTCACCTCGACGCCGCAATCGGTGCAAGCGCTGGGCGGCGCGCTTGCGCGCAACGGGCTCGACGTCGAGGGTGTGCTGCTGCCCGGCCACGGGACTCGTCCCGAAGATCTCATCGGCGTGCAGTGGGAGCAGTGGTACGCCGCGGTGCGCGAAGCCGTGCGCGCGATGCGGCCACGCTACGATCGCATCTTCGTCTGCGGCCAGTCTCTCGGCGGCTCGCTGGCACTGCTGGTCGCGGCGCACGAGCAAGTCGATGGGGTCATCTCACTCGCCGGCATCGCCTATATGCGCGATTGGCGCCTGCCGTTTCTGCCCCTCATCGAACGCTTCAAGCCCTGGCGGCTGTCGCCGGGGAACGACATCGCCAAGCCCGGCGTGCAAGACGTCGGCTCCTACGACCGGCTGCCATTCTCGGCGGTGCGCCAGCTCCTGGCTCTCGCGCAGCAGGTCCGCCACGATTTGCCCAAGGTGCGCGTGCCGGCTCTGCTGGTGCAATCGACCGTCGATCACGTGGTCCACACCGGCAATGTCGAGTACATCCACGACCACATGGGCTCGCACGTCAAGGAAGTCGTGCACCTGCAGCGCTCTTTCCACGTCATCTCTCTCGACAACGATTTCGACATCGTCGTCGATCGGATCGTGCGTTTCGTGCGCCGAATCGGCTGCTCCAAGGCCGAGAGCTAGTTTAGACTCACGTAGGTGCTTTAGCTGTCAACACCGTGGACGAAGATTGTCGCGTTCGTTGACACATTGGACCGCTTCTCCAACGCAAACTCAATGAGTTAGAGCAACTTCCTGTATGGCATGAAGATTCCTTGTAGTCGATAGAGCGAGCCTCGCACTGCTGGGTGCTGTGCTGCTGTGCAGACGAGCGAAGCGGCTTTGTCTTCATGCATTCTTGGAGGTCGAGGATGAGGTCGCTGAATTGGCTCGAGACCCGCCGGAGTCTTCCCAGCGCAACGCTCCACGTTTTCGGCCACCGCGATCTGCCTGGCTTGCGGCGAACATCGTCAATCGTGATCCATTCAGGCAACCCGCTCCACGTTTTCCACCAGGAGAACTCGTGCATTGCGGAGCGAGCACCGTCAATCGAAATCCATACGTGCAACCTGCTCCACGTTTTCCGAGGGGCAATTCACCGATGAACGTGAGCTGAGGGAGAGCATTTGGCCAATCGTCGACTCGAAGAGTCCCAGGCTCGAAATTGAAGCGACGACGGACGCGTAAAGCGCTTGTCGAACCAGGGCGCTAGGAGTCACCAAATCTCGCGCGGCAGCTGCACCGGCACGATGATCATGTCGAGGCCGCGGAAGATGAGCCGGCGTTGCAGGGCGAAGGCGATTTCGTTGTGCAGGAAACGCGTCGCCATGGTTTCCTTCTCGAACACGACCTGGCCGGCGACGAAGAGGGCGTTCGGGTGGGCGTCGGCGGTCACTGCGGCCAGTTGCTCGAGCTCCTCCACCACATCCGTGCCGACGACGAACCGACTTTCGGCCGCGATGCCGGCCTCCCGCGCCACGTTCTCATAACGTCCGAGCTCTTCCAGCCGTGAGGCGCGCAGCCCATCCAAGTGTGCCTGGTCACGGAACTCGTCGCTGTCCACCTGGACGACACTCAGGAACACCACACTCCGCAGCTCGTGGCCGAGAAGCGATTTCACTCGCGCCAGCGTGTGCAAGCCGAGCCCGTCGTAACGGTTGACGAAGAGAACGGCAGTGCGACCGGCGCTGGCCGCGGCGTCGTCGATGGGCTTGGCGACGCTATCCTCGACCAGGAGATTCAGCATCGTGGTGGCGAACTGGAAGCGGCGATAATGCTGCCGAACCAGAAACGCTAGGCCGACGAGCGATCCGGTGATCGCCACCGTCACCCAGCCGCCCTGGAAGAACTTGAGCGCAACGGTGACGATCAGGATGCCGGCGCAAAGCAACATCCCCGTGCCATTGAGTAGCAAGCGGGGCATCCAGCCGCGCTCGGTCGCGCGCACTTCCCACCAGTGCCGCACCATTCCGAGCTGCGACAAAGTGAAGGTCACGAACACGTTGATGCTGTACATGACGACGAGATGGCCGATGTCGGCGCGCGTATAGATCACCGCGGCGGCGGCCGCCAATCCCATGAGCAGGATGCCGTTGGAAGTGACGAGCCGGCT
>DASRJO010000175.1:0-2027 GCA_035649435.1 Candidatus Krumholzibacteriia bacterium | reverse complement strand
TCGACGATACCGAATTCGTCGGTGCGCTCGATCACGCGGCCGTCGAGCATGTTGGAGGCACCGGTGAAATTGGCCACGAACAGGTCAGCCGGGCGGTTGTAGAGCGTGTCGGCCGAAGCCATCTGCAGCAGCTTGCCGTCCCGCATCACGCCGATGCGGTCGCCCAGCACCACCGCCTCCGCCTGGTCGTGCGTGACGTAAAGGGCGGTGACCCCGGTGCGCTTGATGATGCGGCGCAGGTCATCGCGCAGGCGCAGGCGCAGCTTGGCGTCGAGGTTGGAAAGCGGCTCGTCGAGAAGCAGGAGCTGCGGCTCGTACACGAGGCTGCGCGCGAGCGCCACGCGCTGCATCTGGCCGCCTGAGAGCTGCACAACGGGGCGTTCCGCATAGGCTTCGAGCCCCACGAGTTCGAGCACCTCGGTGATCTTCTTGCCGCGCTCGGCCCGGGGCACCTTGCGGTGCCGCAGGGGGTAGCCGACATTCTGCTGCACGGTCATGTGCGGCCACACGGCATAGGACTGGAAGACCATGCCGATGTTGCGCAGCCGGGGCGGCATCAGCACGCCCTGCTCCGGTGCCGACACCACCGTGCCGCCGATGCTGATCGATCCGGATGTGGGATGCTCCAGGCCTGCCACGCAGCGCAGCGTCGTGGTCTTGCCACAGCCCGACGGGCCCAGGAGCACGACAATCTCGCCGCGCTCGATGGGGAAGCTCACGTTGTCGACCGCCGCCACCCCCGTGGCGAAGACTTTGCGAAGGTGCTCGACTCTCAGCTCGGCAGACATCTCGGTCTCGTTCTTCTCGCTTGCGCTGCGCTGCGGCCGAAGACGGCCTTCACTGGCGATAGCCGTAGGTCTTGTTCCACTCTTCTAGCCAGTCCTTCTGCAGGCTCACGAACTGGCCGTAGTTCGGCACCCACACCTTGACGACGTTGGGGTCGAAGCCCTCGGGATAGAACGGCGCCTTCTTCAGCGACGTGAGCATGCCGAGCTCCTTGATCATGAAGACCTGTCCCTCGTCGGAGAGGCACCAGTTGAGGAAGAGCTTTGCGGCATTGGGATTGGCCGCGGTCTTCGGCACGCCCGCGGCGAACGGCGTGACCGGCGCTCCCTCCGGCGGGAAGAAAATCTCGATCGGCGCGCCATCCTTCTTCTTGGGGTAGATGGCATTGTAGAGCACCGGGCCCATGACGATCTCGCCGCGCACCAGCGCGTCGGACATCGGCGCGTTGGAGGGAAACAGCACTGGCTGCGTGGCAGCCTGCTTCTTCCAGTAGTCCTCGCCCAGCACCTGGCGCTCGAACATCGAGCGCGTCCAGGTCGTGCCGCCCGACGGCGCGATGACCTGCCCGATCTGCTTGGGTCCGTACTCGGGCTTGGTCATGTCCATCCAGGTCTTGGGCGGGTTCTTCACCAGCGCGCTATTGTAGGCGATCGACCACACCAGCGTGATGCGCGGCCACAGCTTTGGCGAGACCTGTGCCTCCGGCAGATAGGCCGTCGCATTCGGTGGCGCGTAGTCGAGGAACATGTCCTCCATGCCGGCGAGCAGTGCTCGGTCGGAATGATCGAGCACATCGGCGCGCAACTTGCCGGCTGCGGCCTCCGTCTTCACGCGCGTGATGAGCTGGCCGCCCGGCGCGCGCAGCAGCTCAACCTTCACGAACGGAAAGCGCTTGTTGAACGCGTTGATGACGACCTGCTCCGCCTCGGCGATGTTGGCCGTGTAGAGCACCAGCGCGCCCTCCTTCTTCGCCGCCTCGATCAGCTCCGGAGGCCCGAACTGCGCACGCGGCGCGATGCTCGCAACGAGCATCGACAGCGCGAACGTGAACGCGGCGAGCAGTTTCTTCGACATTGATTCCTCCCCTTCAGCGAGCGCGGGGTTCGAGCCTCGCGCTTCCATGGCCTGGCGCTATTGCCGGTAACCGTAGGTTTTGTTCCACTCCTCGATCCACTCCTTCTGCAGCGCCACGTACTGCTGGAAGTCGGGTGCCCAGGTCTTGACGACCTTCGGATCCCATC
>DASRJO010000174.1:0-14029 GCA_035649435.1 Candidatus Krumholzibacteriia bacterium | reverse complement strand
GAGCCAACCGGCCGGATCTGGAAGCCTACCTGCAGGCGCTCGAGTCCGGGCAAGAGCCGCCCGCCTGGCGAGAAACGCTGACCCCCGACTCGATTCGCCGCGAGGAGCTGATGCTGGGGTTGCGGCGGCGCGAAGGGGTCGAGCTCGAGGATTGGGACCTCGGTCGGGCCCGCCCCCTCCTCGAGCTTCTCGCGCGCCAGGGGCTCGGTACCCTGGTGGGGACCCGCTTCGGGCTCACCCCCAAGGGGTGGATGGTCTCGGATTCTATTGTTTTGCAATTACTTACAGAATTCGAGCCAGCCCAGACGCGAGTTGACAAGATTCGGCCCACGCCGCTACATTCGGTCTAGCAGTCGCCACACGAGAGTGCTAAATCGAGGAATCCAGATGCAACTCAACGATCGAGAACGTTTCGTCCTGACCGCCCTGGTCGAGCTCTTCGTCCGCGATGCCGGCGCCGTGAGCTCGGGCCACATTCAGGACGAGCTCGGGCTCGGGGTCTCGAGCGCCACGATTCGCAGCGTGCTGCAGCGGCTGGAAGAGAAGGGCCTCGTGCACCAGCCGCACACGTCAGCCGGACGCGTACCGACGCGCGATGGCTATCGCTTGTACGTCGAGACGCATTGCCGACCCGCGCGCTTGCCCGGAAGCATGGTTCGCCGCATTCACGACGAGCTGGCACTCGACCGGGTCGGGTTCTCGGTGCAGGAGGTTCTGACGCGCGTCTCGCATCTGTTGGCGGCGTTGTCGAGCAACGTCGGCATCGGCATCGCGGTGGAGGAACATCCGAGTGCCCAGGTGCAGCGCATCGAGATGGTGCAGCTCGAGCACGATCGGCTGCTCGTCGTCGTCACCCTCGATGACGGGTTGGTCCGGACCTGCATGTTGCCGCTGGCGCAGCGCTATCCCGTGCTGACCTTGGATCGAGCGGCGCACATGTTGAACGAAATCGTGGTCGGCTGCACGCTCGCCGATGCGCGCCGGCGCTTGGACGCGGCGCTGGCCCAGCGCACCGGTGATGCCGGCGAGATCGCGCGCGCCGTGGCGCGGGAAAAGGACCGGGTCTTCGAAGAGCGAGCGACGCCGACGGTGCGCCTCGAAGGTGCCACCCAGATCATTGGCCAACCCGAGTTCCAGGATCCAGAGAACCTGCGCCTGCTGGTGAAGATCCTCGATCACCCGGAGAACCTCGGCACGATGCTGCGCGAGCAACGCGTGGGCGGCACGACGATCACCATCGGGGTCGCGACAGGTCAGGAGGAGCTGCCGTTCAGCTTGGTCTCTGCGGATTGCCAGATCGGCGGCTGGGACGGGCACGTGGGCATCCTGGGGCCGATGCGGATGCGCTACGCTGTCGCGCTGGCGCTGGTGAAGAGCGTGGCGGAGGCGTTGCGCGCTCCCGAAGAGCCGCGACCCGAGGCGAAACTGTCTGCAGACGCCACACCGCCGCCCGCCGACGGAGGTGCGAGTGAGCGAGGTTGAGCCAGCGCGCGTGGTGCCCTCTGCGGCAGACGAAGTCAGGGATGGGCAAAGCGCGGCGCAGGCCGAAGATTTGCCGCCGGCCGACGAAGCGACGGAGCTGCAGCGCCTGGAGCAGGAGCACGCTGCATTGGTGCGCGAACGTCAGGAGTTGTACGAACGCCACCTGCGTCTCGCGGCGGAGTTCGACAACTTCCGCAAGCGCAACGAACGCGAGTGGCAGGATCAGCGCCGACGATCGGCATCGGAGGTGCTGCGCGCCGTGCTCGAAATTGCCGACAACCTCGAGCGCGCGCTGCAATCGGGTGTCGAAGAAGGCCAGGGCCTGAGAGCCGGCGTCGAGCTCATCGGCCAGCAGCTGCAGGCGCTACTGCAGCGCTTCGGTCTCGAACGGATCGAAGCCAAGGGGCTGCCCTTCGACCCGACACGGCACGAGGCCGTGCTGGTCGTCGACGCCGAAAGCTGCGAATCGCAGCACGTGGTGGACGTGGTGCAGAACGGTTACACCCTGCATGGGGAGATCTTGCGGCCGGCGCGCGTCACCGTGTCACGCTGAGCCGCAGCACACAGGGCGCGAATGCCCGCGGAGAGAACGAGTGGTTCGCCGTGGCGATGGGAAATGCCGCGGAGGAGGAGAACATGGGACGAGTCATTGGAATCGATCTCGGGACGACGAATTCGTGTGTCGCCGTCATGGAAGGCGGACAGCCGGTCGTCATCCCCAACCCCGAAGGCATGCGGACGACGCCGTCCGTGGTCGGCTTCACCAAGACCGGCGAACGCCTCGTCGGCCTGGTGGCGAAGCGGCAAGCGATCACCAACCCGGAGAACACGGTGTTCTCGATCAAACGCCTCATGGGACGGCGTCTCGACGAGGTGCAGGACGAAATCCGGCGTCTGCCGTACAAAACGGTGGCCGGCGAAGGCAACAATGCCGCCGTCGAAATCCACGGCCAGGTGTACACGCCACAACAGATTTCCGCCTTCATCCTGCAATCGATGCGTGACGCGGCCGAAGCCTATCTGGGCGAGAAAGTGACCGAGGCCGTCATCACCGTGCCGGCGTACTTCAACGATCAGCAGCGCCAGGCCACGCGCGATGCCGGCCGCATCGCCGGTCTCGAGGTCAAGCGCATCGTCAACGAACCGACGGCGGCCGCGCTCGCCTACGGGCTCGACAAGAAGAAGGAGCAGACGATCGCCGTGTTCGACTTGGGCGGCGGCACCTTCGACATTTCCATTCTCGATCTCGGCGAGGGCGTCTTCGAGGTCAAGTCCACCAACGGCGACACGCATTTGGGCGGCGACGATTTCGACCAACGCCTGATGGAGTACATCGCCGACGAGTTCCGCAAGCAGAACGGCATCGATCTGCGCCAGGACAAGATGGCATTGCAGCGCCTGAAGGAGGCGGCGGAGAAGGCCAAGATGGAGCTGTCGACCCTGCTCGAGACCAACATCAACCTGCCCTTCATCACCGCCGACGGAACAGGGGCCAAGCACCTGGATCTCACGCTCACGCGCTCGAAGCTGGAGCAGCTGACCGCCGAGCTGGTGGAGCGCACGATCCGGCCGTGCCGGCAAGCTCTGTCCGATGCCAAGATCGAGACCAAGGACATCCACGAGGTGATCCTGGTGGGTGGCGCGACGCGCATGCCCGCGGTGCAGGAAGCGGTGCGGCGATTGTTCGGGCGTGAACCGCACAAAGGCGTCAACCCCGACGAGGTCGTGGCGCTCGGGGCCGCGATCCAGGCCGCGGTGCTCACCGGCGAGACGAAGGAAGTCCTGCTGCTCGACGTGACGCCGCTGTCGCTCGGGATCGAGACCTTGGGCGGCGTGATGACGCCGCTCATCCCGCGCAATACCACCATCCCGACGCGCAAGAGCGAGATGTTCTCGACCGCCGCCGACAGTCAGCCAGCGGTGACGGTGCACGTGCTGCAAGGCGAGCGGCCGATGTCGGGCGACAATCGCACGCTCGGCAAGTTCGATCTCACCGACATTCCGGCGGCGCCGCGCGGCGTGCCACGCATCGAGGTCACCTTCGACATCGACGCCAACGGCATCGTGCACGTCTCGGCCAAGGATCTCGGTACCGGCAAGGAGCAGCGCATCCTGATCCAGAACCCCGGTGGGCTGAGCGAGGTCGAGATCCAGCGCATGGTCAAGGACGCCGAAGCGCACAAGGACGCCGACCAGCGCCGGCGCGAGGTCGTCGAAGCGCGCAACGAGGCCGACGCACGCATTCACGAGACCGAGAAGTCGTTGCGCGAACACGGCGAGCGCTTGTCCGCCGACACGCGGCGCGACATCGAGACCAGCTTGGAAGACCTGAAACGCGTACGCGGCGGCGAGGATGCGGCCGCCATTCGGGCCGCGATCGAGAAGCTCATGCAGCAGGCGCACAAGCTGGCCGAAGAGGTCTACAAGGCGAGCGCGCAAACTGGTGGCGCAGGCGCTGCCCCTGGCGCTGGCCCCGGGCCGGAGCGCCAAGGTCCCGCAGGTGCTCCAGGCGACGATGGCACGGTCGAGGCCGAATACGAGGTGGTCGACGAGGACAAGGATCGTCGCAAGGATCGATGACCAAACCCGATTACTACGAGCAGCTCGGCGTGCAGAAGGATGCAGGTGCCGAGGACATCAAGAAGGCCTATCGGCGCCTGGCGTTGAAGTACCACCCGGATCGCAATCCGGGTGATGCGGCTGCGGAGGCTCAGTTCAAGTCCGTGACCGAGGCCTACCAAGTCCTCTCGGACGAGGAAAAACGCGCCGCCTACGATCGCTACGGCGAAGCCGGCCTCAAGGGACCGCACGGCTACGCCGACGTCAGTGATGCGTTGCGCGACTTCATGCGCAACTTCGGCGGCTTCGGCAACGCCTTCGAGGATCTGTTCGAGTTCGGTTCGGCGCAGACGACGCGCCGCGGTGCGCGGCAAGGCCGCAACCTGCAGGCGCACGTGAGTCTCACCTTGCAGGAGATCGCGCACGGCACGACCAAGAAGCTGCGCATTCGGCACCAGGTGCGCTGCAGCACTTGCGACGGGTCGGGCGCGCGCGAGGGCGGATCCATGAGCCAGTGCCGCGACTGCGGCGGTCGCGGCCAGGTGCAGCGCGTCACCCGCAGCTTCCTCGGCAACATGATGACGGTGACCGAGTGCTCGACCTGCGGCGGGCGCGGCCAGGTCATCGCCGACCCTTGCCCCCAGTGCCGCGGCGAAGGCCTCGAGAACACGGACGAGACGTTCTCGGTGCGCGTTCCCGCTGGGGTCGCCACCGGCAACTACATTCCGCTGCGCGGGCAGGGCGATGCCGGGCCGAACGGCGGCCCGCCGGGGGATGTCTACGTCGTCATCGAGGAAAAGGAAGATCCGTTGTTCCAGCGCCTCGGCGACGACGTCATCACCGATGTGTTCGTCACTTACTCGCAGGCCGTGCTCGGCGCCAAGATCGAAGTGCCGACCTTGGATGGCAAGGCCATGCTCACCATCCCCCCCGGCACGCAATCGCACCGCATCTTCCGCTTGCGCGACAAAGGCATCGGCCACCTGCACGGATCCGGCCGCGGCGACCAGCTCGTGCGCGTCATCGTGCATACGCCGGAAACTTTGTCGAAGGAAGAGCGCAAGCTTCTCGAACAGCTCCAGACCCTGCAAGGCACCAGCGTTCCCGCGCCGCGCAAAGGCAGCTACGGCGTCGAGCAGTAAGCTCGACGCGTATCAGCCCTCTCTTTCGTCGCCCCCTCGAGCGCTCCAAAGCGACGGAGAAGGATGCACTCGTTGCGCCTTGCGTCAGCGCTCGTGTCTCAGCAATTCATGGATGTAAACTGGTGCGCGCAAAGGCATCGTTGGGGGCGCTCCTCGCTCAGTTGGAACAAAACGAGGTTCGAATTGCCAATGCGTTATGGTCCGAACGGACTTTGTTCCGATGTTCCGGGCGGATCGACCATTCGTGTTCATGATCCAAGATCGCCCTACGGGTGCCATTCTGTTCATTGGACGAATGCTGAGGCCCGACAGGGTATGACTCACGCGACCAGCAGGCAGACCCAGTCGATGTGAATACAGATACGGATCGGAGCGCAACGTCAGACTCGCTCTAGGGAGGACCTGGCCCTGTGAAGAGCGACTCGCAGATCCGAGAGGCTTCCAGACCCGATGCAGTGCGGGCGCGCGCGACGCCGCGGCTCGTGCTTGACGCTTGCTGGGGTGCGACCTAGGGTTGATGGTTCTTGGCCGCCCTGAGGGGGATCGAGTGCTTGCTCTGCTCGAACGCTTGAACGCCGATCTCAAGGACGCGATGCGTGCGCGCGATGCCGAGCGCACCAGCGTGTTGCGCATGTTGCTGGCGCGCGTCAAGGAGAAGCAGGTGGCGGGCGAAGCGCGCGCTGCGCTCAGCGAAGAGCAGGTCGAACAGGTGTTCACCACGTTCGCCAAGCAGCGCCGCGAATCGGCCGAAGCTTTCGCGCAGGCCGGACGCACGGATCTGCACGACAAGGAGACGCGCGAGCTGAAGATCGTCCTGGCTTATCTGCCCGAGCGCATGGGCGAAGCCGAGATGCGGGCAATCGTGCAAGGGATCATTGCCGAGACCGGCGCCAGCACGGCGCGCGATCTGGGGCGTGTGATGGGGGCGGCGATGCAACGCCTGCGCGGCCGCGCCGACGGCGCGCAAGTGCAGGCGTTGGTGCGCGAGCTCTTGGGCGCCTGACAAGCGCGGGAGCCACGGCACGAGCTGCGAGAACGGACGAAATCAGGGGAGGTGCGGGGTGGTCTGGGTGGATTATGTGATTCTCGGCGCCTTCTTGCTCGCGGCCGTCATCGGCTTTCGCCGCGGGTTGTTGCGGCAGGTCGTCGAGCTCGCCGGACTGTTCTTCGGCGTCCTGTTGGCGCTCTACTTGACCGGTGGTTTGGTGCAGGATTACGCCGGCCCGGCGGCGGAGTGGAAAATCACGCCGCCGCTCGTGTTCCTGCTCATCGTCGTCGTCAGCATGCTCGTCGCTTCGGTGGTGGGCAGAGTGGCGAGCGAGGTCGTGCAGGTCACGTTCTTCGGCTGGTTCGATCAAATCGGCGGCGCACTCGCAGGTGTCGGGAAAGGCGCGCTGTGGCTGAGCATCTTGATCACGACGATGCTGCACCTCGGCGTGAGCCCGGCGCTCGACACCAAGCTGAGGGAGTCGAAGCTGGGTCCGCCGCTCGTGGATCTTCTGCCGGCGGCATTCGAGATCGTGCAGAACTACGCCAAGGACGTGGAGCTGGAGGAGCCCTTCCAGGCGGCGAGGCGCTGACGGCCGACGCCGCGGCTGCAGATTCCGGCGATGGAACCGCGCGGGCGTTCGCGCCCTCTGCCCTCGATCCCGACGGCCACGCCCGTCGCGTCCTCGAATTCGACAAGCTGGTCGAGCTCATCGTGCGCGAGGCGCGGACGCCGGGCGGCGCCGAGCTCTTGCGCGCCCTCGTTCCGAGCGCCGATTCGCAAGAGGTCGCGCGCCGTCAGCAATTGCTCGGCGAAGTCCACGGCGCGCGCACCGAAGGCATCCAAGCCTGGCCGCTCGACGGCGTGCACGATCTGCGTCCGTGGCTGGACCGCTCCCGCGTCACGGGCAGTCACCTCGAGCCGCTCGAGCTGCGCCGCGTGGCGCAGACGTTGGCCGCGTGCACGGCCATGCGCCGTTTCCTCGACACGCATGCGGCACGCTTGCCGCTTCTGCACGCGCGCACAAAGCCTCTCGTCGCGCACACAGGGCTCGCATCGGCCATCGAGCACGCCGTGCTCGAGAACGGCGAGATCGCGGATCATGCGTCGCCGGAGCTGGCACGCATCCGGCGCCGGCTCGTGACGCAGCGGCAAGCGGTGTTGCGCACCTTGGAGGCGCATCTCGCGCGCGGCAAGCCCGATGCCGAGACCTACGTGACGATGCGCGGCGAGCGTTATGTCATCCCCGTGCGCGCCGATGCGGCGGCGGCACGCGGCATCGTCCACGATCGTTCGGCCACGGGTGCGACGCTGTTCGTCGAACCGCTCGACGTCGTCGAAGGCAACAATGAATTGCAGGGCTTGCGCGACGGCGAAGGTCGCGAAGTGCTGCGCATCCTGCAGGATCTGACGCATCGCCTCGCCGCCGAGAGCGACGCAGTGGAACGCAGTCTCGAAGCGGTGGAGTTCGTCGACGCACAGCACGCCGCCGCCTGCGCCGCGGCAACGATGCGCGCCGCGTCGCCGCGACTGGGCACCACGCTGCAGTTACGCGCAGCGCGCCATCCATTGTTGGAATCGCGCCTAGCGGCACAGGGTCGCGCGGTCGTGCCTCTCGATCTCGCGCTCGGCGAGGCCCGTGCGCTGGTCATCACCGGTCCCAACACGGGCGGCAAGACAGTTGCGCTCAAGACCGTCGGGTTGCTGGCGCTCATGCACCAAGCGGGATTGCAAGTGCCGCTGCATGCGGATTCGGAGTTGCCGGTTTTCGCACGCATCGTGGCCGACATCGGCGACGAGCAATCGATCGAAGCCGCCGAAAGCACCTTCAGCTCGCATTTGCGGCATGTGCGCGGTGCCATCGAGGCCGCGGGCCCAGGGCTCCTGGCGCTGCTCGACGAGTTCATGGCCGGCACCGATCCGGAGGAAGGCGCGGCAATGGCGAAGGTGGTGCTGCGCCGGCTGGTGCAACGCGGGGCGACGACCTTGGTCACGACGCACCTCGGTGCGCTCAAGCTGTTCGCGCACGCGGAGCCCGGCGTCGGCAACGCGTCGATGGTCTTCGATGCGACGAGCGGCACGCCGCTCTTTCGCCTGCAACCGGGTGTCCCCGGGAGCAGCAATGCGCTGGCGACTGCGGAGCGGCTGGGTTTCGATCCCGACCTCGTCGCCGCCGCGCGCGCGGAGCGCGGCGACAGCGCCGCGCGCATCGAGGCTGTTTTGCAGAGCCTCGAGGCCGAGCGCTTGGCGTTCGAGACCGCCCGCGCGGCGGCGGAAACCGAGGCGGCGGAGGCACGCCGGGTGCGCGAGGAAGCGGCAACGCAGTTGGCGGAGCTGGCGCATTTGCGCGCCACGCATCAGGCGCAAGCACGGAGAGACGTGGCCAAGATCCTCGACGATGCGCGTGCCCGGATCGAAGCCACGATTCGGTCGCTGCGCGAAGCGCAAGCGAGTCGCGAAGCCATTCGCTCCGCCAAGGACGAGCTCGATGCCGTGGCGGCAAGCGTGCAAGCGATCGAGGCGGGACCCGTCCCGATCCCGGAGGGCGAGCCCCGGCCAGGTGATCTGGTGTGGATTCGGCCCCTCGGCCGCGAGGGTCGGATGGAGGAGATGCAAGGCGACGATCGGGCGCGCGTGCGCTACGGGTTCGCTGTCGTCACGGTGCCGCTGCGCGATCTCGAGTTGCGCGTCCGCGGCGTCGAGACTCCGCCAGAACCCACTCGCGGCGGCTACCAGGTGCAAGACACGACCGAAAAGGCAGCCGTCGAGATCGACCTGCGCGGCTTCGATCGGCCCGAGGCGATCAGCGCCATGGATCAGTTCCTCGACCGGGCCGTGCTCCAGGGACTCCCCTCGGTGCGAATCGTGCACGGCAAGGGCACCGGTGTGCTGCGCCGCACCATCCAGGAGTACCTGACCTCCCATCCTTCCGTCGCCTCCCACCGCCTCGGCGACCACGGCGAGGGTGGCAGCGGTGTTACCATCGCCAAGCTGCATTAGATTCGGACTGGGCCTGCAAGCCGCCGCGATGACGTCGCTTCGGCGGCGTCACGTGGCCGAGCGTAGGCAGGATGCCGGAGCCGGCCAAGTGCCGAGCGCACCGGAGCACAGGATGTGCGGAGGCGAGCGTCCGCCGAAGCGAAGTCATCGCGGCGGTGGGTGGCGGGGTTCTGACGAAAGGGATCGATGTCCAACATGAGACGAGGGCGGCTTTCGAGCGACGTCATCGAGAGCGTGCGCGTGGCGACGGACATCGTCGAGCTCGTGAGCCAGTACGTCAACCTGAAGCGGTCCGGCAGCAGTCTCAAGGGTCTGTGCCCGTTCCATGGCGAGAAGACACCGAGCTTCTACGTTCGCCAAGACCGTCAGATGTATTACTGCTTCGGCTGCCAGCGCGGTGGCGATCCGTTTCGCTTCGTAATGGAGCACGACGGCGTGAGCTTCACCGAGGCGGTGCGGCTCCTGGGACAGCGCGCCGGGATCGTGGTCGAGACCAGCAGCGAGGACAGCGGTCACGATGGTCTTTACGCCGTGGCCGAGGCCGCAGCCAAGTTTTTCACCGAAGCTCTGCACGGCAGCGAGGGGGAGAGGGTCCGAGCCTACCTGGCGCAGCGCGGGATCACGCGCTCGACCGCCGAACGCTTCCGGCTCGGCGCGGCCCCTGCCGCCTGGGACCGCCTGAGCCTGGCGCTCCGCGACGATGGGGTGGCCGAGGAGACCCTGGTGCAGCTCGGGCTCGCGGCACGAAGAAAAGGTGGGGACGGCGTCTACGACGTCTTTCGCGACCGGCTCATGTTTCCGATCCAGTCGCTCTCGGGGCGGGTCATCGGCTTCGGCGGCCGGATCCTGCCTGGGCCCGAGACGGGTGACGCCCCCAAGTACCTGAACTCGGTGGATTCGCCGATCTACCACAAGGGGAAGGTCCTGTACGGCCTCGCCGAGGCCAGGGCCGCCATCCGGCGTGCCGATTCGGCCATCATCACCGAGGGGTACATGGACGCGCTCAGCCTCACCCAGGCCGGGGTGGAGCACGTGGTCGCTGCCTGTGGCACCGCCTTTGGCCCCGCTCAAGCTGCTCTCTTGCACCGATATAGCCACCGGGCTTATATACTGGGGGACAGCGACTCTGCGGGTCGTCGGGCGTCAGTACGGGCGGCAGGGCTTCTCCTCGAACACGGGTTTTTGGTGCACATCGTCGAGCTCCCTTCGGGGTACGACCCCGATGCATTCGTGCGCGAGCACGGCGGAGCTGCCATGGCCACACGTGTCCGCGAGGCGCCAGGCTACATCGCTCACATGAAATTGCTCGTCGATCGGCGTGCGGGCGCGCTGGCAGTCAAGGAGCGCGTGGTGCGGCATCTTCTCGCGGATCTGGGCCGCATCTCCGATCCCGTGTTGCAAGAGCTCTACGCCAAGGAATTGGCTCGCAGCTTCGGTCTCTCGGAAACGACGGTTGCGGCCGGATTGACGCAGAGGAAGACACCCAGCGCGACCGTTCAAGATGTGTCGACACGGAGCGCCGACACCGAGCCGGCGTCCGTCGCCGTGCGAGCGGCCCGGCGCGGACTGTTGCGGATCGGTTTGGCAAACCGCGCCGATGCGGCACGTGTCACGAGTGAACTGGAAGCACCGGATTTCGGCGGGGGGTTGGAGCGCAGGCTGTTCGAGGCAATCGAAACCGCCGGCGCGGACGGCCACTGGCGCGACCATGCGGCCGACCGCGACACCGATTCACTCGGCAGCGAACTGGAATTCGAGGGAGCTCCACCGGGAGATCCCGAACAACTGTTGCGTGATTATCGAGCCACGCTCCTCGCGGCGCGTCTCGACAAGACCGGAGCGGATCTGAGTCGTCGCCTGGCGGAAGCCGAGGCGCGCGACGACGCGGAAGCCGCCGATCGTTTACTGGCGGAAAAGAGCATCCTGGCCCGCGACCGCAGCGAGCTGCGACGTCCGCCGAGTTCGTCCTGACGCTTGGAGAGAGAATTGACCACGCGCAAAACGAGCGAGCAAAAAACGGTGCGCGAGCCGAAAGTGGAAAAGTCCGCGAAGGCCTCGAAGAGCACGAAGACGACGAAGAAGGATCGCAAGGCCGATGTGATCCTCGACCCGAAGCTGGCGAAGATCGTCGGTGAGCTCCGGCGCCGGCACACCGACCGCGGCTACGTGCTGCACGACGACATCAACGAGCTTCTCGAAGACGACTTCGACCTGGAGAACCTCGACTCCATCTACACCGAGCTGACCCGACTGTCGATCAGCTTCTACGATTCCGAAGAAGTCGCGCGCGAGAAGATGAAGCTGCAGGACCGGCGCAAGGAGAAGCTGAAGAAGGAACAACAGGTCAAGGCCACGATTCGTTACGACGACCCCATTCGCATGTACTTGCGCGAGATGGGGCGCGTGCCGCTGCTGGATCGGCAGGGCGAGATCGACATCGCCAAGCGCATCGAGAGCGGCCAGCATCAGGTGCTGGAGACCGTGTTCTCCACCACCGCGTCGCTGCGCAAGCTGCGCGACCTGGTGAAGTCGCTGGAGAACCAGGAACTGCGCCTGGACGAGTTCCTGCAGCTCGAGATCCGCAACGCCACGACACCCGGTTCGATCCGCAAGGAAGTCCTGCGCCTCAACCGACAGGCCAAGAGCATCGAGTCGCTGCGCGGCGAGATCCTGGCTTTGCGCGGCAAGGTCGGGACGCGCGAGTACGAGGAAAAGCACAAGATCGTCGACAAGCAGATCGCCTTGCGCGCGGAGAAGTTGAAGCGCGAGATCCACGGGCTCAAGCTGCATCCGAACCAGGTCGATGCTCTGGTGCAGAACCTGCGCGACATCCAGACGACCTTCGACAGCGTCGATCGCGACGTGCGCACGCTGGAAGGGGAGTACGGGCTCACGGTCGAGCAGATGAACGAGGCGCTCAACGAGATCCGCCGGCGCAACACGCGCTCGTACAAGCTGCAGAATCGCATGTACAGCAAGGAAGTGCTGATCAGCTACCGCAAGCGCGTGCTCGAATGCCGCAAGGTGCAGGAAGTGTTCGAGGCCGAGTACGAGGTGTCGACGACGCGCCTGCGCGAGCTGTTGCGCAGCATCGAGATCGGGCTGACGCGCGTGCAGCAGGCCAAGAAGGAAATGATCGAGGCCAACGTGCGTCTGGTGATTTCCATCGCCAAGCGTTACACCAACCGCGGCCTCGAGTTCCTCGACCTGATCCAGGAGGGGAACTCGGGGCTCATGCGCGCCGTCGACAAATTCGATTACCGCAAGGGCTACAAGTTCTCCACTTACGCCACCTGGTGGATTCGCCAGGCCATCACCCGTGCCATCGCCGACCAGGCGCGCACCATTCGTGTGCCCGTGCACATGATCGAGGCGATCAACAAGGTGTCGCGGGCGTCGCGGGCGCTGGTGCAGGAGTACGGCCGCGAGCCGACGGCGGAAGAGGTGGCGCGCAAGCTGCAAATGCCGGTGGACAAGGTCAAGGCGGTCATGAAGGCCAGCCTCGAACCGATCTCGCTCGACCGCCCAATCGGCGAGGACGAAGATTCCAACCTCGGCGATTTCATCGAGGACACCTCGGCAGATTCGCCGGCGCAATCGGCGGCGCATGCGATGCTGTCCGATCAAATGTCCAAGGTGCTGTCGACCTTGACGCGACGCGAGGAGAAGGTGATTCGGCTGCGCTTCGGTCTCGGCGACGGCACGCCGCGCACCTTGGAGGAAGTCGGCTCAATCTTCCAGGTGACGCGCGAGCGCGTGCGGCAGATCGAAGCCAAGGCGTTGCGCAAGCTCATGCATCCGAGCCGCGCGCGCAAGCTCAAGGGTTACACCGACGTGGTGTAGCGGGCTGGCCGGCGCCAGGAGCTTGTGTTACCCTGCCGCCGCCTGGGGCCCATAGCACAACTGGTCAGTGCAACCCGCTCATAACGGGCTGGTTCCAGGTTCGAGTCCTGGTGGGCCCACCAGGACGCGCACTGCGGATACCGTGGGCGAATAGCTCAGCTGGACAGAGCGCTCGCCTCACACGCGAGAGGTCACAGGTTCGAACCCTGTTTCGCCCACCAACTCCGCGCAGTCGAACTGGAGGAGCGTGAGCGCTCTCACCGTGCTCGTCGAGCTGGCTCGTGAAGACGCGAAACTGTACCAGTTGCGGCAGCAGATCGCGTCGCTGCCGCGACGATTGCAGGATCTCGAGGCCCAGCGCCGCGACGTCGAGCGGCAATTGCAAGACTGCGAATCCGTCTATCAGCGCGCCGAGCGTGAACGCCGCAAGCTGGAGCTCGAGCTGCAGGAATTGCGACAGAAGCGCGCCAAGAGCGAAGCCCGCCAATCCGCACTCACCAGCACCGAGCAGTACCAGGCCTCGCTGCGCGAGATCCAGCAGCAAGAAACGCGCATCGACGAGATCGAATCCTCGGTGCTCGAGGCCATGGACCGCAGCACCCAATCGCTGGCGCGACGCGACGCCGAGAACCTCCGGCTGGCGAACGAAGCGACGCAAGTCGATGCATTGCAACGCCAGCTCCAGGCCGATCTGGCGCAGGCGCGGGCCGGCGTCGAGGCGCAGCGCCAGAAGCGCGACGGCTTGATCGGGATGCTCGAAGCGCGGACGCGCGCGCTGTACGAACGCGTGCTGCGCGCCAAGGGCGATGCCGCCATCGCGCTCGTCGCAGAGCGCAAGTGCGGAATATGCTCGGCCGTGCAGCCGCCGCAACTGCTGCAGGAGCTGCGCAGCCTCACCGGGGATTTGCGCACGTGTCAGAGTTGCGGCCGCATCCTCATCTGGGACCCCGCCGCCGCGCCGACCGCATGAGCCGCCACGACCTTGGACCGGCGCCGGCGGACGAGTACGTCTTGC
>DASRJO010000173.1:0-4179 GCA_035649435.1 Candidatus Krumholzibacteriia bacterium | reverse complement strand
TATCAGGCGTTGCTCGCGCGCGGCATCGCCGTGTTCGCGCCCAACGTGCGCGGCTCGTCCGGTTTCGGCAAGCGCTTCGTCAACCTCGACAACGGTGCCCTGCGCGTCGATGGGGTCGCGGACATCCAAAGCTCCGTCGCGCACGTGGTGTCGAATGGAGTCGCCGATCCGAAGCGCATCGGCATCATGGGCGGTTCGTATGGCGGCTACATGGTCATGGCCGGGCTCACGGAGTATCCGGACCTGTTCGCAGCCGGCGCCAATCTCTTCGGTGTCGTCAACTTCGAAACTTTCTTCAAGCACACCGAGCCGTGGATGGCGGCCATCTCGACCATCGAATATGGCGACCCGGCGACGCAGGCGGATCTCTTGCGCCGGCTGTCGCCGATTCACCGCGTGGATCGCGTCGTGGCACCGACGCTCGTGCTGCATGGAGCCAACGACACGAACGTTCCCGTCGTCGAAGCGGAGCAGGTGGTGGAATCGCTGCGCTCACGTGGCGTGCCCGTCGAGTATGTTCTTTTCCCGGACGAGGGGCATGGTTGGCGCAAGACTCCGAATCGCATCCGATCTGCGGTCGCCATCGTCCGCTGGTTCTCGGAGCACCTCGACGTGCAGGTCGCGACGCAGTGAAACCTGCATGAGGCGCCGCCGTCCAACTGCCGCGAGCCGCGGGCGGCCACGTCGGTCCCGTGCGGGCTCCGCACAAACCGCGGTGAGCTATGCGTTCCTGGCCGCGGTGAGCTGTGCGTTCCTGGCCGCGGTGAGCTTCGCGTTCCTGTGCGCGGGCTGCGCGGCCACGAACTATCTCGACGCCGCCGGGCCCGTGTACCGCGGCCGTTTCGCCGCTGCCGCTGCACGGCCGGCCGCAGCGCCCTCGCCCAAAGCACCGCTCCGCGTCGTCAGCTTCAACATCGCCTTCGCCATCGAGATCGACAGCGCCCTCGCCGTGCTGCGTCACGAACCGGATTTGCAGCGCCCCGACATCCTGGCGTTGCAGGAGATGGACGCTCCCAGTGTCGAGCGCATCGCCCGCGCCCTGCAGCTCGATTATGTCTACTTTCCGAGCGGCTTCCACCCCAAATACGACCGGGATTTCGGCTGCGCCGTGCTCTCGCCGTGGCCGCTCATCGAAGCGCGCAAGATCGTCATGCCGCACCGGTCGCGCATCACCGGCCTGCAGCGCGTGGTCACCGTCGTCACCTTGCAGCGTGGTGCCGGCCGCTGGCGCGTCTACTCGGTGCATCTTCCTTCGCCGGTGGGGATCTCAGGAGAGTCGCGACGCGAGGAGATCGATCTGCTGGTGAAGGATGCGAGCAGCTCTCCCGATCCCGTCATCATCGCTGGCGACTTCAACAGCGAAGACGCCGGCGAGGCGTTCGTGCGCGCCGGGTTCGTCTGGCCGACGCGGGAAATCCCGGCCACGGTTCGCGCGCTCGGCGTCGGTTTCCGTTACGATCACGTCCTGGCGCGGGGCTTGCGCCCGGCGCCCGCACCCGCTGCCGGCGTCGTCCTCGACAATCGCCAGGCGAGCGATCATTGCCCCATCTGGGCCGTGCTGGTGCCGGAGTGAATGCGCAGCACGCGCGAAGAGACTCGAGCACCGACGAGGAGACACCCATGCCGCTTCCCGATCACAAGACGAAGATTCTGGCGACGGTGGGTCCGGCATCGGCAGCTCCCGATGTCATGCAAGCCCTGCTCCGCGCCGGCATGAACGTCGCGCGACTCAACTTCTCGCATGGGGACTTCGAGACGCATGCGCGCTGGATCCGCGCGCTGCGCCAAGCGTCTGCGGCCACCGGACTCGAACTCACGCTCATGGCCGATCTGCCGGGGCCGAAGATCCGCATCGGCAAGCTGGCGCAAGATCCCATCGAGCTCGAAACGGGCAGCACGTTCAGCCTCACGACGGACGACACGATCGGTGACGCGACGCGTGCCTCGGTGTCCTTCGAGCGACTGCCGCAGGTCGTCAAGCCTGGCGACATGCTGTTCCTCAACGATGGCCTCGTGCAGCTCCAGGTCGAGTCGGTGCAGGCACCGCAAGTGCGCTGCCGTGTCATCGCAGGCGGCGAGCTGCGGTCGCGCAAGGGCGTCAACCTTCCCGGGATCGATCTCGGGATCCCCGCCTTCACGCCGCGGGACCGAGAGTGCCTGCAGTTCGCGCTGGAGCAGGGCGTGGATGCGGTGAGCCAGTCCTTCGTCGAATCGGCGGCGGACATCGACTCGGTGCGGCAGGCGGCCGCGGCGCTCGGTCACGCGCCATTCGTCATCGCCAAGATCGAGCGAGCGCGGGCACTGGATCAGGCCGACGCGATACTCGGCGCCGCCGATGCGATCATGATCGCGCGTGGCGACCTCGGCGTGGAAGTTCCGATCGAACGCATCGCTCTCATTCAGAAAGACCTGGTGCGCAAAGCCGTGCGATTGGGCAAACCCGTCATCACCGCCACACAGATGCTGGAGTCGATGACGCACAGCCCACAGCCGACGCGTGCCGAAGCCACCGATGTCGCCAACGCCATACTGGACGGCACGGACTGCGTCATGCTGTCGGCGGAGTCGGCGACGGGAAAATACCCCGTGCAAGCGGTTGCGACCTTGGCGCGCATCGCTGCCGCGACGGAGCCCCACCGTTCGCGGGCGAATCTCTGGCGCCAGCTCGAGGCGCTGCAAGGGCGCACCGATTTCTCGATGCACGACTTGCTCGCGCTCGGTGTCGAAGCGGTGATCGAGAACGCGCGCGCGGCGGCTGTGGTGGCGCCGACGCGGAGTGGAGCGACGGCGCGCAGCCTGACGCGTTTCCGGCTGCCGATGTGGATCCTGGCGCCGACGGCGCACCTCGCCACCGCCCGGCAGCTGGCGTTCTCGTACGGCGTGCACCCAATTCCCGTCGGCGACGACCTCTCCGATTGGACCGACTTCAGCCGCGACCACCTGCGGGCGCTGGGCGCGACGGGTACCGTCGCCGTCCTGGTGCGCGGACCCTCGCCGCTCGCCCCCGGCGTCAACCATGGGCTCGAAATCATCGCACTCGAGCGAGACTCGCCGCCCCCCGCCGGCGTGTTGCCTGCCACACGGTGAGGTCGGGATGAAAGTCGCGTGGGGAACGGATGTCCACTTCGATTTCATCCAAACCGAAGACGTCCGCCGCTACTGCGAGCGAATCAGCCAGCACGACGTCGATGCGGTTCTCCTCGGCGGTGACATCGCCATGGCGGACGATGTCACGGACTGGGTTCGATTCGTCGCCTCCGAGGTCCGGCGTCCGGTGTATTTCGTTCTTGGCAACCACGATTACTACGCCGGACGCATCGCGGCAGTCCGCGGGCGCATGCTCGGCGATCTCGGCGGCGCCCATTGGCTGCCGGCAGCCGGCGCCGTTCGTCTCACCGCGAACACGGTGCTCGTCGGCCATGATGGCTGGGGGGATGGCCGCCATGGGACATTCCTCGAGAGTGGTGTCGATCTGTCGGATTACTACCTGATCGGAGATCTCCAGGACGCGTACACCGACAAGTCGAGTTTGCAAAAAAAACTCCAGGAGCTCGGCGACGATGCGGCCGGGACCTTTCGCCCGATGTTCGAGCAAGCGCTGCGCTCGTCGCCGGAAGTGCTCGTCCTCACCCATGTCCCTCCCTTCCGCGAAGCCTGCTGGCACGAGGGCAGCTTGAGTACCGACGAATGGCTGGGTGGATTCACCTGCAAGGCCATGGGGGATGTGCTGTTCGAGCTCGCACGCGCGCATCCCGAGCGGCAAGTGAAGGTGCTCTGCGGCCACACACACAGTCCGGGAACTGCGGAGATCCTGCCGAATCTCCGGGTCCACACGGGACGAGCGGTCTACGGCGCACCGGAATTCGAAATCCTCGAGGTTTCCTGAAGCGGAAATCGACTCTTCGCAGGAAGGCCGCAAATTCCTTGGATTCAAGGCCGGCTCGGACCGGCTGTTCGTGCCGCCGATGATCGCCAGGCCGCGAAGCTCGGCAGCTGCTCGACCTTGGCGGCGAGCAGCTCGCCCATCAGCCGGTGTCCGGCCGTGTTCAGATGTCCGTCCTTGTGAAACCAGTAGGGTCCTTCCCGCAGCAAGCGTGCCCTGAACTCGGGGATCGGGTCCAAGCGTTCGATGCCGAGTTCGCCCGCCACCCAATCCAGATAATGCCGCGCCCCGTCGAA
>DASRJO010000172.1:0-18228 GCA_035649435.1 Candidatus Krumholzibacteriia bacterium | reverse complement strand
CGATCGTCTCTCCCGCCTCGATGCGGAGCTGGTGGGCATAGGCGCTGCGCGCGATCTCCTCCTGGAAGAAACCCGCCGCGATCGCCCGTTCGGCGCCGCCGAGCTCATGGACTTTCTCGATCAGCGCGGTGGCCTGCTGGTCGATCTCGTCGGTCAGCGACTCCACGTAGTAGCTCCCGGCGAGTGGGTCCACCGTGTTGGCGACACCGGACTCGTACGCCAGGATTTGTTGCGTGCGCAGCGCGATGCGCGCGGCGTCCTCGGTCGGGAGTGCCAGCGCCTCGTCCATGCCGTTGGTGTGCAGACTCTGAGCGCCTCCCAGCACCGCCGCCAGCGCCTGCACGGTGACACGCACGACGTTGTTCTCCGGCTGTTGCGCCGTGAGCGACGCCCCGGATGTCTGGGCGTGGAAGCGCAACTGGCAGGACTCCGCCTTGCGGGCACCGAAGCGCGTGCGCATCAGCCGTGCCCACATGCGCCGCGCGGCGCGGAACTTCGCCACTTCCTCCAGCAGATCGTTGTGCGCGTTGAAGAAGAAGCTCAAACGCCCGGCGAAGCGATCGACATCGAGACCGGAATCGAGCGCAGCTTGCACATAGGCGATGCCGTTGGCCAGGGTGAAGGCCAGCTCTTGCACCGCCGTCGATCCGGCTTCCCGGATGTGATAGCCGGAGATCGAAATCGGGTTCCATTCCGGAACCTCGCGCGCACAGAAGGCGAACATGTCGGTCACGAGGCGCATCGACGGGCCCGGCGGATAGATATAGGTGCCGCGGGCGATGTACTCCTTGAGGATGTCGTTCTGTACCGTGCCGCGCAGAGTACTCCAGGCGATGCCGCGCCGCCGCGCCACGACCAAGACCATCGCCAACAGGATCGCAGCGGTGGAGTTGATCGTCATCGAGGTGGACACGCGCTCGAGCGGGATGCCGTCGAGCAACGTTTCCATGTCCTCGATGCTGTCGATGGCGACGCCGACCTTGCCGACCTCGCCGCGCGCGAGCGCGTGATCGGAGTCGTAGCCGATCTGAGTGCACAGGTCGAAAGCGACCGAGAGGCCCGTCTGTCCGCGCGCGAGGAGATAGCGATAGCGCTGATTCGATGCCGCAGCGGTGCCGAAGCCAGCGTACTGCCGCATCGTCCACAGCCGCCCGCGATACATCGTTGGGTAGACGCCGCGCGTGTACGGGAAGCTGCCTGGATAGCCGAGATCCTGCTCCGGATCGGATCCCGCGATGTCCTCCGGCGTGTACAAGCGCTGCACGGACGTGCCGGAGACCGTGGTGAAGTCGGCGCTGCGTTCGGGCGCCTCCTGCAGGAATGGCTGCAAGACGTCGCGTTCCCACGCTGCGCGCGAGGCAGTCGATGGATCCCGACGGTCGCGATCGTCGGCCATGCGGTGCCTCCGTGGCGAGGGTGTGGATCGTCGCGGACCCGAGTCTAGCGCAGCGACTCCACGGCCGCTTCGGCCCAGGCCATGACCTGGCTGAGACCCGGCAGGCCGCCGAGACTCGGCCCGATTCCGAGCCACAGCGTGAGGACGGCACAGACGGCGACAGCCAGGAACGCCCCCCAGGGCCGCGCTTCGGCCAGTCGCGGCGCGGGCGGCGGGGCCACGACATCCGGCGCGGCCATGGCACCCGGTCCGTCGAACGCGTGGACGCGAGGTGCCAGTGCGTCGAGCAACACCGGTGGCGCTTCACGTTCCGCCTTCATGTACATGGCGACGATGACGCGCAAATAGTAATAGACCGAGACCAGGCTGTTGAGCACCGCGATGACGACCAAGCTCACGAGCCCGGCATCGAGGGCGGCGCGGAACAACGAGTACTTGCCGAAGAAGCCCGCGGTCGGCGGCAAGCCGCCGAGCGCGATCATGAACAACGCCATCGCCACGCCCAGCCCGGGATGGCGGCGCGCCACGCCACTCCAGTCACGATCGAACTGGAGCTCGCCCTCGGCGCGCCGACCGAGCAAGGTCACGACCGTGAAAGCGCCGATGTTCATCGCCGCGTAGGCGAGCAGGTAATAGAGCACGGCGGACGCGCCGGCGGGCCAACCGGTGGTCGCGACAGCCGCGAGACCGACCAGCATGTAGCCCGCATGCGCGACGGAGGAGAACGCCAGCATGCGCTTGATGTTGGGCTGAGTGAGCGCCGACATGTTGCCGACCGTCATGGTGAGAATCGCGCACCACCACAAGATGGTGCCGAGCGGCAGGGTTTGGTACAAGGTCGTGACGAGCAAGGTGCGCACCAGGGCACCGAACGCGGCGATCTTCACCGCAGTCGCCATGAGCATGGTGACCGGCGTCGGCGCGCCTTCGTACACGTCCGGCACCCACATGTGGAAGGGCACGGCGCCGATCTTGAACAGGAAGCCCGTCGCCACCAGGAGGGCGCCGAGGTAGAGCAGCGGGCTCTCGGGCGCTTGGGCGATTTCCGCGAGCTGCGTGCTGCCGCTCGCACCCCAGACGAGCGCGATGCCATAGAGAAACACCGACGAAGCGAAGGAGCCGAGCACGAAGTACTTGAGCGCGGCCTCGTTGGATTTGATCTGCTGGCGCAGGAAACCGCAGAGAACATAGGTCGGAAACGACAGCAGCTCGAGCCCGAGGAACATCGTGATGAGATCGCTGCTCGCCACCAGCACCATCATCCCGACAGTGGCGAAGAGCACGAGAACGAAGAATTCGGCGCGGCCCGTGCCGGCGCGCTCGTGATAGGCCTGGGCACCGAGCAGCGACAAGCCCGCGCACGCGAGGATGGCGACCTGCAGGAAAATAGCGAATGCGTCGAGGCGCAAGGCACCGTTCAATGCGGCTTCGGCCGCGGCCAACGGCTGATTCCAGCGCGCGAGCGCCAGCGCCGCCGCGAGCGCGAGCCCTGCGAGAGCGGGAATCGTCCACCGCACGTTCGGCAGGAACAGATCGCCGACCAGGATGACGAGCGCCGTGCCGCACACCACCAGCATGGGCGCGACCAAGAGCCACGCATCTGGATGCCAGGCGAACTCGAAGCTCATCGCGCTCCCTCCCGCGACGCCGTCGACTCGGCCGCTGCCGTCGCAGCGGGCAAGCGCACGTCATCGTCGGCCTGCAGCCTGGGTGCGCCCGCTTTGTCGGCGGCCAGCCGTTCGTCGAGCTGCACGCGGCGGATCAACGTGCCGACCGAGCCGTGCATCCGATCCAGGAACGGCTTGGGATAGACCCCCATGACGACGATGAGAACGAGAAGCGGCGCGAAGGTGAGGATCTCGCGGCGCGACAGGTCGTGCACGCGCCGGTTCGCCTCTTGGCGGATCGGACCGAACAGCACGCGCTCGACCATCCACAACATGTAGACGGCCCCCAACACCACGCCCGTGGTGGCGATCACGGCGTGCAAACGGCTCTCCTTGAAGGCGCCGAGAAGGATGAGGAACTCACCGACGAAGCCGTTCAACCCCGGCAGACCGATGGAGGACAAGGTCACGAACACCAGGACGACGGCATAGATCGGCATGCTCTTGGCAAGGCCGCCGAAATCCGCGATCGCGCGCGAGTGCCGGCGCTCGTAGAGCATGCCCACCAAGAGGAAGAGCGCTCCCGTCGACAACCCATGGTTCAGCATCTGGTAGATGCCGCCCTCGAGCCCTTGCGTATTGGCGCTCAGAATCCCGAGCATGACGAACCCCAGATGGCTCACGGAGGAGTAAGCCACCAGCTTCTTCATGTCGGGCTGCACCATCGACACCAAGGCGCCGTAGACGATGCCGATGACGGAGACCGCCATGAGCAACGGTGTCGCGGCCGCGAGCCCATGCGGGAACAGTGGCATCGCGAAGCGCAAGAAACCGTAGCCACCCATCTTGAGCAGGATGCCGGCGAGGATGACCGAACCGGCGGTGGGCGCCTCGACGTGCGCGTCGGGCAGCCAGGTGTGCAGTGGCCACAGCGGCACCTTGATGGCGAAGGCGAGTGCGAAGGCGGCGAAATACCAAATCTGATGCGCGGGGTCGATGTCGGTGCCGTACAACGTGAGCAGATCGAAGGTATAGGTGCCGGTCTCGCGTGCGTGCTCCACCACCAGCGACAGAATCGCCACCAGCATCAGCAGAGAGCCCGCGAGCGTGAACAAAACGAACTTGATCGCGGCGTACAGGCGGCGCTCGTGCCCCCAAATGCCGATGAGGAAATACATCGGCACCAGCGAAACTTCCCAGAAGACGTAGAACAGGAAGAGATCGAGGCTCAGGAACGTTCCCTGCATGCCGGTCTGCAACAGGAGCAGCAGCACGTGGAACTCGCGCACTCGCTGCGTGATGCCCGTCCACGACCCGAGCACGGCGATCGGACCGAGCAGCCCGGTGAGCGCCACCAGCCACAGGCTGATGCCGTCCATTCCCAAGTGATACTCGATGCCCCAGCGCGGGATCCACGCCGCGCGCTCGACGAGCTGGAAACCCGCGCCGTTGTTGGATTGCTGCACCGCCATCAGGGTCAACACGAGATCGAGCAGCATGCCCAGCAAGGCCACGCTACGCACCAGGCGCTCGTTGCCGCGCGGCAACAGCAGCAACGCCACGGCCGTGAGCATCGGCACGAACACGATGGCGCTCAACAACGGCACAGTCGACCTCCGCGCTTCACAGCACGCGCCACAACAGAGCGAACACACCCAGGACGACGACGAGAACGTAGGTCTGTACATACCCGCTCTGGGCGAAACGGAAGGCCACCGACAGCGCCCACGTCAGCCAACCCAGCAGGCGGACGCTGCCGTCGATGAGCCGCATGTCGACGATCCGCCACAGCACGCGATCCGAGAACAGCCGCAGCGGCCGAACGATGGCGGCGGCGTAGAGCTCGTCGATGAAGTACTTGCCGGCGAGCAGTCTGCGCACCGCGGGCAAACGCATCGCCAGTGCCGAGGCCGCCTGCGGTCGGCGCACATACAACTGATGCCCGAGTCCGAGGCCGAGGAGCCCGGCCGCGAGCGCCACCGCCATGGCCGCGGATTCCGGCAACGCCGCGGACGTCGCGTGCGCGGACACGGGTTCGTGCCCGACGCTCGCCTCTGTCTCCGCGGCAGAACCGCCGCTCTCTTCACCTTCGTGTGGCGGCGACTCGAGGTGTGTGTCCTGCGCCAAGGTGAAGCTCGGGTGCAGCCACGACTCGAGACGATTGGAACCGCCGAGAAGGTGCGGCACCCCGAGGAGGCCGACCAGCACGCTGCCGGTCGCGAGCAGCACCAGCGGCATGGCCATGCTCGGCGGCGCTTCGTGCGCATGCTCGTACGTGTGGGCGTCGCCGCGGAAAGAACCCAAGAACACCAGCGCGACGAGCCGCCACATGTAGAAAGCGGTGCACAGTGCCGCAGCGACCAACACGACCCACAGCACCGGCGGCAGCCATGGAGCGACGACGTTCGGCTTCGACAGCGCCTCCCACAGAATGTGGTCCTTGCTGAAGAATCCAGCCAGCGGCGGGATGCCAGCCAGCGCCAAGGTCGCGATGACGAACGTCCAGAACGTGAGCGGCATCTTGTGGCGCAGTCCACCCATGCGCCGAATGTCCTGTTCGTCATGCAGCGCGTGAATGACGGCTCCCGAGCCCAAGAACAAGCACGCCTTGAAGAACGCGTGCGTGAAGACATGGAAAATCCCGGCACCATAGGCGCCCACGCCGACGCCGACGAACATGTAGCCCAGCTGGCTCACGGTCGAATACGCCAGCACCTTCTTGAAGTCGTTCTGCGCCACGGCGATCGTCGCCGCCAGCAGCGCAGTCGCGGCACCCACCACCGCCACGATCGTGCTCGCGACCGGCGACAGCGCGAAGAGGAAGTGCATGCGCGCCACCAGATACACACCGGCGGTCACCATCGTCGCCGCATGAATGAGGGCGGAGACCGGTGTCGGTCCCGCCATGGCGTCCGGGAGCCAAACATAGAGTGGGATCTGCGCCGACTTCCCCGTCGCCCCGAGGAAGAGCAGCAGGCACACCGCGGTCGCGAGCGCCGGCGTGAAGGCTTCGGTGTGCCGGCGCAAGTCGGCGAACGACAGGCTGGCGGAGCCCACCCCCTGCAAGGTCCACAGCACCAGGAACATCGCGATCAGCACACCGAAGTCGCCGATGCGATTGACCACGAACGCCTTCTTGCCGGCTGCGGCCTTGGCCGGGTCCTCGAACCAATAGCCGATGAGGAGGTAGGAGCACAGCCCCACTCCTTCCCAGCCGACGAACAGCAACGGCAGGCTGTCGGCCAGCACCAGGATCAGCATGGAAAACATGAACAGATTGAGATAAGCGAAGTAGCGGGCGAAGCCGCGCTCGGCGTGCATGTAGCCGGTCGAATAGATATGGATGAGCGTGCCGACACCGGTCACGAACAGCAGCATCAGCGACGACAGCGGGTCGACGACGAACCCGACATCCAGCTGCAGCACGCCCGAATCGATCCAGCGATACGCCGTCTGCGACAGCATGCGGCCCACGGGCATGAGCCCGCGCAGCTCCGTCCACGCCAGCAGAGACAAGGCGAAGCTGAGCCCCGGCCCGAGACAGGCGAGCCAACCCACGAGCCGCCGTGGCGGCGCCTCCGCGTTGCGCGTCGCGAGCGCGATCGCACCGCAGAGCACGCTGGTCACGAGCGGCGCGATCGGGATCAGCCACAGCCACGTCGCTTCCACGTCACTCCCCCATCGCGTTCATCTGGTCGACGTTGACCGAGCGGTGCAGCCGGAAGAGGCTGACGAAGATCGCGAGCCCCACCGCGGCTTCGGCCGCCGCGACCGCCGTCACCAGGAACACGAACACATGCCCATCGAGACTGCCGGTATAACGCGCCAGTGCCACGAACGTCAGGTTCACCGCGTTCAGCATCAGCTCGAGAGACATGAACAGGATGAGCCCGTTGGTGCGGGTGAGGACGCCGACGGCGCCGATCAGGAACAAGAGACCGCTCACCACCAGGTATTCGTGCAATCCGACCATGCTCACCTCGCGCGTTTCGCCAGGACCACGACGCCCACGACCACGGCCAGCAGCAACAAGCCGACGAGCTGGAACTGCACCAGATAACGCGTGAACAGGATCTCGGCCACGGACGCCACGCCGCCGAATTCGCTCGACACCGGCGGCGCGATGCCGCGCACGCCGGCGAGAACACCGAAGGCCTTCCACGCCAGCCCGAGAGCGAGGATGCCGCAGAGCGCGAAGCGGCCCCAGCTAGCAGCGGCCATGCGCGATTCTTCCTCGCGCAGGTTGAGCAGCATGATGACGAACAGGACGAGGACCATCACGGCTCCGGCATAGACCCAGATCTGCACCACGAACAGCAGCTGGGCGTCGAGCATGGCGTACAGCGCTGCCAGACCCAGGAAGGTGACGACGAGCGACAGTGCGCTCGACAACGGGCTGCGGCGCGTGATCATCCACAGCGCCGCGAGCACGGAGATGCCACTCAGGGCGTAGAACAACACTCGCTCCACGGCGGTCCCTTCAATCGTTCAGCAACCGGTCCATCGTCAGCACGAAGTCCTCGCGATGCGTGCCCGCCAGGTCGAAAAAGCGGCCGGTGTCCATGCGGATGGCATCCTTCGGACACGCCTCGACGCAGAACCCGCAGAAAATGCAACGCATGAGGTCGATCTCGAAGCGCACCGGAACCTTCTCGACGCTCGGGTCGGGGCTTTCCGCCGCCTCGATGTGAATGCAGTCCGCCGGGCACGCCGTCGGACACATCATGCACGCGACGCAGCGCGGCGTGCCGTCATCCTTCACCGTCAGGCGGTGGCGGCCACGGAAACCTTCGGGAAGGACGCGCTGCACCTCCGGAAACTGGCTGGTCGGCATGGCGCTCTGGCGCACCAAATTGCGCAGCAAATGCCGCAACGTGACGGCGAGACCGCGCACCACCTCGAGGATGTACAAGCTCTGCAAGAAGCTCGTCTGCGCGCGCACGACGCGCAACTCCTCGGGCTTGACGTTGAGTCGCGCCAACAGCGCGGGGTCGACTGCCATCACGATCCCTTCCCGAACAGGAGGAGCCAGAAGCCGGTGACCGTGATGTTCACCAGTGCCAAGGGCATGAGTTGCTTCCATCCCAAGCGCATGAGTTGGTCGTAGCGGAAGCTTGGCAGCGTCCAGCGCACCCAGATGAACGTGAGCGCCACCAGGAGCACCTTGGCGATGAAGGCGGAGATCTGTGCCAGCGCCGCCACCGCCACCGGTGCCCATTCGGGAAGCGCGAGGCCCGGCAACAGCGCCAGACCGGCCGCGCCGATCGTCGCCGCGCCGCCCATCAGCACCACCCAGACGCGGCCTTCGTGCCGGCGCGCGTCGGTGTAGTGCTGGCGCAACGTTCGCGACCACCGCAGCGCTGCCGGCACGATGACGATACCGGCCAGCACCAGACCGCCGAGCATGACCGCGAGCACCGGTTTCGCCTGTGCACGCAACGCCGCCGTATCCAGCCACGGCACTTGCCAGCCCCCGAGGAAGAGCGTCACCACCAGGCCGGAAGCCACCACGATGTGGATGTATTCGGCCATGAAGAAGAAAGCGAAGCGCACGGCGGAATACTCGGTGTGATAGCCGGCGACGATTTCGGAGTCGCGTTCGGGCAAGTCGAAAGGCGTGCGGTTGGTCTCGGCGAACGCCGCGACCAAGAACAGCAGGAACCCGAGCGGCTGCATGACGATGCCCCAGCGCGGCAGGAAGCCCCACAGCAGCTGGCCTTGTTCGCGCACGATCGTGTTGAGATCGAGCGTGCCGTAGATCATCACCGCACCCATGATCGACAGGCCGAGCGCGACTTCATAGCTCACCATTTGCGCCGCGGCGCGCAATCCGCCCAAGGTCCCGAACTTGTTGTTCGAGGCCCAGCCGGCGAGCACGATCGAGTACACCATCAAGGCGCCGACTGCCAATGGCCAGAGGATGCCGATGTCGAGCTGCAGTCCCTGCATGGCGATCTCGTCCTGCCCCAAGCGCAAGGTGTCCGTCAGCGGCACGATGACGAACAACAGCTGCGCGACGAAGATGGCCACGAACGGTCCGAGCCGGTAATAGAGCGGATGCACCTGTGTTGGCACCACGTCTTCCTTGGACAGCAGCTTGAGCACGTCGGCCAAGGTGTGGATGACGCCACCCAGTCGCATGCCGAGGATCGCGGCGCGGTTGGGACCGGTGCGATCCTGCATGAAGGCGCTCATCTTGCGCTCGAACCAGATCATGAGCGGCAAGAAAGCGAGCGGCACCATCCAACCGAGCAGCAGCCGGCCGGCGATGATCGCGGGATGCTGATTCAAACTATCCATGCTCACCTGCGCGCGCGGCTTCGGGTGCCGCACCCCAGCTGTAGGCGTCGGTGGCGTCTTCTCCCGTGAGCACCGAACGCGGCCGTGCCGTCGGCTTCCAAGTCGGGTTCAGCCCCTCCGGCGGCACATGCTCCCAGTCGATGCGCGGCATCGCCGGGATCGCGGGCGCCAGCTGTTGCCAAATCCCCTGTTGCACGCTCGTCCGTGGCTTGCCCGCGGGCCAAAACTCGCGCCGCAGTACGAGCGCCAGCTCCACTGCCATCTCGTGCGCCGCGAGCGCCGAACCGAAAGGTGCGAGCGCCGCTTCGAAGCGCTGCACGCGGCCGGCGTAATTGTTGAAGGTGCCGGCGTACTCCGCATGCGTCGCGAGCGGCAGCAACAGTCCGCCGGCGGCGAGCACACTCGTCGCCGTGGCGTTGTGATTGGTGAGCGCCGCGGCGACGAAATCGAAGCGGGCGAGACCGGCGGCGAGCGCCGGATCCCAGCCGACGGGATCGTCGCCGACGAGGAGCAGCAGCTTGGCTGGTGCCTGCCAGAGCGCGCGCACGTCGGCCGCCAACTCCAGCGCCTGCACCGACCAGGTGTTCGGATGCGGGTCGGCGCGGCGCAGGATGTCGTCCTCGGGTTGCGCCGGCTCGAGCGACCCCGCGCCCAGATGCGCTGCCGGGAGTACCGCAGTGAACAGGTGGCGCCAGGCCAGCAGGTCTTCGTTGGCGAGCTTGGGCGAGAGCACGACCGTGACCGCGGACCCCGCGGCTGCGAGTCGCGCTGCCAGGAGTTCGAACGCCTCGCGCAGCACCAGAGTCTGCTCGCCGTGCTGCGCCGCAGTCACCCGTTGCTCGTTGATCCAATCGATGTGGGTGCGGCCGCGATCGCACATCCAGTAGGAGTTCACCTCGGGGTTGTAGCGCGGCACCTGTCGCTGCACCTGATTCCAATGATGATCGATGCGCACGTTGCAACCACGCGCGCAGCTCGTGCACACCGAATCGGCCTTCTTGAGCCACCAGACGCGGCTCTTGAACCGGAACTCCTTGCTCAGCAGCGCGCCCACCGGGCAGATGTCGACGACGTTGCCAGAGTAGGCGTTGACCAGTGGCTGGCCAGGGAAAGTGGCGATCTCCGAGTGACTGCCACGTTCGGCGACGTAGAGTTCGTCGCTTCGGGCCACCTCGCTGCAGAAGCGCACGCAGCGCGTGCACAGCACGCAGCGTTCGGCGTCGAGGAGGACGTGCGGTCCCAGATCGACCACCTTCGGCTTGTGCACCTTGTCGACGTTGCGCCGCGCGTCGTACAGCCCGTGCGACATGTAGTACTCCTGCAAGCGGCACTCCCCCGCCTGATCGCAGATCGGGCAGTCGATGGGATGATTGAGCAGCAGGAACTCGAGCACGCCGCGGCGGGCTTCCTGTATGGCCGGCGATTTCGTCCGCACCACCATGCCGTCCTTGAGCGGCGTGTTGCAGGCGATCTGCGGCTTCGGCACGCCCTCGATCTCGACCAGGCACTGGCGGCAGTTGCCGGCGACGGAGAGCGCCGGGTGCCAGCAGAAATGCGGGATGTGCACGCCGGCGCGCGCCGCGGTCGCGATGAGGTTCTCGTTGGCCCCGGCCTCGATTTCGCGCTCGTCGATGTGGATCTTCGGCATGCTCGCGTCCTCTGTCTTCGTCCCGTGGGCGTCTCTGTCTTCGCCCCCCTGGGCGTCGCGGTGGCTCAGTCGCGCACGGGCTGCGGCAAGGGGCAGCGCCCGGCGGCGATGTGAGCGTCGAACTCCGGCTTGAACTTCTTCATGAAACTCTTGGCCGGCATGACCATGGCGTCGGCCAGGACGCAGATCGTCTTGCCGATCATGTTGTCGCACAGGTTGTGCACCAGCGCGATGTCCTCCGGCGTGGCACCACCGCGTTCGAGCCGCCACATGATGTCGTTGACCCAGCTCGTTCCCTCGCGGCACGGCGTGCACTGGCCGCAGGACTCCTCGGCGTAGAAGCGCGTGATGACCGCCAGAGCCCACACCATGCAGGTGCCTTCCTCGATCACCATGACGCCGGCGGAACCGAGCATCGTGCCGAGCTGTCCCAGGGATTCGTAATCCATGTTGACGCCGAGCGCCTCGCTCGCGGTGAGCACGGGCACAGAGGATCCGCCGGGAATCACCGCCTTGAGCGGGCGATCGGGATGGCGCATGCCGCCGGCATACTCCTCCAACAGGGTGCGGAACGGCACGCCGAGCGGCGTTTCGTACACACCCGGGCGCGCCACGTGACCACTGATGCACCACAGCTTGGTGCCGGTGCTCTTGCCGACGCCGATGCGTGCGTAAGCTTCGCCGCCGTGTTCCAGGATCCACGGCACGCAGGCGATGGTCTCGACGTTGTTGATGATCGTCGGGCTCTGGAACAGACCGACCACGGCGGGGAACGGCGGCTTGATGCGCGGATAGCCCTTCTTGCCCTCGAGCGACTCGAGAAGTCCGGTTTCCTCGCCGCAGATGTAGGCGCCGGCGCCGCGGTGAATGGTGACGTCGATTCTCCAGCCCGAACCGCACGGGTTCGCTCCCAAGTGCCCGGCGGCGTACGCTTCGTCGATGGCAGCCTGCAGCACGCGCCGCGCGTCCTCGAATTCACCGCGAATATAGATGTATGCATCGTGGGAGCGGATCGCCCAGCACGTGATGAGGATGCCCTCGAGGAGCATGTGCGGATCGCGTTCCATGATGTAGCGATCCTTGAACGTGCCGGGCTCGCTCTCGTCCGCATTGATGCACAGGTACACCGGGCGCTCGGTGTTCTTGGGGATGAAGCCCCACTTGACCCCGGCGGGAAAGCCGGCGCCGCCGCGGCCGCGCAATCCCGATTTCTTCACCTCTTCGGTCACATCTTCCGGAGGCCTGGCGAACGCACGCCGGCAGGCGCTGTAGCCGCCCGACGCCGTGTACGTCGCCAGCCGCTCCGATTCGGGCGTGTCGAAGTGGAGGCTCAGGATGCGCTGCACGGCGGGAGATTCCTTGGTGCCGGAGGTCATGGCAGCTCCGCCAGCTTGGCGTCCAGCGCTGCAGGCGTGAGGTCGAAGACGAAATCGTCGTTGATCTGGCAAACCGGCGCGTGTTCGCACGCGCCCAGACATTCGACGCGCTGCACCATGAAGCGCCCGTTGGGGCACACCTCGCCATGCGCGATGCCGAGGGTGTCCTGCAGGTGCTGCAGCAGCTTCTCCGCCCCGAGCAAAGAGCACGATAGGGTTTGGCACACCTGGATGTTGTACTTGCCGGGAGCGCGCTCGTGGAACATGTGATAGAAGCTGACCACACCGTAGACGCGCACCGGCGACACATCGAGGAGCTTGGCCACGTACTGCATGGCCTCGGTCGAGATCCAGCCGTGCTCGCGCTGCACCATCCACAGCGCCGGCAACATCAGAGCCTCGCGCGTCGGGTAACGCCGCGCCAGCTCCTCGAGCCGGGCGAGTGCCGCCGGTGGCAGCAGCTCCGGTTTCGTGCTCGTCTCGGGCATTCGTCTCTCCTAACGGTCCAGCTCGCCGGCCACCACGTTCAGACTGCCGAGCACCGCCGCCATGTCCGCCACCATGCTGCCCTCGATGATCTCCGGGTAGGCCTGATACAGGTAGAAACACGGCGGCCGCACGCGCACGCGATACGGCTTGCCGCTGCCGTCGCTGATGATGTAGAAGCCGAGCTCGCCGTTCGGGACCTCGAAGGAATCGTAGGTCTCGCCCGGCGGCACCGGCGTGCCGAACATGACCAGCATGAAGTGGTTCATCAACGGCTCGATGTCGCGGTAGACCTCCTGCTTCGGCGGCAGGACGAAACGGTTGCGGTCGGTGTCCACCGGACCGCCCGGGAGCTTGTCCAGCGCCTGCTCGATGATGCGCACGCTCTGGAAGATCTCCTCGAAGCGCACCAGGATGCGATCGTAGGCGTCGCCCTTCTCGCCCACCGGCACGTCGAAATTGAACTGGTCGTAGAAGTAGTAGCCATCGCGCTTGCGCGCGTCGAGCGGCACACCGCAGGCGCGCAGGCACGGCCCGGTCCAGCCGTAGCTCAAGGCCTCGGTGGCGGAGAACGCCGACACGCCGACCGTGCGCTCCTGGAAGATGCGATTGTTCTTCACCAAGGTGAGCACGTCGTGCACGTAGGGCAGGCTCTCCTTCAGCACCGCGCGCACGTCGTCGGCGAACCCCGGGTAGAGATCGCGCGCCAAGCCGCCGACGCGCGTGTAGCTGTTGGTGAGGCGGGCGCCGGTGAGCTTCTCCAGCACCTTGTAGATGTTCTCGCGCACCGAGAACAGGTACCAGAAGTTCGTCAGCGCGCCGACATCGACGATGTTGGCGGCATTGCAAACGCAATGGTCCATGATGCGCGACAGCTCGTTCAGGATGACGCGGATGAACTTGCAGCGATCGGGCACCTCGACGCCGGCGAGCTTCTCGACCGCCTTGACATAGGCGACGTTGTTGGACAACGCCGACACGTAGTTGAGGCGGTCGGCGTACGGGATGACGTTGTTCCACACGCCCTTCTCGGCGCTCTTCTCGAAGCCGCGGTGCAAATAGCCGATCTCCGGAATGGCGTGTTTGATGGTCTCGCCTTCCAGCTCGACCAGGACGCGGAGCGTGCCGTGCGACACCGGATGGCTCGGGCCGATGTTGACCAGCATGCGTTCGCTCGTCAGCGCTTCGGCCGGCTCCGCTTGGCCGTTGTGGGCCCGGTGCTCGGCGGCGCGCCGCAGCTGCAGCTCGTCTTCTAGCGTCTCGGTGGTGGCGCACCATTGGCCACGTCTGCGGTCGTAGTCCTTGCGCAGCGGATGGCCGACGAATTCGTGATGGCAGAGGATGCGCTTGAGGTTGGGATGGCCGTCGAAGCGGATGCCGAACATGTCGAAGGCTTCCCGCTCCGCCCAGTTCGCCGCCTTCCAAACGTCGTGGATGCTGTCGAGGTGCGGATCGTCCGCGGGCACCGGCACCTTGAGACGCAGTCGCCAGCCGTTCCACAGTGAGTACAGCTCGTACACGACCTCGAATCGTTCGAAACGCTGCGGCAGGTGCATGCGATCGGCCGCGGTCAAGTCCATCAGCATGTCGAAACGCAGCTCGGGATCGTCGCGCAGCGCGCGCAGCACCCGGCGGTGCCCGCGCCGGTGCACCGCGTACACCAGATCCCCGTGGGACGAGCAATCGGCGAGGAAATCCTCGCCGAGATGGCCGCGCACGCGGTCCGGATTCGGGTTCGGCATCGGCGCCAGTTCCTTCAGGGTTTTTCGAGCAGTCGCTGCTCGTCGATCTTCTTCTGCAGCTTGAGCAGACCGTCGAGCAGGAGCTCCGGACTCGGAGGACAGCCCGGCACGTACACATCCACCGGGACGATCTGATCGATTCCTTGCAACGTGCAGTAGTCGTCGTAAAAACCGCCCGAGCTGGCGCAAACCCCCATCGAGATCACCCAGCGGGGTTCGGCCATCTGGGCGTAGATCGTGCGCAGGATCGGCGCCATCTTGTAGACCACGGTGCCGGCCACGATCATGAGGTCGGCCTGTCGCGGCGAGAACCGCACCACCTCGGCGCCGAAGCGCGAGACATCGAACTGTGAGCTCACCACGCCCATGAACTCGATGGCGCAACAGGCGGTGCCGAAGGGGAGAGGAAACAGCGAGTTCTTGCGCGCCCAATCGATTGCCGGGCCGAGACGCGTGGTGATGAAAGGTTCGTGCGCGATCGGGCTGCGTCTCATTCCCATTCCAACGCCCGCTTTCGCCAGACGTAGAGCAAACCCACCTCGAGCACGCCAAGGAACAGGAGCATCTGCGCCAACCCCATCCAACCGAGGTCGCGCGCGAGAACCGACCACGGGAACAGGAACACGACCTCGACATCGAAGAGGAGGAAGAGCACGGCCACGACGTAGAACTTGATCGGCATGCGCGGGTGCGCCGTGCCGAGAATCGGCGCGCCGCATTCGTAGGGCGCTGCCTTGGTGGCATCGGGACGGCGGGGAGCGAGCAGGCGCTGCACTCCCAGCATGGCCAACGGCACCAGAATGGCCAGGGGGATCAAGATGGCGAGGGGGGCGAAACCCAAGGAGACCTCGCAATCCATTCATTCACTTCAAGTTGCGTGAGTTTGAGAAATTTTTCTCAAACTGGCTCGCGCTAATACTACTCGGTCACCCCGCGAAGTCAAGAAACGCAGGCACCGCAGCCTGGACGTGCGTCCCTTCGCCTCCGCGCGGCGGGTGGATCCCCGCGCGCGAGTTACGACGGGCGGCCGAGCGTCGCGCGATCAAAGTGACCGCAAGTTCCGCCCGGAGTTGTCTGAGCGCGCGGGGATCCACCCGCCGCGCGGGCCTCAAACCTCCATGACCTCGGCTTCCTTCACCTTCAACATTTCTTCCAGCTTCTTCACGTAGCCGTCGGTCAGCTCCTGCACTTTCTTCGCGAGGCGCTTGTGGTCGTCCTCGGTCAGCTCGTGCGCCTTTTCCATCCGCGCCAGACGCTCGTTGGTGTGATGGCGCACGTTGCGGATGGCGACGCGCCCGTGCTCGACCATCGTGCGCACGACTTTCACCAGCTCCTTGCGGCGCTCCTCCGTCAGCTGCGGTACCGGGACGCGAATGACCACGCCGTCGTTGGCGGGATTGAGTCCCAGGTCGGCGGCGCGGATGGCTTTTTCGATGTCGCCGATCGAGCTGCGGTCGTACGGCTGCACGGTCAGCAACCGCGCTTCCGGCGCCGACACACCGGCCACTTGCTTGAGCGGCACTTGCGAGCCGTAGTACTCGACCTTGACCCCGTCCAGGAGCGCCGGCGTCGCCTTTCCGGTGCGCACCGTCCCCATCTCGCGCTTGGCCGCGTCGATGGACTTCTTCATGTGATCTTCGGCCTCTCGGATCAGCGCCTCTGCCGACATCGCGATCACCCCTTTCCGACCAGCGTACCGACTTCCTCGCCGCTCACGATCCGCAGCAAGGCGCCCGCGGCATTGAGATCGAAGACGATGATGGGCAAATCGTTGTCCCGCGACAAGGAGAACGCCGTCGAGTCCATGACACGCAGGTCGCGGCTCAGCGCTTCGTCATAGGTCAACCGTTCGTAGCGCACGGCCGCCGGATTCTTCAACGGATCGGAATCGTAGATGCCGTCGACCTTCGTGCCCTTGAGCAGGACCTCGGCGCCGATCTCCATGGCGCGCAGGACGCCGGCGGTGTCGGTGGTGAAGAACGGATTGCCGGTGCCGCCGGCCATGATGACGATGTTGCCGCTCTCGAGTTGCTCGATGGCCGTGCGACCGGCGAAGGGTTCGGCGATTTGCGTCATGCGAATGGCGGTCATCACGCGCGCGGGAACGGCGCGGCGTGCGAGCGCATCCTGCACCGCCAGCGAGTTGATCACCGTGGCCAGCATCCCCATGTGATCACCGGTGACGCGATCGATGCCGCGTGTGCTGCCGGTTTGGCCACGGAAGATGTTGCCGCCGCCGAGCACGAGGCCGATCTGCACACCGTGCGCGTGCAGCCCGGCCACCTCACCCGCCAAGGCGTCGATGCGGTCGCCATCCAGGCCGATGCCGCGAGCGCCAGCCAGGACCTCGCCGCTCGTCTTGAGCAAGATGCGCCGGTACTTGAGTTTCATGGCTTGTCGAGCGCACGCGCCGCACGTGCGTCGGAGTCGCCGCTCATGCGCCTTCGCCGAGCTGGAAGCGCGCGAAACGGCGTACGTGGATGTTCTCGCCGAGTTTGGAGATCGTCGCCTTGACCCGCTCCTCGACGTTCGTGTCCGGATCCTTGACGAAAGGCTGCTCGAGCAGCACGCGCTCCTTGTAGAGCTTCTCCACCCGCCCCTGCACCATCTTGTCGATGATCGGGGCTGGCTTGCCCGTCTCCGCCGCCTGCGCGCGATAGATGGCCAGCTCGCGCTCCAAGGTCTCGGCATCGAATTCCTCGCGCCGCACCGCGGTTGGGTTGGCGGCGGCCACCTGCATCGCCAGATCCTTGCACAGCTCGACGAAATCCGGTGTGCGCGCCACGAAATCGGATTCGCAATTGATTTCCAACAGCACGCCGACCTTGGCTCCCGGATGGATGTAGGCGTAGATCAGGCCCTCCTGCGTCGCGCGCCCGGCCTTCTTCGCCGCCCCGGCCAGACCCTTGGTGCGCAGGTAGTCGACCGCCTTCTCGACGTCGCCTCTGGTTTCGGCCAGCGCGTTCTTGCAATCCATCATGCCGGCGCCGGTCTTGTCGCGCAGCTCGCGCACGTCCGCCGCTCGTATCTCGGGCATCATGTCCTCCTGGCATGGAGTCGCGTCGCGTGCAGCCCGCGATCGCGACACTTCACGCGGTCTCGGCGGTACGCCCGGCGTGCGCCGCGGGTGCTCCCGACTCGTCGCCCCACCCGGCGGCTACCGGCACGGGTACCGGCACATCGCCGAGCCGTCCCGCTTCGCGGCCTTCCAGCGCGCGTTCGCGGCCTTCGTTGACCGCTGCGGCCATGTAATCGGTGAACAGCGCGATGGCGCGGATGGCATCGTCATTGCCGGGGATCGGATAGTCGATGCGATCCGGATCGCTGTTGGTGTCGACGACGCCGACGATGGGAATCCTCAGACGATTGGCTTCCTTGACCGCGATCTCTTCTTTGATGGTGTCGACGACGAAGATGATGCCCGGCAGCCGGTCGAGCCGCGCGATGCCGCGCAGTACCTTCTCGAGGCGCGCCTTTTCCTTCTGCATGCGGCTGCGTTCCTTCTTGCTCAGCTGCTCCATGCCGCCTTCGGTGGACAGCTTCTGCAGCTCGAGGTAGCGCGCGATGCCGCGGCGCACGGTCTGGAAGTTGGTGAGCATGCCGCCGAGCCAGCGTTCGCTGATGAAGTGCTGGCCGCAGCGCAGCGCGGCTTCTTCGACCACGCTCTTGGCTT
>DASRJO010000171.1:0-45526 GCA_035649435.1 Candidatus Krumholzibacteriia bacterium | reverse complement strand
GAACGTTCCGTTCACGCTCACGGTCGCGGGTGTTTCCACCTTGCGATCCATGATCGTGAGACCTGAGACGTCACCGAGGGCCCCGGCGCTCACTGCGTCGCGCACGACATATTCTTGCCCGGGCACCAGCACCCGGCTGCGCATTGCGACGACGGCGAAGACGGTCGCATCATCGACGGAGGTGGGCAGCGAGAGTGCATAGGCCGCATTGTCGACCCCGCCGCTGCACGCTCCGTTCGTCCCGTTGGTGTTGGCGGACACGATGGCGCCCAACGCCGTCGTGGGAGCGGCTCCCGAGTAGCGCGCGACGATGAGGGCAGCGCTGATCGGAGCGCTGGCGAAGGTCGCCTTGACCACACCGGGAATCGGCGTCCCCGTTCCCCTCCAGACTTGCACGCCGGTCTGCAGCCGGCCGCTGCACTGTGCGCGCACCGGTGTCCAGGTGAGCCCACATCCGGAGACCGCGGTGACGTTCACGTATCCCTTCGACGTGACGGCGGCAAGGACGACGTCGCCCGCTTCCGCTTGCAAGCTGCTGGACGTCGTGACCGTGGTGCCGCTGGTGGCGCTGCCGTGGATCGCACCTTCGAAGACGACTGCACCCTCGATTGGCACCGTCGCGAGCCCAGTAAGTGTGACCTGCGCCGGGTTCTCGTCGGGATCGTCGCTCGTGAGTCGCAGGATGGCGTTCTTCGTTCCGGGCGAAGTCGGTGTGAAGTTCACGGAGACGATCGTGCTGTCGCCGGGCGCGAGCGTGAGCGGGCCCGCACCACCGGGCAACGCGAAGGCCAGCGAGTCGGCGCCCACGAGCTGGAGCGATGCGACGTGCAGCGCCGCGATCCCGGTGTTGGCGAGCCGAACCATGCGCGTCGTGCTCGCGAGCACAACGAGGGAACCGAAGTCGACCGCCATCGGGTCGATGTCGAGATCGGGAACGGGCGGCGGCAGTCCGATGCCTGCGAGCGCGACACTTACCTCCGGTTCGTCCGGATCGTTGCACGAGATGCGCAGAGTGGCGGCACTCGGCCCTTGTGCGAGCGGAGCCCAGTGGAGCGTGATGGGCACACTGTCTCCAGGAGACACGGTGAATGGCGTGCTCGTCCCCACGGTGAACTCGAACGCATCGGCGCCCGTGACCGCGATGGCCGGCACCTGCAATGCCCCATCGCCGGTGTTGGCGACACGAAGACTCCGAGTGGCGCTCCCGAATACCGCGACGAGGCCGAAGTCCAATGCGGCGGGTGTCACCGCGACTTCCGGCAGCCGCTGAAACGCCGTGCCGGCGAGCGCCACGTTCGTGGTCAACTCGCTGGCGTCATTGCTGACGATGCGGAGAATGGCGCTCCGGGCCCCCGCGGACGTGGGAGCAAAGCGCACCGTCACCGTGTGGAGAGCGCCCGGAGCGAGCGTCGGTGGCGTGCCGCCGCTCGTGATGACGAACTCGGGCGCGTGCACACCGAAGACACCGATGCCCTGAACCAGTAGGTTCACCGTCCCATCGTTGCGGATCGTGAAGCTGCGGGTTGCGTTCTCCCCGATCCCCACGGTGCCGAAGTGGGCGGACATGGGTGTGACCGTGATTTCCGGGGACAAGATAAGCGGTTTCAGCTCGACGGCAACGACCGCCCAATCGGTTGCCTGGCTGAACGTGCCGTTCACCGTCGTCTGGGCCGGGTTCGCGACAATGCGATCCATCACCGTGAGCCCCGCGGCCGAGCCCCCGGAGCCAGAAACGACATCGTCACGGCGCGTGTAGCCCGAGCCCGGCGTGTAGCCGTTGCCGCGAAGGGCCACTCCGGCAAACACCGTGGCGCCGGGAACCGTCGTCAGCAGATTGGTGGAATGGGACACCGCATCCACTCCACCTGTGCAGGTGCCCTGCACCCCGTTGGTGTTGGCGGAAACCAAAGCTCCGAGCGGTGCAACCGGATCGGCGCCTGCGTAGCGCGCCACGACCAGCGCCGCGCTGGTGGGCGCGCTCATGAACTGAGCCGTCACGATTCCCGGGCTCGCAGTGCCCGTGCCCCTCCAGATCGAGACACCCGTCTGCCCGCGACCGCTGCATTGGGCACGCACTAGAGTCCATGCGAGTCCCATGCCGCTCACGCTCTGCACCAGGACGTGATTCTTGGAGGTGATCGCTGCCAGATAGAGCGCACCGGCTGCTGCCGGGACGACGCTCGAAGTCGCCACCGTCACCGAATTCGTCGACGTCCCATCGACGCTGTTCTGAAACGAGACAGCGGGCGGGGCTCCGGGCGGCACGACACCGATGCCGGAAAGCGGCACATTCCATGTCGCCTCGTCCGCATCGTTGCTCTGGATGCGCAGCGTCGCGGACTTGGCGCCGGACGTGGAAGGTGCGAACACCAGGGACAATGTCGCGCTGGCACCGGGGACGAGCGTGCGCGGTGCTCCACCGCTCGTGAGCGTGAAGCTCCCCGCATCGGCACCGAGGATTACCGTCGACCCGACAACGAGCGTCGCCGTGCCGACGTTGCGGATGATGACGGATTGCGTGGCCGAGCCCGTCGTGGCGAACACGCCACCGAAATCGGCGACGACGGGAACGACGTCGATGTCGGGGGCGATTCCCACGCCGGTGCACGCGATGTCGACGAGCGCGGCATCGGGATCGTTGGTCGCAATGCGCAGAGCAGCCGCTTTCGCGCCCACGGTCGACGGCGAGAAGACGACGGTGACTGCCAAACTATCGCCCGGCATGATCGTGCGTGCGCCCCCGCCACTCGTGACTGCGAAATGCGCAGCCCCTTCCCCGACCAGCGACGAAAACACTTGCAGCGCAGAGCCACCCAGGTTGCGGAGTTGCAGTGTGCCGCTCGCGCTGGTCAAGATCACGGCGTCGCCGAACTCGAGCGTGGATGGCGAAACGTCGAGGTGTGGCAGCACGGGCGGGATCGCATTCCCGGTGAGCGCGGCGCTGGCAAACTGCCCCGCGAGGTCATTGGTCGTGATCCGCAAGCTGGCTGTCTTCACACCCAAGGTCGTGGGAGCGAACGTCACCTGTGTCTCGACGCTGTCCCCAGCCGCGATGTGGAACGGCCCTGCAGGGCCCAGGACCGCGAATTGCGCCGGTTCCGGACCGATGAAGGCGATTTCCTGCACTTCGAGCGGCGCGTTGCCACGGTTGCACCAGAAGACGGATTCACGCACGTGGGTGAACCTGTGGACTGCACCGAAGTCCAGTGCCGGGGGCCGAATCTCCAGCGCTGGGGAAGGCATTTGCAGCGCCTGTCCCGTGAGCGACAAGATCAAAGTCACTTGATTGCTCACGACTTGGAGCGACCCGTTCTTCGTGCCGGGAGTTTCCGGATCGAACTGCACTCGCATCGTCGCGCTGTCCCCCGGAGCGAGCGTCAGGGGCAGCGCGCTGGCGCTGATGGTCCCCGGCACCCGCTGTCGCCGCGCGACTGCCAGCGGAACGACATCGAACTCCGAAGCGTCGGGACCGACCACATCGAGAGCCGTGATCTCTAGCTCGCTCGTGCCGACGTTGCGGAGCACGAGATTCTGCATGGCCAACGCACCCACGTAGTAGCTGCCGAATCCGAGCGTGCCGGGCGCAGCACTCAGCACCGGGTCACTGCCCATCAGCGTGAAGGAATCCACCAACGAGTTGGTGGGCGCGATGGAAAAGAACTGGAACGTGAGATTGCCGTTCTCGAGCGTGAGCAACATGGCGCCGAAGTCGTCGTTGTAGCGCACGACGCTGCCGGGAACGGGCGAGAGGAAACCCTTCAGGCCGCGCCCGCCGACCCCGTTGACGAAATAGGGAAGCCCATCGATCAGCAATCGCTCGTACACATGATCGTGGGCGGACAAGACGGCCGAGGCACCCCAGGCGCGGAAGGGCCATTGCAGGCTCTGGATGCTGCCATGGCTGTCGCCGCTCGTGTACGGCGAATGGTGCATATAGACGATCTTCCACGGTGACGTCGACGCCGCGAGCCGCGTGCGCAGCCATTGCGCCTGCACCGAGTTGCTGTTGTTTCCATCCGGCTCCTGGCCATTGCTGTTGATGGCGAAGAAATGGATGGGGCCATGGATGAAGTCGTAGTAACGCTCGTTGCCGGACGTATTGCTGCTCGGGACCCCGGCACCCGGCAAGGTGAAGTACCCGAGATAGGCGGGGAGGCCGCCCCCATCGTCGTAGTCGTGGTTGCCGAGGCAGGGGAAGAACCGGTTGACCGTCGAGCCAGGGGGATAGCTGCCACCATAATTGCCGATGTAGCGCGAGTAGTTTTGGCCGACATTGCCATCAATGGCGCGCGTGTCGTAGCTGTTGTCCCCCAGCGTGATCACGATCTCGGGGTTCATGGCGTGTACCAGGTTGGCCACGGCTTGCGCGTTTGGGGTCAAGTCGCCGTAATCGCCAATGACCGCGACGCGAATGGGTGCCGCGGCGCTCGAGAGCGCTGCCCCTGCGACCCACCCGGCGGCCAAAGCCGCTGAGATCCATGCACGGATTGGATTCCGGTAGATGGAAATGAATGGCTCCGCTGGAGGTGGGAAGCTTTCCCCCTCCATGTTCTGTCGTCGGTACTGCTGGGCGCAGTCCTAGAAAGACGCCAGTGGCGACTGATAGAGGTTAACGAATTCTTGCCGGGAGGCTCAAGCAGCCCCCTCCGAGCGACACGGGGCCGGACGAATGGTCATGGTTCCCCCTATTGAACTGCCGCCGCGGTCGCACTTTGGGGAATCCCGCGCACGTTTCACCCACATCGAGCTTTTCCCGGGGAGCCCCGGTCCATCGCGGCACGAGCGGCGCCGTCCGCCCTCAACCCAGAATTGCCGAGGCCGGGTCGCCGACCTCGAGGGCACCGGCGCGGGAGAGACGCAGTCGATGCGGGTGGTCGAGTGTGCGCGCGGCGAGGAACTCCGCCACGCCGGCCTTGACCTCGGCCAGCAAGGTCGGGCGCGAGAACAGCAGCGTGCCGAGCTGCACGGCGGTGGCGCCGGCCATGAAGAACTTGATGACATCATTCGCCGAGGCAATCCCCCCGACTGCGATGACCGGGATGCGCACCGCGCCCGCGATCTCCCAGACCTTGAGCAATGCGATGGGAAAGATCGCCGGACCGGACAGTCCGGCACGCACGCGCGCGAAGGTCGGGCGTGCGCGAGCGATGTCGATGTCCATCCCGACCACGGTGTTGATGGCGACCACTGCATCGGCGCCGCCTTGCTCGGCTCCTCGCGCCAAGTGCACGATGTCGGTGACGTTCGGCGTCAGCTTGATCGCCACCGCACGGTCCGGCAACCGGTCCTTCACCACGCGCGTGATGCGCTCGACAGCACGCGCCTCGGCCGCGTCGCGATCGCCGCCGGTGTCGACGTTGGGACAGCCCAAGTTCACCTCGACCGCACGAATGCTGGGGTGATCGGCCAGGAGTGCCGCCATGCGCGCATACTCTTCCATGGTTTCCGCCGCGATGCTGACGAACGGCGTGCCCCCCGCCTCGACGAGCGGGGCCAACTTGTCGCGCAGGTAGGCCTCGATCCCCACGTTTTGCAGCCCGATCGAATTGAGCAGTCCCGCGGGTGTCTCCTGTAGGCGCGGCACCGAATTGCCGGCGCGAGGCAATGGCGTCACGGTTTTCGTCACCACGGCGCCGAGCTCGTCGGGGCGGATGAAATCGCGATACTCGAGACCGTAGCCGAAGCAACCCGAGGCGGCGAAATACGGATTGGCGAACCGTGCCGGGCCGATCTGCACCGGATACTCAGACATGACCCGTCTCCAAAGCGATGTCGACGAGGTCGCTGCCGCGGAAGACCGGCCCGTGCGTGCAAATCGGCACGGTGCCCTCGCCCGTACGCGTCACGCACCCCATGCACACGCCGACACCGCAGGCCATGATCTCTTCGAGCGACACGTAGACCTCGTGGACCAAACCGTGCACCGCTCGGTACAACGCCGCCATCATCGCGTGCGGGCCGCAAGTGAGCACGGTGAAACGCGCGGCGCGTTTGCCTTCGCGCCGCAGCAAATCGACGCATCGATCGACACAGGTGCCATGGAACCCGAGCGAGCCGTCATCGGTGCTCGGCAGAATCTCGCTGCGCAAGCCCGCGAGCGCATCGAGCTCGACGTCGCGAGCGCTGCGCCCACCGTACAAGATGCGTACTTCGGGACCTGCTGCCTGCGCCTCGAGCCGGCGCGCCAGGAAGTACAGCGGCGCGATGCCGAAACCGCCGCCCACGAGCAGGAGCGGATCCGGCCCCAGGACGCGGGGAAACCCATTGCCGAGCGGAGGGCTGATGTCGACTTGGCCGCCCACTGCCAAGCCGACCAGTTCGCGCGTTGCCGGTCCGACTGGTTTGACCATGTAGCTGCGCCAGCCATCGCCTTCGTCGTGAATGCTCATCGGCCGGCGCACGAGATGCAACGACGGGTGCGCGAGAAGCAGCGCGAACTGACCTGGCCGTGACATCGGTGTGGATTGCCGGGCCTGCGCGTCACGAATGCGCAGCAGATGAGATCCGCCGCTCAACCGGCGATTCTCGATCAGGGTTGCGAGGATGGCTCCATCACCTCCTGCGGTGCCGCCGTCGAGTCGGAAGGCGCCACCGGCGAGGGGGACTGCAATTCCGCCACGAACTCCCGCGCTTTCTCCGCTTGTGGCGATTCGGCGTAGTCGAGCCAGACCTGTTCGTAGGCATGCAGCGCCAGCTCTGGCTCGGACAAGTAACGGTCGTAAATCCATCCGATGCCGAGTGCGGCTCGCGGGCAGAGGCCGCTGCCCGGATAATCGGCGAGCAGCTGCTGGCATTCGCGCAACGCCAGCCAGGGCTGCTCGAGCTCGAGCAGGTCGATTTCGGCGATGCGCAGTAGATGCCCTGCCATGGCCTCGAAGCGCTGCTCGATCTCCACTGCCACGTTCACGGAGTCCGGCACACTGCGCGGATCCGTTTCGCCCGCGCGCGGGGGCTCGAGCCCATGCAGCACGCGCCAACGGCGCCTCGCTTCCGGCGCCTCACGCAACTGTTCGAACGCAGTCGTCCGTGCCTTGATGGCAAGGCTCTTCTTCCGCCCCAGCTGGCCGATCTCGCTGTTCGACGACCCACGTTGCGCCAGGTCGTACGACTCCTGGGCCTTGCCCCAGCGCCCGTAGCGCCGGTGGATCTCGGCAATCTCGTAGTTGGCCTTCGCTCCCGTCTCACCGCGCGCATCGGTGCGCGCGATTTGGTCGAGTTCCGCAATCGCCTCGTCGGGTTTGCCGAGCAGCGACACCGTCACGGCACGCTCGACGCCGAGACTCAATTCGGCGCCGAACTTCGTCGCCTGCTTGCGCAAGTCATCGAGATCGCTCTCGGCCTCGCCGAGGAGCTTGGTCGCCCGCTCGCGCTGCGCCAGTACCGACTCCGGCAATGCCGGCGCGGGGGATAACGCTTTGCTGACGCTGTCCGTCGCCGCCTCTTGGATCTGCAGGCGCAGGCCGGCCGGAAGGTCCGCTTCCTGGTACAGGGCTGGATCGGTCAGGATCAGCTCGGCCTCGTCACGCTTGGTGAGGGCGACCTGCAGCTCGGCCTCGAAGCGCTGCTCCTCAGTGAGGCCGGCATCGAGCGCCTTTTGATACTCAGCACGCGCCTCGGGGAATCGTAAGTCGTCATAATAGGTGTCCGCGATCCGCAATTGTGCCGCGCCCACGTGACGGCTATCCGGATTCTTGGCGATGAACTCGGTCAGCGCGCGCCGCATCGATTCGCGGTCGGTCGCGTCGAGGAATGTTTCCGCCGTCCGGTAGGCGGCGTCCACGCGATAGGAGCTCGACGGGTAGGCCTTTTCCAGCGATTCGAAGGCCGACGCAGCACCGGCGCGGTCGCCCAAGGCCAGCGCGGACAGCCCGAGGTAATACCAGGCACTCTCGGCCCGATCCGAGTTGGGAAATCGGTCGAGCAGATCGCGCAACGACGCCTGCGCTTGAACGTATTCGCTGCGATGGAAATGACAGACACCGATCATGTAGAGCGCGTCGTCCACATACTTGCTCTTCGAGTGATAACGCAGCAAGTCATGGCACTTCTTGATGCAGGCGTCGTACTGCGCCGAGGCTTTGTCCGCCGAGCCGCCCTTCTCGGTTCGTAGCCGCTCCGCCTCGTCGAACAAGTTGTCGGCGTTGTAGTAGGTATTGAAATAGGCGCAACCGCCGGCCGCCAACACGACTGCCGCGATCAGAAAACCGCGCGCCATGGGCGGGCGAATCAGCCAGGAACCGAACATGAATTCTCCTGGGGACCGGACCAAGGCCGCGACATCACCCCACGCGCGACAGTGTTTCGACCGGCAGCGGCGCCCGATGCGCCAGGCGACCGCGATGCACCGTCGCCACCACCCGCCCGCGCAGAGTCCGCCCGAGGAAAGGCGAGTTCTTCGAGCGCGAGAACAACGTGTCCGCCGCCACGCGCCAGCGTTCGTCGAGATCGAGGCAGGCGAGGTTCGCCGGCGCGCCCGCCTCCAGCAGCCCGCCGTCCAGGCCGAAACGCCGCGCCGGGGCCAGACTCATGCGCCCGATCAGCTCGACGAGCGGCAGGCGGCCGCTCGAGACGAGTGCCATGTGTGCGACCGCGAAAGCCGTCTCCAACCCGATCACACCGACCGGTGCGCGATCGATCTCGAGATCCTTCTCGTCCGCCGCATGCGGCGCATGATCTGTCGCGATCATGTCGAGCGTGCCGTCGACCACGCCCTCCAACACCGCTTGGCGGTCCGATTCGCTGCGCAACGGCGGGTTCATCTTGAAATTGGCCGAGTAACCGACGAGCTCGCGGTCGGTGAGCTCCAGGTGGTGCGGCGTGGCCTCGGCGCTCACGTCCACCTTCCACTCGCGTTTCGCCAGCCGGAGGATGTCCACCGCACCCCGCGTCGACACGTGCGCCACGTGCAAGGCGGCGCCGGTCTCGCGGGCCAGCAAGACGTCGCGTGCGACGCCGATCTCTTCGCAGGCTGCTGGAATGCCGGGGATACCGAGCTGTGTCGACCAATAGCCTTCGTGCATGTGCCGGCCGAGGGACAGCGACTTTTCCTCGGAGTGCGCGATGACCACGAGCCCGAGCATCGCCGCATGCTCGAGAGCATGCCGCATCAGCGCCGTGTTTTCCACCGGGCTGCCGTCGTCGGTGAGCGCCCGCACGCCCGCCAGGCGCAGGTCCTCGTATTCGGCCAGCTCTTGACCAGCGCGCCCGCGCGTCAAGGTTCCCGACGTGTGCACGTCGCACAGACCGACGTCACGACCACGCCGCAGCACCGCTTGCACGGCACCGGCATTGTCGAGTGGCGGCGCCGTGTTCGGCATCATGAGCACGCCGGTGAAGCCGCCGGCTGCCGCAGCACGGCTGCCCGACTCGATGTCTTCCTTGTACTCGTGACCGGGTTCACGGAAGTGCACGTGCGGATCGACGAAGCCCGGGACGATGTGCAGCCCCGTGCAACCGACGCGCTCCACGTCGGCGGGCGCGCTGCTCGGCTTGCCGAAGCAGACCTCGACCAGAATGCCGTCGCGGAGCCAAACCTCGCCGGGACCCTGCCTCTTGCTCGCCGGGTCCACCAGGGTCCCGCCGCTCAAGACACACTCGCGCGGCAGCGAGTCGATCGCGAGTCTCAAGCTCTCCTCCTCAGGAATCCACCGGCATCATGCGCTCGCGGCATGCTGGCGCCTCGATGTCGTGCGCGGGGGCTCGTCGCCGCTCGCAGGTTCGGAGCGTTCGCCGCCGTCGACCGATTGTCCGACGCCGCCGGCGAAGAGGTAACAAACCGCCATGCGCACGGCGACACCGTTCGTCACCTGTTGCAGAATCACCGCACGGCGCCCGTCGGCCACGTCGGAAGCGATTTCGACGCCACGATTCATCGGGCCGGGGTGCATGACGAAGCACGCCGGTGGCGTGTCGCTCAGGATTGCATTGGTGATGCCGAAAAGACGGCTGTACTCGCGCGCGTTGGGAAAATTCGGCGTGCCGTGGCGTTCGAACTGGATGCGCAGCACGTTGATGGCGTCGGCGTCACGCACCGCCCGCCGCAGATCGTACTCGACGTCGACGCCCAAGTCCGCGACGCGTTTCGGCATCATCGAGCGCGGCCCGCAGACCGTGACGTGCGCTCCCAGCGCCTTCAACCCCCACAGGTTCGAGCGCGCCACGCGGCTGTGTTCGATGTCGCCGACGATGGTGATGCGCCGTCCGGCGAGATCTCCCAAGCGCGCGCGCATGGTGTAGAGATCGAGGAGCCCTTGTGTCGGATGTTCGTGCTGGCCGTCGCCGGCATTCACGACCGCCGCCGACGTGCGCTCGGCGAGCATGTGTGGCACACCCGACGTGGAATGCCGCACGATGATCATGTCGATCTTCATGGCCTCGAGGTTGGCGACGGTGTCGCGCAGGGTCTCGCCCTTCGACAGGCTGCTGCCCGCGGTCGAGATGTTGACGACATCGGCGGAGAGGCGCTTCTGCGCCAGCTCGAAGCTGACGCGCGTTCGCGTCGAGGGCTCGAAGAACGCGTTGACGATCGTGCGCCCGCGGAGGGTCGGCACCTTCTTCACCGGGCGTTCGAGGATCTCTTCGAAGGTGCCGGAGAGATCCAGAATCTCGGTCAGCTCGCGCGCGTTCATGCCTTCGAGACCCAACAAGTGCTTGCGCGGTGGGATCATTGCTTCATCTCCCCGACGAGAACCTGGTCGATATCGTCGATTTCACGCACCTGGACCTTGATGATCTCGCGCTTCGAGGTCGGCACGTTCTTGCCGACGTAATCGGCGCGAATGGGCAGCTCGCGGTGGCCGCGGTCGACGAGAACGGCGAGCTGGATCGAGCGGGCGCGGCCGAAGTCCATCATCAACTCGTCGAGCGCCGCACGCACGGTGCGCCCGGTGTAGAGCACGTCGTCGACGAGCACGACGTTGCGCTCGTGAATGTCGACTGGGATGTTCGTTTCGCCGACGCGCGGCTGTGGTCCGAGGGTGGTCAGATCGTCACGATACAACGTGATGTCGAGAGTGCCCACCGGCACGCCGGCCGTCTCGAAGCGCTCGATCGCGGCGGCGATGCGTTCGGCCAACTGCACGCCGCGGCGCTGGATGCCGACGATGACGAGGCTGTCGGAACCGCCGTTGCGTTCCACGATCTCGTGCGCGATGCGTTGCAGGGCTCGCTGCATCTGCTCGGCATCCATGATGGCCGCTTTGGCGGTGAATTCAGCCACGTGGCTCTCCTTGGAACGAAGGGCATCGACCTTGCCTTGGAACAGGGGGAGCGATCCTCGGAGGGCAGGATCCGTGCCCGCCGGCCATGGCCCGCGTGCGGGCAGCGCCGGGCGCACAAAAAAAACCCTCCCGGCGGGAGGGCGGTGGCGTGTGATGACTGGCGTGCGCCTTCATGACCTTTCCTAGCCTCGCTGGACCAAGTTAAAAGGCGGCGGGTCGCGGCCAAGCCCTGCGAATCTACACCGCCCCGACCCCCCGGCGCAAGCGCGGACCCGAACGGCAGCTCCTCCGCGCATTCCGGTGTGGGATGGCGGTCCTCGTGGCTCCTGTGGCGCCGCGGCCCAGTCGCGCAAAAAAATCCGGGCCCCTCGGAGGGACCCGGATTCACCCATCATCATTCGACCCTGGGTTCCTGCAAAACTACCGATACAAGCTCTTGACCGCGCTCCACATCGCGTCGTCGACCGCGATCGGAATGTCGGTCGCCGTCACCGAGATGTCGTCGATGCCGACGAACTCGTCGTTGCCGATCGCGTTCGTCGTCATGATACGTACCTGCACCAGCCCCTGGTTGTTGACGGCGGATGGAAGCATCACGCTCACTGGTGTCACCAATGTTGCCAGGCTCGGCCCGGTCGAAGCGTCGGCGACGTAGGCACCGGGAACGTTGGTCCACGTCCCGCTGCTCCCCACACGGAAGTGCAGCGCGAACTGCTGGATGGCGTTGTCCGCCGAACCGTCGACGTCGCGCAGGTTGTAGGAGATGGTGACGTCCTGCTTGAGGGTGCAATTCAGGTAAATCTGGAGGTACGGGGCATCGGCCGTCCCCGACCCCTGCAACGCCACCACATTGTCCGGGAGCCCGTCGCATTCGGCGAGGCCACCACTTATGAACGTGCTCGGGTCCGTCTGCGCGTTCACATCGACGACTGGAGCCGAGTCGTCGGCAAGAGTGAGTGACTGCGGATCGGTACCGGTGGACCCAGTGAGGGCGTCACCACGGAAACCGGTGATCCCAGGAACTCCGGACCAGTCGTCGCTCACGGTGATGAGCCCGGTGTTCGACCAATTCTGCGAAAACGGCGGGACCTGCGCCGTCGTGTCTGCTTGCGCGGCGAGAGGGAGCGCCACGAGCACGACGACGATGGAGCCAATAGCAGTTCTCTTCATTTTGCTGTTCCTCCGCTGTGAAAGGCCATGTCTTGGATCCTCGAATCATAGCCAAAACGAGCACTCTCGCGCCAGCACGGATGTCAGGCGATGCAGAAATTTCGCTCGGGGAACTGACCATCCACGGTGGGAGAAACGTGGAGCGTCATCGGTCAATGGAGCCCTGGACCCTCCGGGCTCAGCGATCACCCCACATCCGTTTGCCGCACGCACCCCTGGTGTCGCTGGGACATGGCCTGAGTCACGGGTCGTCTGGTGTCCCTGCGACCTGGCGCCCTGAGTCACGAACTCCAAGTCGAATCAGGTGCCACCGGGCGTCTTCGGCTTCTGCCAAAGAGCCAGGAGTGCCTCGGCAATGCGATGCACATCCGGTCGCGCTGGAAGACCTTCCACGCCGCATCTCTCGAGCACCCGCGCGAGTGCAGCCTCGCGCGGCAACCGCACGCCACAGGCGTCCGCCAGACCGGGCTCGGACCAGAAGTCGTCGGCGGGACCTTGGAACGCCACGCTTCCGGCGTCGAGGACGACCAGTTGCGAGCAGGTCGCGGCGACGAAATCGGCATCGTGCGAGGCCAACCAGTACGCCGTGCCGCTTTCGTGCATGCGCTCCAAGATGGCGGACAAGCGTGTGATCCCATCGAAGTCGAGACCCAAGGTCGGCTCGTCGAAAAGCACGATGCCACGCCGCTGCGCCAGCGCTCCCGCGAGCGCCACACGCCGTTTCTCGCCGCCGCTCAAGTGAAACGGCGCCCGGGACGCGAACTCCGCTGGCTCGAGCCCGACATCGAGCAACGCGGTCTCGACCCGGGATCGCACGGCTTCTTGCGGCACGCCATGCGCGCGCAGGCCGTATGCCACGTCCAGAGCCACCGTCTCGGCAAAGAGCTGGTGCTCCGGGAATTGGAACACCAGGCTCGGCAAGAGCTTTTCCTTCCCGAGCAGCTTGCCGGAGTCCGGCGTTCGCAGACCGGCGAGAACGTGCAGCAACGTCGTCTTACCCGAACCCGCTCTCCCCATGAGGCCGACCCGATCCCCGGTTCCGACGCGCAGATTCACCGCACGGAGGGCACGCCGAACGGACGGCGAGCCAGCGTCGTAGGTGATGGAAACTTCGCGCAGCTCGAGGAGGATCGACTCCGCAGTCATGCCGCCCCACCTTCGGGGCCGGGGATTCCGGATGCCGCGAGCACGTCGTCGAGCTCCACGGTCGGGCGATGCATGCGCCCGGCGCGCACCAGCGCGGCGGACAACCGCCACACGAGCGGCAGGCCCACGCGCGCCACGATCTCGGGCGCCAAGTGGGCGAACACGGCGTCAGGCAGGCCATCGGCCACCAAGCACCCTTCGTGCAGCACCAGGACGCGCGGGCTCGTGGCCGCGAGCTCGGCATCCGTCGTCACGCGCAGCAGCGCCGTGTCCGCCGGCAAGTCTTCGATCTGGCGCCAGAGGCGCTCGGTGCTGCGCAAGTCGAGCAGGCTGTCGGTCTCGTCCAGCACCAAGGTGCTCGGCCCCATCACCCAAACGCACGCCATGGCCAGTCGCGCCTTCTCGCCACCGGACATTTCGTGCGGGGGCGAATGTTCCTTCCCGCGCAGATCGAAATCGTCGAGCGCCTTGTTCACAGCCGCGCGCATGCGCGGTGTGGTTTCGTTCAGATTCTCCAAGCCAAAGGCGATCTCGCGTTCCACCGTCGTGCTGACAAATTGGTTGTCGGGGTCCTGGAACAAGAGCCCGACACGGCGCCGCACTTCGAACCGCGACGCCGGATCGCTGGTATCGAACCCGTGCACGACGACCTTGCCGCGCGTCGGCAGTTGCGCCCCGATCAGCAGTCGCGCCAAAGTCGTCTTGCCGCTGCCGTTGCCGCCGAGCAGCGCCACCCGTTCGCCCGCACGCAGATGAAAGCTGACGTCGGTGAGCAGCGGTTTGCCGTTCCCCGGCAGTTCGACGCTGACCCGTTCGACTTCGATCACCGCTGCTCCTCTCGCCTCGACTGCAGGCTACGACCCGCGCCGTTCGGTCGCAATGTCCTTGACTCGTCCGGGGTTCCATTGCACCATCCGCGCCCGCGGCGCCGGACTGGGGCGATCGCGCCAACAAGGATGGATGGATGCACGAGATCTTCGAGGCGCTCGGTCACTTCGTCGTCACGGTGATCTCGTCGATGGGATACGCCGGCGTCGTCGTGTGCATGGCGATCGAAAGCGCCTGTATTCCCCTGCCGAGCGAAATCATCATGCCATTCGCGGGATATCTGGTGCATACGGGACGGTTCTCGCTGTGGTGGGTGTCCGTCGCCGGCGCATTCGGCTGCGTCGTGGGTTCCGTCGCGGCCTACTATTTGGGTGCCTACGCGGGACGCAGCTTCATCGAGCGCTATGGCCGGTACGTGCTCGTGACCCGGCACGATCTGGATCTCGCCGACCGTTGGTTCGCCAAGTATGGCCACGCCGCCATCTTCGTCAGCCGTCTCTTGCCCGTGGTGCGCACCTTCATCTCGTTCCCCGCTGGCGTGGCGCGCATGCCCATGCTTCCCTTCCTCGCCTACACGTTCCTCGGCTCGCTGCCCTTCTGCTGGTTCCTCGCCTGGGTGGGCAAGTACCTCGGCGAGAACTGGAACACCTTGCGCAAGTACTTCCACAGCGCCGATCTGGTGATCGGCGGCCTCATCCTCATCGGCGGCGTCTGGTGGGTCTGGCGTCACATCAAGATCCTGCGGCAAGAAGCGCGCGAATCGCGCTCTTGAGCGACGATCAGCACGAGCATCCGAATTGGAGACGAACGGCGCCGCCGGAATCGTGAAGCATGCAACCGATCTCAGCGGAGCGCATGCGCCGCGCGCACGATCGCTTCCAGCTTGCGCTGGGCGATGTCGGCGCGGTTGACCGGGCTATAGCTGAAGGTGCCGAAGCCACAGTCCGGGTTGAGCCAGAGCCGGTCGGCCGGGTAGAGCTCGAGCGCGTGCCGGATGGCGCCGGTGATCTCCGCCTCGCTCTCGACGTTCGTCGTGCGCGGGTTCACCACTCCCATCCCGAGCGACTTGTCGCCAAAGCGCATGAGATCGCCGGCACGCTCGGTGGCGTACTCGAGCACGAGCTGATCGACGCGCAAGCGTTCGAAGTACGGCGCCAGCGGGCCGTAGTCGCCGCTCAGGAGAATGCTCTCGTCCTGGCTCCAATTGCCTCTGCAGACGTGCAGGCCGAAGAGCGGCCCATGCATGCCTTCGAGGACCTGGTTCAAGAGACTGACGGCGAGCTCCAGCTCCTGCGTCGGATCCCCGCGCTCGGCCAGCGACGCGCACATGAAAGTTCTGGTGTTGCCGGGGGAGAACACGACCTCGGTCAGCACCGGCTCGTCGAACTGGATGAAATCCGCTCCGGCAGCGATCAGCTCGGCGACCTCCTGCCGCAACACCTGGACGACGTCCTGCGCCAGATCCTCTTTCGAGCGATAGGCCGCCCGGGCCAGTTCCTTCACCCACATCGCGCGCGTCAGGAGATAAGGTCCGGGGAGCGGAACCTTCACCGGCTTCGCTGTGTGCTGCTTGAGAAAGCGCACCTCATCCACCGCCAGTGGCTTGCGGCGAGCGATCTTGCCGACGCAGGTCGGGTTGCTGAGGGTGGAGGCCGGCACATCGAGCGTTTGCAGCAGCTTTTCGAATCCGGCCTTGTCGTCGACGTGATCCAGCAGCTCGACGAGCGTCATGAGTCGCACGCCATCCAGCTTGTCCGCGACGAAGGAGTAGAAGTTGTCGCGCCGCATCTCGCCGTCGGTCACCACGTCGAGCCCGGCTGCTTCCTGGCAGCGCAGCACATCGAGCACGGCCGTGTCCGCCAGGCGTTCGAACGCCGCAGGATCGAGCTGGCCATTGCGCACCTGTCGCTGCGCGCGCAGCAGCTCGGGCGGACGCGGCCAGCTGCCCACCATGGTGACCGCGAGGGGCGGGAAGGCTTTCATCGCCGCGGTTGCTCCCAGAATCCGAGCTTCTCCGCCGCCTCCTGGAGCGGCCCGAAACCGCTCAAGCGGCCTGGCTTCCACTCCTTGAGGCCTTCCATGTCCATCATTCGCTGGTGCTCGGGGTTGTCGTAACTCATCGAGAACAGCACATCGAGCCACTGCTTCTCGAGCGCAGGCGAAAAGTCGTTCCGCACCGTGAAGACGCAGTGGTCGAACTTCTCGCTCGTGGCCAGCACTTCATACTTGCGCAGAGGGATCGTGCCGTCTTTGCACCAGGAGTCCCAGTTGAGATCCAACATGGCGCAGGCGTCGGCCTCGCCTTGGTCCAGGCAGCGGAACGCGTCCAGCTCGCCACCCACGTGGTCGCCGTGCTTGCCGACCAGGACGTCGAAGCGCCGCACCTGGAAATCCTTCCCCGGGAGGAGCCCGTGGCGCGCCAGCATGCCGAGAGGAATCAGCGTTCCCTGTGGCGAATCCTTGGCGCCGACCGCGACGTTGCAGCCGCGCAGATCCTCCAAGCGCCGCACCGGACCTCCCGCGCGCACCACCAGGTGCGAGACGCGATCCCGGTCGGTGTCGCGCATGGCGATGGCGCGGCATGCGCCCTTGGAGCCGCGCTGTGCTTCGAGCCAGGCGAGCGGCGAGTTCCACGCGATGTCGATGTGTCCCTGCAGCAATGCGTCCACCTGCATCTCGTAGTTGGTGTAGAACACCACGTCGATGGGACAGCCGTTGGCCTCGAAGAACTCGCGGATGATGTCCCAGATCACCGACACCTTCGGATCGTAGAGCACTGCACCGACCAGAACCGGCCGCATGGTCTTGCCTCCATCAGAGGATGATCTTGTAGGTGAGCTCCAAATCCACTGCATGACGGAACGTACAAATCAGGGGCGAGGTCGCCAGGACTTCCTGCCACACGCGCTCGACGGCAGCAGCAGGGGCCGCAGTCGTGACGTAGACCCGGATGCGCACCTGCCGGATGCCGGGATCGCCTTCCTCGCCGATGACTCCCAGGTAGACGAGCGCGTTGCGCAGCCGCGCCTGGACGGTCGCTTCGACGTCATCGACGACCAGCCGGTGCTTGCGCGCCACCCGTCGCAGCCCCACCACGATCTCGGCGCCGAGTGCGCCCAACGCGGTTTCCAGAGCCGTCGCGCGCTCTTCCTCGCGGTCGAAGCTGAGCGGCACGCCGACATCGAACTGGTGCTTGCGGACGAAGACATGCGCCACATTCGTCGCGGTCGCCGCGACGCGCACATCCCAAACGAACTCGCCGGCAGGTTCCATCGTGCACCGAATCAGAACACCGGCATGCCGCACACGGCCTTGCCGATGAAATCGTAGAGTGCGTCCGACACCGGCGCCATCACCGTGGCAGCGCGGCTGTCGCGGAAGAAGCGTTCGACCTCGACATCCTTGCGGAAGGCCGCCCCACCGCACACACGCATGGCCAAGTCGTTGACCTCGAGGGAGGTCTCGGAGCCGGCGACTTTGGACTCGAGCACGCGCAGCATCGCATCCTCGCGCCCCTGCTCCAGTGCGTCGAGCGCGTCGAGGAGGAACCCGCGCACCAGGTCGGTCTTGATCCGCATGCGTGCCACATGGCCGCGCACCTGGGGGAGGTCGGCCAGCTTCGAATGGTCGTAGCTGTACTCGGACTCCGTCACGTGTGCCACCGTGCGGGCGATGGCGCCCTCCATCACTCCTACGGAAACGGCACAGTGCAGCAGGCTGAAGTTCGGCATGACGACGCCCATCATGATGTCGAACCCCTGGCCGTCCTCGCCGAGACGTTGCGCGGCGCTCACGCTCACATCCTTGGCAACCATCGGCGCCGAAGAATTGCCGCGCAGCCCAAGTCCGTCGAAGGCACCGCTCACGGAAAGACCGGGCGCGTTGCCGGGAACTGCCCAGATCGTGCTCAACCCTGCCGCCTCGGCCGGTTTGCTCGACCAGACGTAGACATCGCAATGCCCGGCGGCGGTGATGAGCTGCTTGGCTGCGTTCAGCTTGTACACACCGCCGTTGCGTGTGGCGGTGCTGACCGGTACCCAGAAATGGCTGCGCGACCCGGACTCGGAAAATGCGAGCGTGGTCAACTGGTCGTTCGCGGCCAGTCCCGCGCGCAGCTCGCGGTTGCCATGCTTCTCCACCACGGCCGTCGCGGCGTAGTGCATCATGAGGATCATCGCAGTCGAGGGGCACTCGCGCGCGATGCGCTCGCTCACGGCTGCCGCCGCCCGCAGCCCTTGCCCTTGTCCGCCCACCTCCTTGGCGCTCACCAGCCGCATGAGGCCGGCGGCGCGCAGGGCGTCGAGGCTCTGGCGCGGAAACCGTCCCTCCTTGTCGGTCGCCGCCGCCGTGCTGCGAATCACGCCCGCGGCTGCGGTATCGGCCGCGGCGAGCAAGGCTTGCGCCACGGCTTCGAGCTTCCATGGATTGCTCACGAGAGACTCCTTTCGATGGCGATGGTTGTTGGAACCACGCGTGCTTCAGGAGGCTTGCCGTACGCCGGCAGATGGATCGTGGGAGGATAGCACTAGTCCAGAACAGCAAGAACCCCGGCAGGCTGTGGAGACCTGCCGGGGTTCTCGGGAGCGTGGAGCTCCATCCTCGGTCGGATCAGAATATGAGCTGCATCTGCGCTGCGAACTCGTCGATATGAAGATCGCTGAGCTTGTCCTCATAGCGCACCCAGTTCGCTTGCAGCTTGTGTGTGTGCTTGTCGAAGTACCAGCTGGCGCCCGCGCCGTACTCGCGTGCGTCCGCGAGCGGGCTCGAATTCAGATCCGAGATCGTGAGAGTCAACAGCTCGTCGTCGATGAAACCGTATCGGCCCGCGACCTCGAACTTGCGGTTCGAGAACAGGTAGCCGGCCTGGACATAGTATCCACGGCTCAGGAGGTCGGTGCCGTTGCGTTCCGCCTCCTCGTAGAAGTACTCGCCCGTGGAATTGAACCCCCGCCACTTGAACGCCATTTCGCCCCCGAGCCGGTGGATGTCGGTGTCGAGTTGGTTGCGTGTGGTGGTGTTGAGCAGTCCGGAGACGCCGAGGGCGAGCTTGGGAGTCTCGGGGTAATCGAGCGCGCTCTCCTCGAGCTTGTACTCACCCCAGGGCGTCCACACCAATCTGCCAATGTACATGTACTCGACGTTGTCGTTGCTGGCTTGGTTGAGGAGGTTGCCGTTGTAGACGCCGAGGTTGTACTCGAGCGTCTTGGATGCCGGCGAGCCGATGAGACCGATGCCTTGGTCGCGTCCGGCCGCGAAGCGAGCATCGCCGAGCCAGCGGTCGACGAGCTGCAGCTTCCCGGACGAAATGAGCTGCTGGCGGCCGAAGTAGGCCTTGCCTTGCCCCATCCACACCGTCGCCATGGGGTACTTGGCGAACCAGATCTCGGCATCCTCGAGTACCGGGCCGCGCGTCACCGTGGTGGAAAGTGTCGGTGTGGCGCCGGTGCCCAAGCTGGCGCTGTTCACCACGTTGCCTCCGACCCAGTTGGCCTGCAGCTTGAAGCGCCACATGCCGCCGTAGGCGTTCCCTTCCAACGTCGTCTTGGCACGGCGGATGCGGAAGGCGCCACGGTCGTTGTTGAGCCGGTCCAAGTACGTGTATCGCGCTTGCACGCGGGTTGACAACTGAACGAGACCATTCTTCATCACGAAATTGGTCTTGCCATCTTTGTAGAAGACCCGGTCGTCGAAGGGTTTCTCCGTCTTCGCCAGCGGCCGCTCGTAGCCCGGCAGATCGTGCTTGAAGAAGTAGAGATCGGCGGCGACCTCGTTCTCGGCCACCAAGGTCATCCCATCCTTCGCCCGACCGACGAGGACGATCGACGTACCCATCTCGCCGGATTGCTGCCAGGTCGTGTACCGCGCCGGCGTGTTGAACACATAGATCCGGCCATCCTTGGTCGCTTCCTGGTAGAAGAGATTGATCGTTTGCGCCTCGCTTGGACTCGGCGTCCAGAGTGCGAGCAAACCCGAGACGAGGCACACGACTGCAACGAAGGCTCTTCCCATCACACGATCTCCTTTGGTTTTTCCGGTCGGAGGGACCAGCAGCTCACTGGCCCCGCAGACTCTGCTCTTCGGACCCGGGGGTCCCCGCGCCATCCTCCCAATCCGCGCCGCCCGGTCCGCCCTGGTCTTGACTGGTCCACCAGCACCCCAGGATCGAGCAACCCAAGTGTCGCAATGCCGCGTAAGCGTTTCATTAAGACACGTGAGAGTTTCATTAAAGATTTACGGTCGGGGCGTGAAAGTTCGGATTTGGAGCTGGCCCGGCGTCCATTCCTGACGCCGGGCCCAGGCCGCAGCTCTACTTCGCCAACACCACCTTCTGACCATCGACGGCACCGTTGGCCACGACGCGTACGAAGTAGGCACCGGAAGCCAAGCGCGTGCCGTCGGCGTCGCCCCCATCCCAGAACACGCGATGCGTGCCCTCGGCACGAAATTCGTCGAGCAACACGACGACCTCGCGCCCGCGCACGTCCAACACCGAGAGCCGTACCTGCCCCGGCTGCGACAGGGTGAAGGACAGCAATGTGCGCGGATTGAATGGGTTCGGCACGCTGGGTTCGAGGACCACGCCGCGCGGGAGCGCGACGACCACGGGGGCATCCGTCGGACAGGTCCCGAGAGCGTTGCGCACCTGTTCGCGCAAGAGCTCCGGCGCGGCGGCGAACACGCGCCCGTTTTCCGCCGCCGCATCGTGGACGAAGACCCCGAACACGTACTCCCGCGGCGCCAGCCGCTCCCGTCCGTCGCAGCGCGGGAGGCTCACCCACCCGGCCACGGAGACGAAGTCTTGGCCGTTCAGAGTGTAGCCGCCTGGTTTCCAGGCCAGACGTGTGTTCGCCCAGTAAACATCGACCATGGAGGGATAGCCCAAATTGGTGGCCTCATCCTCGATCAGGTTGCGCAAGCTGATGGTGAACCACCATTGGCTGGCCGGCGGTGTCGTCTCGCTTTGCATCAGGCTCCAGAACGTTTCGCGTGTCGCATTGTCCATCACACTGCCGTTCGCGACCCGCTCGTAGAGAGAACCGGCATCTTCCAACGTCATCGCGTTCGGGTTGGCGACAGCCGGACCGCCGCATCCGAGCGGCGTGTGATTGATGCTGGTGTTCGTCATCAGGGCGATGGTGGCCGATGTCGTGTTGATGTTGGCGACACCGTAGCGGGTGCCGATGAATTGCGTTGCGGCATTGTCGGAAAACCACATCATCGCCCGCAGCGCCCCGGCGAGGTCGGAGTTCTGGAAGGGGGCGCCGCCAATGGGACAGCTGCCGGTGTAGTTGATCGAGTAGGTCACCGGGGCCGCGAGGTCGTCGAGGCCCTGCATCACTTGGCGCATGGCGTGCAAGTGATGCGTGACCTTGATGGAACTGGCCGGCTCGAAGACGAAGCCTTGCTGCAACGAGGCGAGAACGGGACCGCTCACCTCCTTGAGGAACAGCCCGGTCGAGCCGTCGGTGCCGTATTGCAGGATGTCGGCGATGCGCGTCGTGAGCTCGTTGGAGTTGTTGATCATCACGGCGGCGAAGTAGCGTACGCCCCCGGACTCCCAGGTCTCCAGATCGGTCAAGCGCGCCCCATTCTGGCTGAGGAAAGCGTTGAGCTGGGCCTCGGTGACGCCCCAATACCACCACCAGTGGACCGCATCGACGCCGCTGTTGGGGATGAGGATGGCGTCGAAGACGCCGCTCACCGGGTCGCGGACTTCGAGCTCGAGGATGCGGGCTGAATTGGTATTGATGAAAGCCGTCAGGGCACCCGCGCCGATGTTGTAGAGATGCCACCAGCCAGAAGCATCCGAACCTGTGTTGGAGATCATGATGGCATCGTAGTTGCCGCTCGCTGGGACTCGATCGACGTCGACGAGCCGTGCATTGTTCAGAGTGGTGAAGTTGCCGAGAGCGGGCACGGTCTGGTTGAGGTACCACCACCATCCCTTGCTGGCCGTCCCACTGTTCTCGACCATGATCACTGCGTAGCGATCCGCGCCGACGGCGCCATCGAAATAGCGTTCGATGTCGATCAGGCGGCCGTTGTTGGTGTTGATGAAGTTCGTCACATCCGCCGCAGTCAGCCCGTAGTACCACCACCAATTCCGGGCATGCACGCCGCTGTTGTGAACGAAAACCGCAGCGAACCGAATCGGCGCCGTGCTCTGGACCTCGATGTCGATCAAGCGCGCGCCGGAATTGTTGATCTGATCGATGATTTGTGCCTCGGTGACACCGTAGAGCCACCACCATGCGGTGGGCGTTGTCAGTGTTCGTTCTTCGTCGGCGAGCAGCGGTGCGGTGTGCAGAACGAACAGCAGGCAAGAAAGTCGAACTGCCGTTCGACGCAGGTGGCCAAACATGGCAAGCCTCCCGTTTTGTCGAGTCCGATTGCAACGGGGCGGTGGAGGCTTTTTGCGTGCCGGTAGTTTATTCCCGAGGAGAACGCAGCGTCAACCTCGGCGCAGGTTGGCTCCTAGTCAGCATCAGCGGGACTGCGAAGACAGGCGGGTTTCCACCTCGGCCAAGTGCTTGCGAGCGCTGTCGGCCCAGGAGCCTTCGGCGTCACGCGACAGATAATCGCGCCAGGCCGTGCGCGCCGATTGCAAGTCGCCGCGCAGCTGCAGGCACAGCGCGCGCGCGTAGCGTGACTTCAGGTGCGACTTGTCCTGAGCGATCGCGGCGTCGAAACAGGCGAGCGCGGCATCGAAGCGCCGCAGCTCCTGAAACGCTGCCCCGAGTGCGTGCACGTAGTCGGCATCCGCGTCGGCGGGGACATCGACCTCGGCCGCGAGCCGGCGCTTCTCCACGTCGGAGGTCTCTTTCGCGGTCAGCACCTCGGTCGATTCCTGCCACTGACGCACGCGCTGTAACGCGACACCCAAGTTGTAGCGCGCGATCGTGTGCGAAGGGCGTTCTTCGAGCACGTCGTAGAGGTACGGAATGGCTTCGCTGTAGCGGCCCGCACCCAACGCCGCGCTGCCGCGCTCGAACGCGAGTTGCACATCGACATCTGGCTCGGGCTCCTTGGCCGTGGGTTCCCCCGGGCGCTCCTCGGACGCGGGCGGCGGCGGCGGGCTCTCCGTCGTGCCCTTCGGCGCGGGAGCACAGCCGGCAAAGCTGGCGACCAGCGCCACCCAGAACAGGAGCGAGCGCGCGGCCGCGATGCCAACGCGAGGTCGAAGCGAAAGTGCGCCCGCATGCCGTGCGCTAAGCATCGGGTCTCTCCTCCGCCGCCATCGCGGCGCCATAGACGTCGGCGAGTGGGACGCCCGCTGCCTCGGCCGCTCGCCGCACGCTTTCGTATTCGGGAACGCTGCGCGACGTGCCGTCCGGGCGAATCGCGGTCTTGACGGTGATGGCCCCGAAGCGAGTTTGCACGCTCGCGAGCCGGCGTGGCAGCTCGACGCGCTCCTCGTTGGCGATGCGCACGCCGAGCGTGCTGCTTTCCTGCAGCAAGACGTCGGCCAGCCGATGGGCGTCATCGGTTTCGCAGATCACGGTCACCTGCGTCGCCGGACGGCCCTTCTTCATCGTGATCGGGGTGAAATACACGTCGAGCGCTCCCGCAACGAAGAGCTTGTCCATCACATGCGCATAGAACTCCGGGATCATGTCGTCGATGGTGGTCGTGAGCACGCCGACTTGCGCTCGAGGACTCGATTCGGCGGCCTGGACGACCGAGGGGTCGGCGGCTGCCTGGGGAAGCGCGGGTAGGAAAGCGTTCCGCAGCGTGGAATCGGGCGTGCAGACGAGGAGACGCACGACGTTCGGCGCGTCGGGGAAGCGGAACGTCCCGGCGCCATATCCCGCCACCTCGACGCGAATCGGCGCATCCCCGAGCGGCTTGGCGAACGTGGCCAGCAGTGCGGCTCCCGTGGGCGTGACGCGTTCACCGTCTGTGGCGCTCCATTGAATGGGGAAACCTTGCAGCAAGTGCAGCGCCGCCGGCGGCGGCACGGGCAGCCGGCCATGCTCGGCGCGCGTCACGCCGCGGCCGACGCGAATCTGCGCCACCCGAAATGCTTCGATGCCATGCTGTTCGCTCAATAGATGCAGCCCCATGCATGCGCCCGCGATATCGACGATGGCATCCACTGCCCCCACCTCGTGAAAGTGGACGTGATCGACTGGAATCCGGTGCACCGTCGCTTCCGCATGCGCCAGGCGTTCGAACGTGTCGCATGCCCAGGCCAATGCGCGATCCGGCAGCTTGCCGGCGCGCAGGATGCCGAGCACGTCGTGCAAGTGCCGGTGAGTGTGCGGCTCCGCCGTTTCGATGTCGACATGAACCTGAGTCGCGGCGATGCCATTGCGCGTCTCGGCGCTTTGCCGCAGCCGGTAGCCCTGCAGGGGCAATGTCGCCAACGCCTCTTGGATGGCGTCGAGAGGGACTCCCAGATCCACCAGGGCACCGAGCGTCATGTCGCCGGCGATCCCGGAGGGGCAGTCGAACACCAGCCACTTCATGGCGCTTCCTCGCCGCGCAGCTTGCCGAGGAGCAACGCGGCGGCGGCGGCTGCGCCGAAACCGTTGTCGATGTTGACCACCGTGACCCCCACTGCGCAGCTGTTGAGCATTCCGAGCAATGCGGCGATCCCGCCGAAGCTGGCGCCGTACCCGACGGACGTCGGCACGGCGATGGTGGGCTTGCCGGTGACTCCGGCGACAACGCTCGCGAGTGCGCCTTCCATCCCGGCGATGACGATCAGGATGTCGCATTCGTCCAGCGTCTCACGGCTCGCGAGCAACCGGTGCAGGCCGGCAACGCCGACGTCGTAGACCGTTTCCGTCTCCACGCCGGTGGCACGCAATGTCTCGACCGCTTCTTCGGCGACGTGCATGTCCGAGGTCCCCGCCGTCACCACGGCGACGCGTCCGCGCAACCGGCGCGGTTTCGCCGCGTCGATGGAGAAGGTGCGGCCGCGTGCGTTGAAGCGCGCTCGAGGCAAGCGCTGCTGCACGACGGCAGCTACCTCGGGTGTGCAGCGCGTGCCGAGCACGCCGCACCCGCGCTCGGCCATGTGCGCCGCGATCGTGGCGACTTCCTCCGCGGTCTTGCCCTCGCACAGGATGACTTCCGGGAATCCGAGGCGCAGCTGGCGATGGTGATCCACACGCGCGACACCGAGATCGGCGAACGGCAGGTCCCGCAACCGCGTGACCGCTTCCGCGGTGGAAATGCTCCCGTCGCGCACCGCATCGAGGAGCTGGCGCAGATCGGCTTCATGCATGCGTGCTCGACTCCATCGGTCTCGGTGGCATCTCCGGTGCGAGGCTCTCCGGATCGCAGGTCACGCCGGCGAAGGAGACCGTGGCGCGATCGGCGAGGGAAGCGCTCCCGAGCGCCTCGAAGCGCCGCAGGATCTCTTCCACCTGCGCGTACGTATCGGCCGCGAACACCTGCGGCCGCAGCTCCTTGGCGCCAGGAAGATCGGCCACGTACCAGGCCAAGTGCTTGCGCATCCGGTGCACGACCCAGACTGGATCGCACTCGGCCGCCTCCAACTCGAGCCGTAGGTTCTCGAGCGCCATGGCCACGCGCTCGCTGGCACTGGGCTCGCGTACCGGGCGTCCGGCCAGGAGATCCTTGATCTGCGCGAAAATCCAGGGATAGCCGAAGCTGCCGCGCCCGATCATGACCGAATCGCAGCCCGTGCGCTCGAACATGCGCAGCGCATCTTGCGGGCGCACGATGTCGCCGTTGCCGATCACCGGGAGGCGCACCGCGTCCTTCACGGCGGCGATGATCTCCCAGCGAGCTGCACCTCCGAAGCCTTGCTTGCGCGTGCGTGGGTGCACCGTGATCCACTGCGCGCCTTCGGATTCGATGAGCCGCGCCGCTTCGACGGCGACGATGGAGCTTTCGTCCCAGCCGGCGCGAATCTTCACAGACACCGGCGTCGCTCCCGCCGCGCGCACCACCTCGCGCACGACCCGCGCCAGACGCGGCAGATCGCGCAAGAGATCCGAGCCGCCGGCGTTGCGCACCACCTTGCGTGCCGGACATCCCATGTTGATGTCGATGGCGTCGGGTTGCAGCTCGTTGACGAGCACCGCGGCACGGCCCATGTTGCCGCTGTCGCCGCCGAAGATCTGCACCGCCACCGGACGTTCTTCCGGCGTGAAGCGCGCCAGCTCGTAGCTGCGCAGGCTCTCGCGGCTCAATGCGTCGCTCGAGACCAGTTCGGTGACCACGTAATCGGCACCGAGGCGCTTGCAGATGCGCCGGTAGATGCTGTTGGTGATGCTGGCCACCGGTGCCAGCGCCACCTGTCGTTGGCGCAGGAATGTCTGCAGGTCGCTCATCGCTCGCCTCCGCCCCGACGATACCACGCCGGCGCGACAGCCACGCCACGCGCGGACGGGAGTCCCCTGCGGCTTGGTGCCGCCACCAAGGATGGGCGCGGACGCCTGAAAGTTCGAAGGGGAGATCCATGCGGATCTCCCCTCGATTTCACTGGCTCTGCAGCTTGGATCGCTTCAACCCCTCATGGGGTCCCGAGCAGCTGCTTGATGCGGTCGGTCGGAACCGGGCGCAGCTCTTCGGGGTTGAGCGCGTAGAACTCCTTCATCGTGTGGCCATGGGCGAAGAGATCGAGCGCCTTCTTCAGCTGCTCGTCGCCCTCGATCGACACCATGTACGCCGCCTTGGTGCCGTGCAGACGGCGCGTCAGCTCACGGCGCAGGCCGCGCTCGATGTACTCGGCTTCTTCCTGGAATTTCGCCGGATCGTATTCGAACTTGTCCTCGGCGAGCATGGTCTTGAATTCCTCGATCATCGCCGGCGTCACGGTGGTGCTAGTGGCCTTAGGATGCCGCGACACATGCTTGATCGCGTACTTGAAGAAGAAGTTCTTGCGCTCGAGATCGATGGCGAACTCGGAAAGATTCGGCTGCGTGACAAGGAGGTCGGGCACGATCCCGCCGCCGCCCGAGACCGGCCTGCCGCCGACGGTGCGGAAGCTCATGGTGGAATCGGGCGCTTCGCTGGGCTTGTTCTTTTCGGGCTTGGTCGTCGTCGGCTCCTCGCGCTCGTTGCCGCGAGCGGCCGCCGTTTCGCCGCCTTCCACCGCTTCGCCGTCTTCGTTCAAGGTCACTTCTTCGCCCTCGTGATCGCGCTCATCCCGGTGAATGCAGCGCCCGCTCGGCGTGTAGTACTTGGCGGTGGTGAGCTTCAATGCTTCGGTATCCGACAGAGGGTACACCGTCTGCACCGAACCCTTGCCGAACGAGGTCTCGCCGACGATGAGCGCCGAGTCCCAGTCTTGCAAGGCACCGGCGACGATCTCCGAAGCGCTGGCGCTGCCCTCGTTGATGAGCACCACGACGGGGTAATCCTTGCCGAAGAGCTTGCTTGCCGGCTGCGTCGAATAGTAATCGGCGTTCTGACGCGGTGTGCGTCCGCGCGTCATCACGATCTTCTTCCCGGATTCGAGGAACAGCTGCGACACGTCGCGCGCCGCGCGCAGCAGACCGCCCGGGTTGTAGCGCAGATCGAGGATCAGTCCCTTGATGCCTTGCGCCTCGAGCTCCGTCAGGCGCGCTTGCAGTTCCTCGGCGGTGTCTTGTGCGAAGTTCACGGCGCGCACGTAACCGATATCGCCGAACTTGAGGGCGTAGCGCACGCTTTCGATCTCGATGATGTCGCGCACGACGGAGAAATCGATGGCGTCCGCGGTGCCTTCGCGCCGCACCTTGAAATGCACCTCGGTGCCCTTGGGCCCACGCAGCTTCGAGATCGCCTTGGACATCGGCCAGTTGTAGGTGTCCTCGCCCTCGATTTCGATGATCTGGTCGCCGCCCTGCACGCCCTGGCTGTAGGCCGGCGTGCCCTCGATCGGGGACACCACGGTGGGATACTTGTCGCGCACCGAAATCTCGATCCCCAGGCCGCCGAACGAGCCCTGGGTGGAGGTCATCAGATCGTCGTACATCGGGTTGTCGAGAAACTGACTGTGCGGGTCGAGGTCCTGCAGCATTCCCTCGATCGCCTTGTGGACCAATGCCTCAGGATCGACGTCTTCATCGACATAATAGGTCGTGATCTTCTCGAAGACCCGGGTGAAGAGATCCAAGCTCTCCATCACCTTGGCCTGGTCGGGGGCAGAACGTCGGCTGTCGGCGCTTAGCCCGTTCGCCAGCCAGAGGATCGCGAGGCCGGCAAGGGCGCCGGCGATCCAGCGGGTCCGTGCTTTCAAGGGGTGAACCTCCTGGGGCTTCCGATTTCCTTCGAGTCGAGGTGTCGGAGGCTGCGAATGGAGCGGCGAGACGGGTCGGCGCCTCATTTCACTAGTTTACGCAACCTCGCAAGGAACGTTCCAAGCGGTGCGACAGGGGCAGGGCTCCCGAGTCGGCTTGCGGTGGGCGAGAAACCGGGGGCCATCTCCGAGGGCATTATACACTCCGACCGAGCGGCCAGGGGCTCGGCCCAGCCTGGCTCCCACCGAGGGGCATTTCCCGACTATCCCGCCCTGGGTCAGGGTGTGATTTCGTTCTCGAGGTGCGCCAAGAAGATCGATTCGACCGCATGTCAGGCTTCGGGGGGATTCGGCAGGCCCGCAGGTTGCGACGCGGTCAAGCGTTGCACGTGCCGAATTCGCTGCACCACGGTGTACCAAGAAAAGACGGTGAGAATACCCAGCGCGACGAGCAGCGCGCGATGGCCCAAGAGCAGGCCGAGTCCGGTCACGGCGAGGCGTTCCGGACGCTCGAACCACCCGACCTTGCACTCCATTCCCAAGCCCTCTGCACGGGCGCGGGTGTAGCTGGTGATGAGCGAGCCTCCGAGGGCCACCAGGACCACCACGCTCCAAAGCGCATCGTTTGCGGCGTGGAAGCGCAGGAAATACGCTGCGATACCGGCCAGCACCACGGTTTCATCGATGCGGTCGATCGTGCTGTCGAGGAAGGCACCGAAGCGCGACACCTTGTTCGTGCGCCGCGCCAGCGATCCATCCAGACCATCGCAGATCGACGCGAAGAGCAGAACGATAGCGCCGAGTCGCGGCTGACCCATCCCGATCGTGATTCCCGCCGCGACGTTGAGAAGCAATCCGAACAGCGTCACCCCAGTGGGCGTCACGCCAGCACGCGCGAGCATCTCGACGAGCGGCGCCACCGACGCGTAAGCGCGTTGCTTCCAAACCGTCTTGTCCACTCGCGGGCTCCATTTCGACGAGGCGCGACGCTAGCACCGTCATCACACTGTCAGCAAGGCGGAACGCCTGCGGTGCGGCGAAGGAGCAGTCCGTCGCGCGGTGCGGAATGCCCCTGAATGGCGCGGCGCGGAGTGGACGGAACCTTGCTTGATTGGCCAATTGATCGTGCGGTTCCTGACGATACAGATCGTCACGTCGGTGGCGCCGACCGGGCCGGTCCGAAGGACACCCCTCGCATGACTTCTCGGTCTGGCGGCGCCTCCCACGTGACGGAATCGTCACGGAACCGTGGGGTCGAGAACTCCTCCGATCACGCTGCCGGCCGGGCCATGCTCCTTCCTCGCCAAATGCATTGCCCGCCGGCGGCGTGTCACCTTCCGGCCTGATTCATTCCCCCGCGCCGCATCAATCCACAGCGCTTCAGCGTTTCCAATCGCGCGGGTAGCGGAAGTCGTGCGTGATGCTCCGGCCCGAGACCTTGGCGATGAGCGGCATGCGTCGCTTGTACTGTGAACGCGTCACCAGCTCTTCGACGCGGGTGACGAAGCTCGATTCGAAACCGAGCTGCAACAGCTCTTCGTGCCGATAGCGCCGTTCGATCATGAAATGCAACAGCTCGTCCACCTGGGCGTAGGAAAAACCCAGCTCCGCCTCGTCCGTTTGCCCCTGCCAGAGATCCGCCGTGGGATGCTTGTCGACGATCGCGCGCGGCACGCCGATCGCGGCGGCCAGCGCCCACACTTGTGTCTTGTAGAGATCGCCGATCGGGTTGATCGCCGATGCCAGGTCGCCATAGATCGTGCCGTAGCCGAGGAACAACTCGGTCTTGTTGCTGGTGCCGAGCACCAGCGCACCGAGCGCCGCCGAGCGATCGTAGAGAATGCTCATGCGCTCGCGCGCCATCTTGTTGCCGCGCTGCAGCACCGTCGCCTGGGGAAAATGTTCGAAGTACGCGTCGACTTGTGCCGAAATGTCGACCCGCAACGACTGCAGACCCGTGGCACGGATGACTTCTTCGGCATCCCTGCTGCTTTGCGGATCGGAGGTGCGGTAGGGCATCAGCACGCCGGTGACATTGATGGGCGACAAGGCCTCGGCGGCCAAGTAGGCCACCAGCGACGAATCCACGCCGCCCGAGATCCCAAGCACCACATGCCGCAGGCCGACCTTGTGCACTTCGTCGCGGATGAATGCGACGAGCACCTTGCGCAAGAGATCGGCGTCGACCTTGCGGTCGCGATACCCCTGCCGCAGTCGGTGCACCATCGCGGTGTGCGCATCGGTCGACTTCACGTCCGGACCTCGATCGTGTTCACGGGCGGCCCCCACGCCGCTCGACCCCAGGTTTGCGTGCGTCGCCCGCATCCGCTTCGGGTCCGCGCACGATTCGGTCGCGCTGGATCCGCTTCAGCTCGCTCAAGGTGAGATCCAGCCTCTCGCTGCGCAAGGTCGGATCGCTGACGCGATAGCGCCGCACCTCGTTCCAATCGATTTCGCACGTGAACAGCCCGGGCTCGAGCAACGGAGCTTCGAATGACGACCGCCCGCCCGGCGCCAGCACGCGCGAGCCGCCCCAGAACGACAGCCCGTCTTCGAACCCGACGCGGTTCACGAGCACGACGAAGCAACCGAAGAGCTGGCTGTACATCTTGAGTGCCGTCGCCCACACGTCGATGTTGGAATGCTCCTCGCCGACGTCGGCGCCGCGCAGCGGGCTGGCCGCCGCGGCGACGACGAGCTCGGCGCCGTCCTGCGACAGGATGTACATCGCCGACGGGTGCCAGAGATCCTCGCAGATGACGATGCCGAAGCGGCCGAGTTTGGTGTCGAAGGCGCGAATATGTTCGCCCGCGGCGTACAAGCGCCCCTCTTCGAACAGCCCGTACGTCGGCAGGTACGCCTTCCGATGCACGGAGACCAACCGTCCGTCCTCGCAGAAGGCGTAGCTGTTGAAGAACCGGTGGTCGGCCGCTTCCTCGACGAAGCCGAATCCGAGGCTCAAGCCGTGGCTCGCCTGCACCAAGCGCGTGAACTGCGGTGTGCGTCGGGTCTGCGCCACGTCGGGCACGAGGTCGCGCAACTGATAGCCGACGAGCGAGAGCTCCGGGAACAACACGAGCTCCGCCGACTGACTCCGCGCCGCCTCCAACATGTCGAGGTGCATGTCGAGGTTGGCCGCCACATCCCCGAGCTTGGGAGCGATCTGACCCAGTCCGAGCCGCAGCGAGCGCAGGCCCGGGCCGCTGTCGACGCGCGGTGCGGTTGTGGTTTTCGTCGCCATCGTGACCTCGACACCCAGAGTACTACACGAATGCGCCTCGGCTCTGCGCGCCGGTGACGTCGCCGAGATCGATCCCGAACCGTTGGCGCAGGACCTTCCGAATCGCCTCTTCGTCGGCGAGCTCGGATTCCTCGCGACGATCCCCGTCCGTGAGGATCAGCCGCCTCCCACTCAGAGTGATCCGGCCCACCGGTGTCGCGAGCGAGCACACGCGTTTCCGCGTGAACGGCGAAGACGCATCGGTCTGATGGAAGTCGCACATCGCGGCGAATTCCTCGAGACGGCGCTGCACGAGCGTGAATTGGTACTGAGGTTCCCAGTCCTCACCTTGCTTGCGCCGTTCGAGACACCAGATCTCGTCCGTGAGCTGCAGGCGATAGCCGCACCCGGCCTGCTCCACCGCATTCGACGGCACGAGCGGCAACGGCTCGACGAACGAATCGCCGAAGCCGACATCGACGAGCCAGGCCTCGCCAGCGCTCACCTGCAGGGTCAGGTGGTCGAATTCGGGACCCAACCCCGCGGCGCCGAACACACGCCCCGAGTGCCGCCGCACCGCGAAGCCCAAGCGTTCGAGCAGCCAGGCGAACAGCCCGTTCAACTCGTAGCAGAAGCCACCGCGCCGCCGGCGCACGATCTTGTCGTAGATCGACTCGAGGCCGAGCTCGATGCGCTGTCCGAGATGGATGTCGATATTCTCGAACGGCACGGAATGCATGTGCGCTCGATGCAGATCCCGCAGCACTTGGGGCTTTGTCCCGAGCGAACCGGCGTAACCGATCCGCGCCAGGTAGGAATCGACGTCCATCCTTCACTCCTGCTGCCGGCCGCGTGGACCGGACGTAAGACGCGCGACCATCTCCGGCACAGTCTCGCCGTCGCCGTCTCGGCGCGTGATCTCGATGGCGTCCCCGGCGGTGATCTCGCCCTCGCTTTCGACGGCGAAGTACCAGCCCGTGCGCCCGCTGTGCAGGAACCGCTTCACCATGTCCGCTCGGCCGAAACGAATGCCGAGCTTGAAGCACGGCAAGCGCGGGCGCGTGACCCGAAACGCGGCGGTGCCGATGCGAAAGCGGTCGCCGATTTGGACCTCCGGTTCGAGGACGCCGGCGAGGGTGAGGTTCTCCCCGAATGCCCCCCAGGCGAGTTCCAAGTCCGGGAGCTCGGATCGCCAAAAGGCATAGTGCTCCGAGGGGTAAGCGTACACCGCCTTGTCCGGACCGCCATGCACCGAGAGGTCGGACTGCGCATCTCCTTCGAGGTTGAGCTTTCCCACTCGGACCGTCCCTGTCACCGGAGACTTCCAGATGGAGGTGCGAACGGTCTTGTGGTCCGACTCCACCTCGCGCGGCAGCCCGACTTGAATGGAGATCAACCGGCGCGCGTCATGGACCATGCGCCTCTCCTTCCCTTCCCGAGGCGCGATGAGTGGCCTCGCGCCGCGAACCCGCTGACGACCCGCGATGTTCGAACACGCTGAATTGAAATGGTTGTGTGACCCCCGCGGGTGTTCGGTGCTGCTCTTCGCGCCAAGTCACGAGGTGGAACGGCTCGCCGAGCTCGGCCGCGAGCTCTTCGGGCGTGTAGCGCCGCACCGGAAGACCACTGCAGCGCTCCGGACCTTCGGGCGCGAAGGTGGCAATGATCGCATGACCCGATGGGTGGAGTGCTGCCCGCAGCCGTTGCACGTAAGCACTGCGCTCCGCCGGAGCGACGAGGAAATGGAAAACGGCGCGGTCGTGCCATAGCGCGTAATGTGCCGCTTGCAACGACGCGCCGAGCACATCTGCCTGCAACCATGTCACTCGGGAAGCCGCCTCGCCGAGACGGCTCTGCGCCTGCGCGAGCCCTGCGGCCGCCCAGTCGAGGATGGTGACCGACCGATAACCCGCTGCCAGCAGGCCATCCACCAATGTCGAGCCGCCCCCACCCACGTCGATCAGCGCCGCCCCTTTGTCCGGCAGGAACTCTTCGATGAGAGCGAGAGACGTGTCGGGTCGCGACTGAAACCAGCTGACTTCGTGCAGTTCTCGCCGGTTGTACTGGTTCTCCCAATGTTGTTTTCTTTCCATGGCTTGCAGTCTGTCTCGCATTGCGGCGCGATGACCGAGGGCGCGCGACAAGTCAGAACTATGGGTCGTCGAGACGTGCGGGCATGTCGGCGAGGACGAAGGCCATGACGGCCATCGCCGCCACGTGCTTGCGCAGCTCGAGAGCATCCACCTTGTCGAGCATGTCGGCCGGGGTGTGATGCCATTCGAAATATCGCTCCCCGATGGTGCGATGCGCCAGACCAGGCACACCGAGCTTCATCAACGGGCCGATGTCGGCGCCGCCGCCGTCTTCGGTGATCCGGTCGCCGCCGAGGCCGGCGAGCAGCGTGCCGATCTCGCGTGCGCGGGCCACGGCGTTCACATGCCGCTCGCGGCTTGCGACGTCGCTCGTGTCGTGTTCTACCCGCACCCCGAAGCCCGCCAGGCGCTCGACGCCCATATCCGCCTCGATGGCCGCCACATGATTGCGCACGGCGCTGCCCAGGGAATCGCGGTAGGCGTTCGCGCCACGCAAGCCGTTCTCTTCGTTCGTCCACAACACGACCCGGAGGGTGCGTCGCGGCCGCAGCCCGAGCTGATGGATGATGCGCACGGCCTCCATGGCGAGAATGCAACCGCCGCCATCGTCGTGCGCTCCCTGGCCGACATCCCATGAATCGAGGTGGCCGCCGAGCAGGACGACTTCTTCGGGGCGTTCACGGCCGCGCAGCTCGCCAATGACGTTGTGCGATAGCACGTCGGGATGCTTCTTGGCCTCCATCTGCAGACGCACACGCACGGTGTGGCCTTGGTCGAGCAGTCGATGCAGCATCGTCGCGTCTTCGATCGTCACCGCGGCCGCGGGGATCCTGTTCGCGGCAACATTGTCCGCGGCTAAATTGCCCCCGGCGGCGTTGTCCCCGGCGACCTTGTCCTCTTCGTAACGCAGCGAGCCGGTGTGCGGCGTGCGCAGACTCGTCGGCCCGACGGAGCGCACGAGCACGGCCACGGCACCACGCGTGGCGGCACGTGACGCACCATTGCCGCGAAACTTCACGGTCTCGCCGTAGGTGGTGAACGGCACGTCGTAGAGCACGATCTTGCCGCGGAGGGCGCTGTCCGGGAGAGAATCGAGCATGTCCCAACTGCTTACGGCGACCACGGGGGCGGTGATGCCGCGCTTCGGCGTTCCGACGCTTCCTCCCAGTCCCAACATGGAAAGCGGCATGAGGCGTGGCTCGACCATTTCGGCGCTCTCGCGACCGCGAACCCAGTGCGGCACGCGCACCGGTTGCAAGCGCACATCCAAGCCGTCGGCGCGCATGCTCGCAGCCGCCCATTCGACCGCGAGCTCGAGCTGCTTCGATCCACTCAGCCGATGCCCGATGCCATCGCACAGCTCCGACAAACGCGAGTAGGCGTGATCGCTGGTGAGCGCGGCCCCCACGATCTGGGAGGCCTGGTCGCGATAGGTTTCAGCGAGAGAAGGATGCTCGGATGCTCGGGCCGTGGCGGTCGTCAGCAAGACGCATGCGACGGGCAACAGGCGAGCGCAGGCGTGCAAGGGGGATCCTCCGCGGAAACGGGCTTCGACCCCAGGGTTGGCCCGGAGGTGCGCCCGTTGCCGCGGCGCACAGCCGCAATTCACCGTCGCGACGCGACGAGGTCCTTGAGTTCCTTGGAGACTTTGAACACGGGGACGCGCCGCTCCGGGACGGGTGCAGGATCACCCGTGCGTGGATTGCGCGCGACTCGCGCCTTGCGCTGTTTGACCTTGAACGTGCCGAAGCCGCGAATCTCCAAGTGCTTGCCCTCGGCGAGCGCGTCCGACACCGTCTTGAGGAATTGATCGACGGCCTCGGCGATCTCCTTCTTGGTCAGTCCGGTCTTGGCGGCAATGTCCTCGACGATCTCTGCCTTGGTCATGAGATCTCTCCAGGAACCGTTCGGACGCCACAAACGACTTCGCGGATGCGTCGCCACTCTATCGAGCCCCGGTGGCGACTGTCAAGATCATACGCGACAGCGAGTTACCGAAGCTGCCCGCGATCCCCCGGGACCCCTCGGTGCAAAGTGCCGGCTCGAAGCGTCTGGAGGATCGGGAAATCCCTGATTCCTGAGGTCTCGCCAGTCCCTGAACCACACCGCATGGTCCAGCGAACGTCACTCGAACTCCGTTTCGAAGACTGCACGCCGTTCCCGACTGTGTGTGGACATCGCCGGCATGTGCGTTGCAATGGTGTGGAATTCGTCGTCATACAGTTCGAGATCGCTCAGCCTGGGTTCCAGGACCTGCGGTCTCGAACCCTCGTGCCGACGCCAAGCACGACGTGGTCTTGCCCAATGCGACCAATGGATTCGGACGCAGGGGGCCATGGGCCGGCTCGGGGGGCCGGAATCGTGCGGCCCAACAGGAGGATGGATCCAATGCTGCGTCGAATAAATCTCTGGGTCGCAGTCGCCTTTGCCGCCGGGATCGGCGTCGCCGGCTGTGCGAACGAAACTTCCTCACCGCTCGCACCCGAGGACAACGCTCCACCCGCCCTCGTCACCGGGCTCGACGCCTTCGTGCACGTCGGGACCAACCCGAACGTGGCGCTGCATTGGAACCCGGGTAGCGAGACCGATCTCGCCGGCTACCGCATCTATCGATCCGAGCCACGCTACTCTTCCGGTTCGATCAAGCGCGGCAGCACTCGAATCGAGTCCTTGGAGCTCGACGTGGTCACCGCCTCGAACTACGTGGACACGAACGTGCACCTCGGGGTGAGCTACAGATACGCCGTCACATCATTCGACGCCGCAGGCAACGAGAGTCCGCGCGTGTACATGGCGGTCGTGGTCGCGCCTGCCGAGGATCGGGACCCTGGCGACTCCATCCACTGAGATCCGCCTCGATTGCGGATGTGCACGGGCCGGCCCCTTGGGTCGGCCCGCCCCGTGACACCGGTCATCCCACTTCGCCCGTCAAAGACCGATACGCCGAGCGCAGCGCTCGCGTGACCACGCCGGAGGCGCCGGATCCGACGATCCGGCCTTCGAATCGCCGCACCGGCATGATCTCGATCAAGCTGTTGGTGAGGAAGATCTCACGCGCCGACTCAACCCGCCCGCGTGTCACATGGCCTTCCTGGACGACGATGCCTGCCTCACGTGCGACTTCCACCACCGTATCGCGCGTCACCCCACGCAGGCAGCCATCGCTCGGCAACGGCGTGTGCAAAGCACCGTCGTCGTCGACGGCGAAGACATTGCACGAGCTGCCCTCCGCCAGGACACCGGCATCGTTCCATTCCAACATCTCGAACAGACCGGCTTGTTGCGCTTGGCGCCGGAGCAACACGTTCGACTGCTGACTGGTGGATTTGATCGCATGCCAAGGGTGCGCACGCCGCGCGTGTGCTGCAGTGCCCACGTCGACGCCGACCTCGTAGACGGATTCGACAGGGGGTTCGTAGGGATCGGCGGTCACCAGCACGGTGGCGTGCACGGAGTCTCCGCGCCTGCGTGTCGCGGTGATGCGTACCCTGCCCGGTGTGCGCTGCAATTGGTTGCGTTCGACGAGACGAGCGATCTGACCGGAGAGCTGTGCGTGGCTCCAGGGAATCTCGATTCGCACCGTATCCGCCGAAGCGGCGAGTCGCTGCATGTGCGCATCGACGCGGAATGGCACGCCGCCGTAGAGGCGCAGCGTTTCGAACACACCGTCGCCGAGCAGGAACCCGTGGTCGTCGATGCCAACATGCGCGGCATCGCGTGGCAAGAGCTCGCCGTCGAGGATGACATGTGAGCCGCCGTGCACGGCCCTACCTCCGCCGTCCCCCCGAGGTGCGCTTGCGCCGTGCGCTGAGCGCGAGGTGCGCGGACCGCGGGCGCGGGCGCGTGGTGGCGACAGCAGCCGAGCCATGTGCAACGACGGCGGCACTCCGGACCCGATCCCGCGCGGCGCCGCCCTTGGAAAAGCTTTCGGCCCGCGCGCTGGCCTCGGCACGTGCGCCGGCGGTGGCCCAAAGCGCCTCGAGCAAGGCGCGCGCCTTCGCCAGGGTTTCCTGGTACTCGCTCTCGGCGTTGGAGTCGGCGACGATGCCGCCGCCGACGTGGAAATAGGCGCGACCCCGCCGCAAGAAAAAGGTGCGGATGAGGATGTTGAAATCGGCACTGCCGTCGAGACTGAAGTAGCCGGCGGAGCCGGTGTAAACGCCGCGGCGCACCGATTCCAGCGCATCGATGATTTGCATGCAGCGGATCTTGGGGACCCCGGTGATGCTGGCCCCCGGAAACACCGCCGCCAGCAGGTCGAACGCGTCACGATCGCCGCGCAAGCGGCCGACGATGTTGCTAACCAAGTGGCGGACGTGAGAATAGCGCTCGACATTCATGAAGCGCTCGACTTCGACACTGCCGAGCTCGCACACGCGCCCGATGTCGTTGCGCGCCATGTCGACGATCATGAGATGTTCGGCGCGCTCCTTCTCGCTCCCCAGCAGCTCGCGCTCCAGCGCCCGGTCGGCGTGGCCCGAATCGCCGCGCGGGCGCGTGCCCGCGATGGGTCGTGTCGTCACGCGGTGGCCTTCGAGCTTGAACAAGCGCTCCGGCGAACAGCTCACCAACACGTGGTCCGAGAATCGCATGTAGGTAGCGAATGGCGACGGGTTGATCGTGCGCAGCCGGCGGTAGAGATCGAGGCCGTCGCCGGCGTAGCGGGTCTCGAAGCGGTGCGACAGATTGGCCTGGTAGATGTCGCCATCCAGGATGTGCGTATGCGCGCGCGCCAGCATCGCATCGTATGCTTCGCGATCGAGGTTGCTGTGCAGCGCAGAGATCATCGCCGAGCGCGCGCCTGCCGCCTGGCGTTGGCTGCGCTGCGATGACTCCGCCACGTCGCGTGCTCCCTGATGCAAGCGAACGACCTCGTCCTGCAACATTTCCAGCGCCGCGACAGCGCGGTTCCAGTCGTCCACGGCTCGCTTCGACACGCATTTCAAGTTGACTCGCAGGCGCACCCTCTGTGCCGCGTGATCCCACGACACCACGCGCCGCACGAACCCGAAGCGGAGCTCGGGCGTGCCGAGATCATCGCGCACGCGATCGGGGAGGCGTTCCAGATGATTCTTGAAGTCGTAGCCGACATAGCCGACGAGCCCGCCGTTCCAGCCATCGCCATACGGAACGGCGCACGCACCAGCGCCGCGCAGTGCCTGCCGCAACATGGTAAGCGGCGCCGAACAAGGCTTGCGCACCGTCTTGCGCCCAGCCGTGGTGATCTCCAGCGTGCCGCGGCGCAGGATGAACTCGCGCTCGGGGTTCCAGGCCAGGAACGTGCGGTGTTCGAGATCGGGAGGGCCGCCGGGAGTCTCGAGCAACATCACCGTGGCGGTGGCGGGCAACGCCTCGACCAATGCCAGCGGATCCCAGCCTGGATCCGGGCGATCCCACGCCACGGGAAGCGAAATGCCCGATCGATGCAGCCGCGCGAAGCTGTCGAAGTCCGGAATGGTGCGAAGCGAGCTCGGTCTCGAGTCGCGCGCCGAGGCTCGCGAGCGAGACTGCCCGTGATCCGGCTGGAAAGTCATTGCCGCTCCCTCTGCGCCGACACGCCCCCGGACCGCATGTGCAGAAACTGGCCACGGCACTGTAACGGAGCCACCGATCCACAACAACCCTGGACCCCCCACCAGGACGGGAAACCCCGCCGGGTCACACCCCGTCGCGCCGGTCCTCCGCGCTGGGTCCGGTATGCAACCCTTGGCGCGCCGGCGCAATTGCTTCGCCGACAGTCGAATGGCGCCGCGTCTCGATCCGGTACGGCTTTCGCAAGTCAGGAGTTCGATGTTCCAGGCCGCGACCGGGAGGATCTGTTGTCGGCCGTCGAGAAGATTCTGCGAAAAGTCGAACAGGATCGCATTCGCGGTCACGACGACCGCGCACTGCAGCGTCTGAAAGAGGCGCTTACCGAGCAACCGCAGGAGTTCCTGCTGGCGCGCGAGGCCGCGACCTTGTGTTTCCAGCTGCGGCGCGGCGTCGAAGGAGCCGGCATCCTGCGTAGCGCGCTCCGGCGCTGTCCGGACGCACGCACGGAAATCTTGCAGCTGGCGCAGGACGAATTCGAACGCACGCATCCGCTCGAACTGGCCGAGCTCCTCTTCGATACCTATCTCAGTCAGCCGGATTTCGAAAAAGCGCGCGACACCGTGCGTGCTCTCGACGCCAAGGATCTGGACAAGCTATTGGCGAAGCTGCGCGCCAAGGTTCAGTCGTTGCGCCAGGACACACCGGATGGCGAGCTCCGTCAAGACTCGCGCGTGAGCGGGTTCATGCTGGCCGAAGTCCTGGTGCTGGCGGCTCTCGGCCGTCGGAGCGAGATGGCCGACACCTGCGATCGGATTCTCGACACCGATCGGCGTCAGACCGAGACCGTGGGACACTTGTGCCGGCTCGAGCTGCAGACTGCAGGCGATTGCAACGATTTGCGCTGCGTTCTCGGCCGCTGCTACGTGAGCGTGCAAGATTTCGAACGCGCCGCCGAGCAGTGGACCGCCGTGGCCACAGATGCGCCCGCACGCGCGCGCGTCCTTCGCTGGCTCGGGCGCGGGCTGCAGAGCCCGCTGCTCTTGCCGGTCCACGCGCGGATGCTGCTGCTGGAGCATCAGCATGACGCCGCGCTCGCGGTGTTGGAGGAACTCTGCAAGGGTGGGGACGGGGCGAACGCCGTCGTGCGTGCGGTGCTGGAATCCGTCCCCGAAGCCGCGCACGCCACCGAGAAGCTGCGACAACTGTATGCACGCGTGCTCGTGGGAACGAGCGATGTGGATCGCGCGGTCCGCGAGTTGGAAGACACGCGCCAGACCGGCGGGGATGCGGCTGCGAACCTCCTCGTCGTCGACCAGATCCTGGTGCAGAGGCCGCGGGATGTCGACGCAGTCCTGCTGCGCGCGCGACTCTCGCTCGATCTCGGCAACCACGAGGACGCGGCGCGGTCCTTCCTGCGCGCGCTCGAGCTCGACCCCGCTCGCAACACCGACGTGCGTCGCGAGCTCGAGCCCGCCTACCAAAAAGCACCCAAGAGCGTGACGCTCGGACAAATGCTCATCGGGCTCCTGGTGGACATGCAGCTCCCGAACGAGGCGACGGAGAACTTGCTGCGGCTGCGGCAAACCCGGCAGGCAACCGCCGCGGTGTTGTACGAGCTCGCCGTCAAGATTGCGTCGGGCTTCGGGCTCTCCGCCGAGCTCCTGATGGTATTCGTCGAGGCAGCGGTGGATCTCGGCCGCAGCGACGAGGCACGCGCGGCGGTGTCGCACTACCATGCCTCGCCGGGCACGCGTGTGTCGGATTTCAGCCTTCGCATGGAAACTCTGTTGCGTGAACGCCCCGAGCTCGGCGCCGCACTCGTGGCAGTGCTGGTCGATGTGCCGCTCGCTCCGGCTTTGCGCTTGGCCCTCGTGTGTTCGGGTCTGGCCCACGGCGATGCCGATGCCATGTTGCGCGAGCTCGCTTTGCTCGTGGCCGAGGAACCCGAGCTGCGCCAACCAGCGCTCGAAGCATTGAACACGCTGCTGCGAAAGCGTGGCGAACACCCCCGCGCTCTCGAGCTCACGGCCGAGCTGCTGCTCGACGGCGGCGAATGGGTCGCGAGCGCCGAGTCCTTCGCGCGCACGCTGCGCGCTCAGCCCGAAGCCACCGACCGTATCTGTCGGAGCGCCGACCGTCTGTTCACCAGTGCTGGGGCAGACGATGGCGTGTGGCGGCCGATCGTTCTCGCGTTGCTGGACACGAAACGCCATCGACACGCGCGCGATCTCTGTCACCGCGCGGCGCAGAACGTGCCCGCGGATCGCCAGGGCTTCCTCCATCTCGCGCTCGGCTGCATTCACCTGGAAACCGGCCAGGCGAGTGCGGCCACCAATGCTTTCGCCAGCGCCTTGCGCTGCAGCGACATTCCGCTCGACCGCGTCATCGCCGAGCTGCGCCGCACCGTCGCGCTGGATGCACACCTCGGACACGCGCGTTGTGTGCTCGCGCACGCGCTCTTGCGTGTGGAGGGGAATGGTGCCGAAGCGGTCGCTTTGCTGTCCGAGGCCGTGCGTCTCGATCAGATGCTCGTCGACCTGGTGCTGGAAGCGCTGCACGAGCACGCTGCAACGCTCGAGGGCTATGGTCCGGCACTGGCGCTCGCGGGCGCCTTGTGGCTGCGTCGAGGCGAACGTGCGCGTGGCGTCGCATTGCTCAATCAAGCGCTACAGATCGCTCCGGAGCTCGGGCCGCAGATTCTCCTCACCCTGCAGGTCGAGTGGGATCGCGATGCGGAGAATCCGGACACGGGGATGGCGCTCGCCCGCGCGCTCCTGGCCGGGAAGCAAGAGCGCCGTGCCTGCCGCTTGCTGGCCGAGCTCGGCCGGCGCTTCCCGCCGCTGCGCGCGCAATTGGTGGGTGCACTCGAAACGTTGCTCGCAACCACTCCGATGCCTGAAGCGCATCGGGTGCTGTGGGACATCTTGCTGGTGCAAGGCGACCGCGATGCAGCGCTGCTGCGCGTCCGCCGCGCCGTCGAACAGCCCGGTGTGACCGCCGAGAATCGCCTCGAGCTGCTCGAGTCCGCCTTGCAGCGCTTTCCCGACGAGGCATGGATCGTCTGCGAGCTTGCCGCGCTCGAGATTCGCAGCGGCAATGCACCGCGCGGCGAGACCCGCATGCGTGCGCTGCTGGAGCACGATGGTGCGGCACGCGATCTGGTGCTGGCGACCTTGGCGGAAGTCGGGGGACGCGCGACGGAAGCCCTCGCCCTTCTCGAAATCGACACGTTGCTGGCATCGGAACGCTGGCTGGAAGCGCAAGCAGCCCTCGCCGGATTTCGCACCGAGCATGAGGATGCAACGGAGGCCCGTCTCGCGCGCTTGCAAATTCTCGTCGCGCGCGGAGGCGTCGAGGGCGGTGCCGCACTCGACCTCGCACAGCAGCTGCGACAGAAGGGTGACGTCGAGGAAGCGATCGAGGTCCTACGCCGGGTGACGGAGGGTGCGCATGCGCACGAGGCACGTCTGCTTCTCGCCTCGATCTACGTCGATCTCGGCCGCGTCAGCGAGGGCAAAGAGATCCTGGCCACGGCGCTGCAGTCCGGCGGCGGCGGCCGCGAGACCTACGACTTCCTCGAGCGCCTGAATGCGCAGGGGCTGCAGAAGAAGATCGACCAGTTGCACGAGACGAGCGCGCGCACACCGAGCAACTTGCGCGCACGACTCGAGCTCGCACGGCTCTCGCTCCTGTCACGCGATTTCTCCGCCGCTCGCGAGGCGCTCAGCTTCCCCGCGGATGGACCCGAGATGGAAGCGGCTCGACGCTACTTGTTGGCGCGCAGCTACTCCGACGCCGACCAGCCGCATCTCGCAGCCGCCGTCACCCGCAGCATCGACCTCGTGCAGGTGGCCGACGCCGAAATGCGCCGCAACGTGCTTTTCCTGGGTGCCCGGTGCAATGAGCAGCTCGGCCGGTTCGGCGAAGCTCATGTCATCTACCTGCGGCTTCTCGGTGAGTTCCCCGACTTCAAGGCCGCGCACGAACGTGCGCGGGTGACATACCAGTTGCACTTGCATGCGTGTCTCGAGCCACGGCCCGTGGTCCTCGAGAAGCGCACGAACCTCGGTCCGCCATGACACGGCGTTTGGCGAGCGACCCTCGGGAGGAGCCATGAAGATCTGTCCATTCCTGGTGGCTGGCCAAGCTTCGCTGCCGCAGCGCGGGCCGGCTCTGTTGCGCCCGACTCCCCCGAGTACACCGCGAGTCGAGATCACCCGCGCCTCCGACTCCGAAATCTCGAAGTCGGGCGAACCGGTCCTCTCGACACAACTCTGGGCCCTCGAGGATGAGGTCGACGACGCACCGCGCTCCAGCCTCGAATGTCTGGGTGAGCCCTGTCGCTTCTTCCACGCCGGCGGCTGCCGCTTCGACACCTTGTTCGAGTCCGGATTCACCGGCGCTTCGCTTGCGGGAGCCCCGGAAAGCACTCTGCTGTTGCACGAGGGCGAGGCCGAGGGCCCGACGACGAGCTCCATCCTGCAGGAAGTGTGGTCGCTACAGCGGGAGAACTTGAAGGAGATGATCGGCGGCTTCCGGCGGCTGGAGGGGGAGCAATCGCGCCAACAAGGTGCGCTCACCGGTCGCATCGAGCAGCTGCTCGGACGTGTCGAAGCCGTGCGGAGCGCCGAGCCGGAGATGGGGAATGTGCTGCAGGAGCGCCTCGGCGCCTTGCAGAGCGGCATCGCCGCACTCGATCAGGCCCTGCATTCCGCGTCCGCTTCGACATTGCAACCCGAGATCGAGAAGCTACGGGGAGAAATCGCCAACACGCGCAATGACATCGCCCGCGCAACTTATGACGCCGAGCAATCGCGCAGCGCCATCGAGGGCACCCTGTCCGCCGTGGCCGAGTCCCGCGAGGACTCGCGCCGCGCATTGCAGGAGAGTCTCGAGGAAATGCGGCGCATTCTCGCCAGTTCGGCAAGCGAATCGCGCGCGCGTCTCGAGCTCGTGGCGGCACAGAAGCCCAACGCTTCGCTCGAACACAGTCTGCAGCGCCTGCTCGAAGACAACCAGAGCATGAACACTCTGCGTCAGGAGCTGCAGCAATCGCTGCGGTTGCTCGCCAGTCACGTACAGGAAGTCGCCGCCGCGGCCGCGGGCCTGGCCTCTTCGTCACGCCACGCCGAGGAGCTGCTGGTCGAACAGCGGTCCTTCTCCGAGGCACTGCTCGAGCGCGAGCGCCGCGAGGAGGCGCGCCGTCTCAACAACGCCGGCGTGCTCGCCTATCACGAAGGCGCCTACGATACTTCGGTTGAAAAGTTCAAGAAGGCGTTGCAGTTCGACCCGACCCTCGCCGAAGCGTGGAACAACCTTGGGCTTTCCTACACCGAGATGCACGCCGACGACAACGCGCTCGAAGCCTTCAAGAAGGCGCTCGAGTTCGGCCCGAGCGTCGGCCAGGTCTACAACAATCTCGGCTACCTGTACCACCGCCGCGGCGAGCTGGAGCAAGCAGTCGAGATGTACGAGCGCGCCACCGAGCGCTCGACCGACACCAGCGCCGCATGGTCGAACCTGGCGAACGCGCTCTACGCGATGCGCCGCAGCGACGACGCCATCGTCGCATGGAAGCGCGCGCTCGAGCTCGACCCCGCCAACGACAAAGCCGCGGGCGCCCTCGAACGCCTCGGCCTCCGTTCCGAGCGCTGAGCCGAGGCTAGGCGCGAAGGTTCGCGGCTATCGCGGTTCGCGCAGGACGATCACACGCTGCGGTGCCACGAAGGCTCCGGCGTTGAGCCGAGCGAAGTACACGCCTCGCGCCGGACGCCCCGCGCTGTCGTGTCCGGGACTCCATTCGACCTCGTAGCGGCCGGCGTCACGCCAACCGCCATCGAGATGGCGCAAGAGCCGCCCGCGCACGTCGTACAGCACGAGTTGCACGTCGGCACCGGCTCCCCCGATCGCGTACGAGAACACGATCTTGTCACCGGCGTCGTATCGGGGTGGGTCGAGCGCCGACACCAGATCCATGGTACGCCCGGATCGCGCCGCAATCTGGGATGTGGCCCCGGTCTGGTCGTGAAATCGAAGCGAATACCACATCTCGGTGCCGGGGCGGACGTCGCGGTCGACGTATTGCATTCGTGACGAGAGTTCCGTGAAGCTGGCGACC
>DASRJO010000170.1:0-3767 GCA_035649435.1 Candidatus Krumholzibacteriia bacterium | reverse complement strand
GCACCCGCCGCGGTCGCGAGCAGTTACGCGAAATGCTGCCGCGCAGGTTGGACTTGGATCATGCGATCACCAACCTTCGCTACCACTTGCATCGCGCCCCCGAGCCGCCAGCATTCGGCCGCTTTCGCTACATCGAAAAGGCGGAATACTGGGCCCTCGTTTGGGGCACGGGGATCATGGTTGCGACGGGCTTGATCCTGTGGTTCCCGGCACGACTGGACGGACCATCGTGGCTGGTGAAGGTTTCCGAAGCAGTGCACTTCTACGAGGCGTGGCTGGCGGTCCTCGCCATCCTGGTGTGGCACCTGTTTTTCGTCCTGCTGCGGCCCGGTCTCGAAGGCGGCTTCACTGCCATCACCGGCAAGATGCAGGTCGAGGACTTGGCCCACGAGCACCAGGCCGAATACGCCCGGATCTATGCGCATCCTTCCGACAAACAGGCAGCACCAGAGCCAGGCGCGAGCGCTGCCGCCCTCGACTCCCCCGCTCCGCAACGACAAGGGGGAAAACTTCCTGATGCCTGATTTCCCACGAGCGATTTAGAGGAGGTCCGACCATGGCAAAGATGAGAGCCAACGTGTTCCACGGGGTGAACGACTTCCGTGTCGAGGAGGTCGAGCGACCACGTGCCGGTGCCGGCGAAGCCGTGATCCGCATCACGCTGACGACGATCTGCGGCACCGACCTGCACATCGTGCGAGGCGAATACCCGGTGCGCCCCGGTCTCGTGATCGGCCACGAGCCGGTGGGCGTGATCGAAGAATTGGGGCCCGGTGTCGTCGGCTACGAGCCGGGCCAACGTGTGCTCGTGGGCGCCATCACGCCCTGCGGTCAATGCCGCGCCTGCTTGTCGGGACACCTGTCGCAGTGCGGCCACGGCGGCGGTTATGAAGCCATCGGTGGTTGGCGTTTCGGCAACACGATCCACGGCGCGCAAGCCGAGTATTTGTGCGTGCCGAATGCGCAAGCCAATCTGGCCCGAATCCCGGATGCGCTGACGGATGAGCAAGTGGTCTTGCTCGCGGACATCGCGTCCACGGGGTTTTCGGGCGCGGAGTCCGGTGGGGTTCGCATCGGTGATGCGGTCGTGGTCTTCGCGCAGGGTCCGATCGGATTGTGCGCGACGGCGGGCGCACGCCTGATGGGTGCGGCCTTGGTGATCGGCGTCGATGGGGATGAGAATCGCCTCGCCATGGCACGTCGCATGGGTGCCGATGTGGTGCTCGACTACCGGCACGTCGACGTGGTGAACGAGGTGAAGCGTCTGACCGGCGGCGGCGCGGACGTTGCCATCGAGGCGCTCGGCACCCAGCAGACATTCGAGAGCGCGCTGCGCAGCTTACGACCGAGCGGAACCCTCTCCAGCCTGGGCGTCTACTCCGGCAAGCTCGAGATGCCATACGAAGCCTTCGCCGCCGGTCTCGGCGACCATCGCATCGTGACCACACTGTGCCCGGGAGGCAAGGATCGCATGCTGCGGCTCATGGCCATGGTGCAGTCCGGGCGCTTCGATCCGACGCCGCTGCTCACACACTCGTTCTCGCTCGATGACATCGCGGATGCATACCGCATTTTCGGCGAGCGTACCGAAGGAGTGCTCAAGGTCGCCGTTCGGCCGTAGGACCCGGTTCGCTCTGCGAGCACGACGACTTCACGAGGGGAGCAAGAATGTCGGTCCGTGATCGTACTCGGCCTCGCGATCGCGTGGACATTGGTGGAGTGAAGCCATGAAGACGATCATCGAGCCGTTCCGGATCAAGAGCATCGAGCCGCTCCGCATCACGGGGCGGCGCGAGCGCGAGGCGGCGATCGCCGCCGCCGGCTTCAATCTGTTCGCGCTGCGTTCGGAGGACGTCGTCGTCGACCTGCTGACCGATAGCGGCACGGGCGCCATGTCGAGCGCGCAGTGGGCGGCGATCATGCTCGGCGACGAGTCGTACGCGGGAGCGCCGAGCTTCGCGCGTTTCGAGGCGGCGGTGCAGGAACTCACCGGCTTCCCACAGGTCGTCCCGACACACCAGGGGCGCGCCGCCGAACACCTCTTGGCCCGTGCGCTCGTGCGACCCGGGCACTGCGTTCCCAACAACACGCACTTCGACACGACGCGCGCCAACCTCGAGGCGGCGGGCGCGGAGGCGCTCGATCTCCCTTGCGTCGAGAGCCGGGATCTCAAGAAGCAGGGGTCGCACCGAATTCAAGGCATCGCCGACGATTTCGTCCCGGCACTCCTCGATCTGGCCGCCTGGGACGAGATCATCGACGTGTGGGATGGTGACGCGATCCTGATGGCGCAAAAGCTGGCGCGAGAACTGGGGCTCGCCGTCGGGATCAGCTCCGGCGCCAACTTCCTGGGTGCGCTCGCGATCGCCGCCGCTCAGGGACCGCACGCTGTCGTCGCGACCGTCTTCCCCGACTGCAACAAGAAGTACATGAGCACCGATCTGGTGCGCGACGAGCCGGTGCTCGAGCACTATCAGTCGCCGCACGTGGAGCTCACGGGCCTACGCGTCGTGCCGCGCGCGGGCATCCGGCGCACGCCGCTGCTCCCTTGCGGCGGTGGACGCTTGCCAGCGTTCGCGCTCGTCGAGTAGGAATCCTGGACTTGTGAGGGGAAAGACAGCGTGGACGCTACGATTCACTCCAGCAAACTGCAGCATCCAATACAGAAGAACAACATCGAACCCTACCGGGTCTTCTTTCCCCTCGGCATTGTCCTCGGATTGCTCGGAGTGGGAGTCTGGCCGATCTACGCCTTGGGCTGGATCGAAGGTCTTCGCAGCATCTGGCATATCGATCTACAGCTCCAGGGGTTTCTCTTCGCTTTCATCCTCGGTTTCCTACTGACTGCTCTTCCGAACTTCTCCATGACCCAGCACGCCCAGAAGAGCGAACTGGTTTTTTTCGGGATTCTCTTCCTCGGCGGAAATCTCGCGACCATCCTGAGTCTTTTCTCATTGGGGCGAGTCGCTTTCGCCATCAATATGCTCGCGCTCGTGGTTTTCGCCGCCGGGAGATTCCGGAAGCGGCAGTCGGATCCGCCCCCTGAGTTCGTGTTCGTGGGCGCCGGCCTTCTGATGGGCATTGTCGCGGCGGTCTTCCGCGCCTTGGGTCTCGTCTCCAGCGATCTGGCTGGATTGGACATCGTCGGACGGCGGATCCTTGCTGAAGGAATGGTCACGATGCTCGTCTTGGGTATCGGCGGGAAGCTCGTGCCCATGATCTGGGGAATGCCAGGAGGAGCCCCTCTCGTTCAGCTCGGCTCCGAGCGCCGATTCACGCCGCGGCACCGGGAATGCCTCGTACTCGCGCTCCTCTATTGCGCGACCTTCCTCTTCGAATACCTCGCTTCCGAGCGGCACGCCCTTTGGGTTCGCGCCATCATCGCAACGATCGTCTTCATCCGGATGTTCCGTTTTCACCGCAGGGGTCACACCGCCGGCATCCTCGTCGCGGTGATCCGCATTTCGACCTGGTTGACCTGTCTCGCACTTTGGGGCTCGGCGATCCATCCGCGCTACCGCGTGGACGTGCTCCATATTCTTTTCATCGGTGGATTTGCCATGCTGATTCTGCCGATCGCCAGTCGTGTGATCCTCGCGCACGGGGGATATTCGACCGAGATCGAAGCCCGATCGAAAACCCTCGCAATTGCAGCCATCCTGCTCGGCGCTTCTCTGGTGCTTCGAATCGCTGCCTTTTTCACCGCGGAGCATCACTTCCGAGTCCTGGGTGCGGCAGGAATCGCCTGGCTGGTCGGATTGGCGGTC
>DASRJO010000169.1:0-6690 GCA_035649435.1 Candidatus Krumholzibacteriia bacterium | reverse complement strand
ATGCTGCGGCGATCGTCCGGCATGATGGCACCCCTTTCTCGCTCTTCGCTGGGGATGACGAGGTTGGCCGGCATTATAGCGGATCGCTAGCGGCATCCGAGCCCCGGAAGGCGGATCCTCGCTAGAGGGCCGGATGCGCATGCACGTTCCTGCGCGCTCTTCATCCGCTACACCAACCAATCGGCTCATTCGGCATACGTACAAGAAGATGGACCACTGGACGAGGAGGGGTGTGCCATGAGGAAACCGGTCATTACAATGCTCGCAGGTCTGTTGACCGTCGCGTCACCGGCAAGGCCTTCGGACGGCGACATTGCCATCGTGGCCGAGGTGAGCGGGACGGGCCGCACCGAGGCACGGCAGTGCGATTTCTGGCGCGTGCAGTGGAATCATGCCTCGCCTGACGAGGCCAAGACTCCCTTCGGCAACTGTCAGCCCCCGGTGCTCGACGTGTACGCCAATCTCTCGGGTGCGAGCGCCGGCGGGATCACCGGCGTCGAGTTCGGCGTGCGCCTGGGCGCCGACCGCTATCCGGACCCCGGCTACATCCTCATCGAGATCCCCACCTCGACCACCATCGTCCGACTGGGCTCCGCATTCACGCCGCCCGACGCCGAGCGTCGGGGCATGAACCTGGTTTGGTCTAGCTGCCAGCAGGGGACCAACGGCCGCGTGTTTCTCGGCAGGGTTCTCGTGCTCCCGACCGCACCATGCGGTCCGAGCGTGACGCCGCCCAAGCTCGAGATGACGGTCGGGCAGCATTGGTGGCCGTCGAATCGTTACCTACGCTGTCCGCTGTTCACCCTCTGCGATGCCCCGGCCTTCACCAAGGTTTGCCTGGGGAGCGACTACGCCCCGTGCGACCTCGAGGTGCCGCCGTTCTCGCGTGTCGCGAACTGCTCGTCGAGCGGCACGTTCGTCATCAACGGCGCTCAGGGCATCGGGCGTTGCCAGTCGGCGAAACAAGAGTCCGAGGCAGCGCCGCAAACATGGAGCCAGGTCAAGTCGCTGTTCCGGTGAAGGGTGCGCGGGTCTGGGGCGCAACGCTTGGGGCTAGCTCTCGATACACCGTGCGCGGATCCGGATTCCCCGAAGGCGCGCCATCGGGTATCGTCGGCAACGGGTGGTGTTTCCGAAGGCTCCGGCCTTGGCCAGGAACTCCGTGCGCAGCATCTTTGGCAATTGCATCGCATGGGTCGCGCTCGCGTGCCTGATGTCAGGCTGCGAACGACCGAGCGGCACGCCTCGCATTTCGGGAGCGGCAACCGAGGATGCGGCAGGCGTGCAACCCGCGTTGCCGGCGCTCCTGGAGCTGAAGAACGTCGTCTATCGTGGGCTCGAAGGAATCACCACTCCCGTCAATCTCGTCGACGGCCACTGGCAAGGCGAGCCTTTCGCACCGGGAGGCGCGTCGCGGCCGGTGGTGCAGTTCGTGCGCGATTTCCAGCTCGTGGGCGATCTGGATGATGACGGGAAGGCCGAATCGGTCGTCCTGCTGGGCGAAAGTTCCGGCGGCACGGGCGAGTGGATTCACCTGGCGGTGGTCGCACGTCGTAGTATCGAGCTGGTCAACGTTGCCACCATACGAGTCGGGGATCGCATTCAAGTTCGGGCCGCGCGAGTCGAGGCAGGGCAAATCGTTTTGGATATCCTGCAAGCCGGGCCGAACGATGCCATGTGCTGCCCGGGTGAGCTCGCGACCCGCGCTTGGGAGCTGCACGGGACGACGTTGCGTGAGCTGCCAGCCGCAACACCGCCCCGGCGTCTCGGCCTCGAGACGCTGTTGGACACGGAGTGGGTCCTGAGTTGGTGGAGTTGGACAGAGTCCGCGCCTCAGGCGCCCGAGGTCACGTTGCGCTTCGCAGACAGGCAATTCGCCGGCGCGAGCGGCTGCAACCGCTATTTCGCCGCCGCGTCCGCGGGTCCGATGATCGGCGACGTCGAGGTCGGCAACCCAAGCGCGACCATGATGGCCTGCGCCGAACCGGCGGCGAGCGTGGAGACGCGTTTCCTGCGGCAGCTGCAGGGCGTGAAGAAATTCGGCTTCGTCGCCACCCAGCTCGCGCTCACTTATGAGAAAGACGGCCGCTTGGAGACGATGCTGTTTTCTGGCAGGGCGCCGAGCGAATGACCTCGCGCGGCGCCGTGACGCAACAGGCTTCGGCTCACACTCGCTCGGCACGCGGCGGGCCCGGGCAGGGCCGCCGACTGCGTGCAAGGGGGTCGAGGCTCGTTCGAGAGGGGGAATGTTCGATGTCCGAGTTCGTGAAGGTCGCCAAGATCACCGAGATCACACCAGGTCAAGCCCGTGTCGTCGAAGTGATGGGCAAGCAGATTGCCGTCTTCAACGTCGGCGGGCAGTACTGCGCCATCGACAACACTTGTTCTCACCGCGGTGGGCCTCTCGCGGATGGAGAGGTGTCGGGATACGAAGTCACGTGTCCGATTCACGGTGCCAAGTTCGATCTCCGGACGGGCGAAGTGCTCGGGCCGCCAGCGAGCCAAGGGGTCGCGTGCTACAGAATTCGTGCGACCGGGGCCGACATCGAGGTGGAAGCGTAGTGTTCGGCGTGGAGTGATGTCATTGCTGGATATTTTCGTCGATGCCGACGGTTGTCCCGTGAAGGAAGAGGTCTATCGCGTCGCACAGCGCTATGGGCTGAAGGTGTTTTTGGTGGCGAATTCCTGGATGCGGACCCCCGTTGGAGAGTGGCTCGAACAGATCACGGTGGGACCGGAGTTCAATGCTGCGGATGATTGGATCGCGGAGCACGCAGGAACCGACGACATCGTGATCACAGGGGACATTCCTCTCGCCTCCCGGTGCGTGCACAAGGGTGCCAAGGTGCTGGGTTTGAAGGGTCGCCCGTTCACCGAGGAGAACATCGGCGGCGTCCTTGCCACCCGCGATCTCTTGGCGGAGCTGCGCGAGCAAGGAGCCAAGACGCGTGGGCCAGATCCGTTCGCGAAAAAAGATCGCTCGCTGTTTCTGCAGCAGCTCGACGGAATGATTCAGGAAATCCGCCGGAGAACGTAGCTCAGGCCACGCGAAGAGGAAGCACATGAGCGCTCGCCCGTCCCCCCGGGCCCGCATGAGGCTGATGATCACGCTCGCAGTGCTGGCTGTTCTCGCCGCGGCGTCGTGGATGGTGCTTTCGACAGGCAGCCTCTTTCCCCCGCGAACGGTGGTGATCTTCGACATGATCTGGGGAGTGCGTTTCCTGCGGGAGGCCAGAGGCTACGACTATGCGTCCGCGGTGCTGCGCTCGGCGACGGTGCCTCTCGGCTGGATCATCGGCTGCCCGCTGCTCGGTTTCGTTTCGGATCGGCTCGGCCGGCGCAAGCCGGTGATCATCGGCGGCGCCCTGGTCCTGCTCGCCTGCCTCGCTTGGATCCTGCATGGCCCCGCGGACGTGTTCCGTCCCTACGTCCTCGGCATCGTGGCCGGACTCGCCTCGGGCGCGGCGATGTTACCGTACACCGTGATCAAAGAGGCCAATCCGCCGGAAATGAGCGGCACGGCCACCGGCGTCGTCATCTTCCTCAACTTCACCTTTAGTGCGCTTCTGGGGCCGGTGTTCGGTTGGATCTTGCTGCGTGCTGGCGGCGGCTCCGACCGCATGCAGATCGAGCACTACCAGACCGCGTTCGAACCGCTTCTGTACGGCGTCGGTCTGGCGATCGTTCTCACGTTACTCTTGAAGGAGACGGGGCCTGCGGTTCGCCGAGCGGTCCCGATGGCAACGCAGGAGGAGCCATGAATCGCGAGACCGGAACGGGAAAATACGAGCGGCTGCTGGAGAGAAGCAAACGCCTGCAGCCGGTGCCGACGGCGGTGGCGCACCCTTGCGAGAAAACTGCGCTCGCTGGGGCCGTCGAGGCCGGCGCCAAGGGACTGATCGTGCCGATCCTCGTCGGCCCGGCGGCGAAGATCGACGAGATCGCCAAGGCGAACGGGATCGACCTCGGGCAAACGCAGGTCGTCGATGCGCCGCACAGCCACGCCGCCGCCGCCAAGGCCGTGGAGCTGGTTCGACAGGGCAAGGCCGAGCTCCTGATGAAGGGCAGCTTGCACACGGACGAGCTCTTGGGTGCTGTCGTTGCGAAGGAAACAGGTCTGCGCACGGGGCGCCGCATCAGCCATGTGTTCATCATGGATGTTCCGACCTATCACAAGGTCCTGATCGTCACCGACGCCGCGATCAACATTGCACCGACGTTGGAGGACAAGGTCGACATTTGCCAGAACGCCTTGGACCTGGCCATTGCGCTCGGTGTCGAGCGACCCAAGGTCGCGATTCTGGCAGCCGTCGAGACCGTCAATTCCAAGATGCCGGCCACCATCGATGCCGCCTGCTTGTGCAAGATGGCCGAGCGCGGTCAGATCACGGGGGGTCTGCTGGATGGCCCATTGGCATTCGACAACGCGATCAGCAAGGAGGCGGCCGAGATCAAGGGCATCCAGTCCGACGTCTCGGGCGATCCCGACATCTTGCTCGTTCCGGACCTCGAGGCGGGCAACATCTTGGCCAAGCAGCTCAGCTTCCTGGCCCAGGCCGACAGCGCCGGTCTCGTCCTCGGCGCACGCGTTCCCATCATTCTCACCAGCCGCTCGGACAGCGTTCGTTCGCGGATCGCGAGCTGCGCGGTCGCGATGATGGCGGCGTATGCGCGACGGCAAACACTCCAGGGCGCGAAGTAGCGAGAACGGAGTCGATCCGCATGAATGACTGTGTTCTTGTTCTCAATGCCGGATCCTCGAGCCTCAAGTTCTGCGTGTATGTGCGACCAGCGCCGGATCCCTGGCGCTTGCAGATGCGCGGCCAAATCGAAGGCATCGGCACCGCGCCACGGCTGACCGCCAAGGATGGCGCGGGCGAGGTCTTGGCCAAGCAAGATCTGGGCAAGTCGGTGCACGACGGGCCGAGCGCGCTCGAATCCTTCGCCAAGTGGCTGCGCTCCGAGTACGGCGGTGCGCGCGTGCTTGGCGTCGGCCACCGTGTGGTCCACGGTGGCGCGCGCTTCAGCGGCCCCGTGGTCGTCACGCCGCAAGTTCTGCAGGAGTTACGAAGTTTGGTGCCGCTCGCGCCGCTGCATCAACCGTACAATCTGGCGGCGATCGAAGCGGTCTCCGAGCGACTTCCTGGCGTGCCGCAGGTCGCTTGCTTCGACACGAGCTTTCATCGCGGCCAGCCGGCCGTGGCCGAGCTGATTCCGCTGCCGCGTGAGATCCGCGATTCCGGCGTGCAGCGCTATGGTTTCCATGGACTGTCCTACGAGTACATCGCTTCGGTCCTGCCACAGGTGGCGCCGGAAATCGCCAGCGGGCGCGTGATCGTCGCTCACTTGGGAAGCGGCGCCAGCCTCTGCGCACTCAAGAACTGCAAGAGCATCGACAGCAGCCTCGGGTTCACCGCGCTCGATGGGCTGTGCATGGGGACGAGGCCCGGCGCCGTCGATCCCGGTGTGATCCTGCATCTGTTCCAGAGCTTGGGGATGACGGCCAAGGATGTGGAGACCATTCTCTACAAGAAATCGGGACTCTTGGGCATCTCCGGCATCAGCAACGACATGCGCGACCTGATCGACAGCAACGAGACCGGCGCCCAGCTGGCAGTGGACTACTTCGTCTATCGTGCCGCCAAGGAAATCGGGGCGCTCACCGCGGCTTTGGGCGGTGTGGATGGACTCGTCTTCACCGCCGGCATCGGCGAGAACTCGGCCGCAATCCGCGCCCGAATCGCCACCGCCTCCGCCTGGCTCGGTCTCGATCTCGACTCGGACGCGAACGCGCGCCACGGACCGCGAATCTCGTGCGCCGGAAGCAAGGTCTCGGCATGGGTCATTCCCACCAACGAAGAACTGGTCATCGCTCGCCACACCGGAAAGCTATTGGGGCTGGTCGGCGAGTCTGCACCGCGAGCTGCAGAGAAGAGTACTTGAATCGCTACGATCCCATCGCCGAAGTCGAAGGCGGAAGCGTCGATCCCCTCGGGGTGGGAGGGATTCCGAGCGGGTCTTTTGCAGAGTGAGATCAACGTTCGCGACTTCATTCAACAGAATTACACACCGTACGATGGCGACGGCTCCTTCCTGCTCGCGGGTTCGGACAACGCACCGACCTTGAAGTTCGCCCGCCGTCTCGCCTCGCGCGGCCGGCCGATTTGGGTGCGTCATGTCCTCGTGCCCGGATGGACGGACGACCCCTCGCAGGTGGAGAGCGTCGCGCGTTTTGCCGCCCCTTCTCCCCGGACCTGGATCCGGGCCGCCACGCGCGCGGGAGCCCTGGGCGGGCTCCCGGCGGTTGTGGCATCATGTGCCGCGTGGAACATGTTCCTAAGAACGATCCTCGTCGTCCCCCTCGGACCGAACAAGAGGTAAACCCCAAAAGGCAGTTGCGCCGCGGGAGCGCGCACTTCTAGGCTACGCGGACGGCTACGGAACCAAGGCTCTGATGCGAGGGGTCTCGTGTGAGGAGGAGACTCGCACGCGTTGAATGGTCTTCGGCCCGCGATGCGAGCGCTGCTCGCAGACGCGGACAGGAGTGTTCGAAGAAGGGAGACACGATGCGTAGACCGATTCTCGGACATGCGCTGCACGTGCTGGCAGCATTCGTGGTGAGTGCTGCGTCCGTGGCGCAAGCACAGGACAAGGGCACGCGCGCCGACGTGTACGGATTCGTGATGCTCG
>DASRJO010000168.1:0-3328 GCA_035649435.1 Candidatus Krumholzibacteriia bacterium | reverse complement strand
CGTGCCCGTTGAGGCGTCTCCAGACCTTCCTCCTCCTGCGGCCAGTGAGGCATGACCCCCACCTTTGGATATCGGCCCGTGGCCCCGGACCGAGCGGGACTTGAACCCGCCTGAGACGTGTGCTGCCAGGCACACACTATGAAGCGGTCCGACTCCCTGCACCCGTGCACCACGGTCGTGCCCCGTAGGTTCACTGTGCGGACCTGGCGATCGCTCGTCAGGCCAGATGCGGGGCCTCCCGGGTCCTGCACACGATGTTTCCGTGCATGCCAGGGGTCTGCGACCCCGCCAGGTGCGTGTACGCCTTGCCGTAGCGGCGTGCCCGCTGTTGCCTTCCGCGTGTTCGGAGCGCGTCGGCACCCAGATTGGCCATTTCGGGGCTCCATACCCTGCCTGCACGTTCCCCTGGCAACGCTTCACGGACTCCGTTACCGAAGCTCGCGCATGACTCGGGGCCAGCGTGGTTGGCTCAACCTTCGCTGTCAGAGACTTGCACTCTTTCACATCGTGCCGGTTTGTCCCGGCACACCCGAACGCTGGCGGTGAGCCGCGCCCAAGAGCCGGAGCGACGCAGGAGCGCAGGCTCTTGGGCGTCGGCTCCAGTGTGTGGTTGGACGCGCGACCTGGGACAGACTCCCACTTGGCCTCCCCATCCCCTCGCGACGCTTGAGCAGGATGTATGATTACTCGACTCCAACCCTAGTTTCTCCAAAAGAACGCGAAGGCGGGGGCCGCTTCAGCCCCGGTTAGGCCCTCACGTTCGGTGCTGCCGTGGCTTCAGCTCCCTTTTGCCCCCGATTTTCCCTTGTCAGCCTTGGTGCTCACTACTGGTTGGGCTTCGAGAAGACGCGAGCGTCCCGATACTCGGCTTGGCGCAGCTTCTTCCCGGCTTCCTTAGGCCAGGGCCTGTTTCACCTTCGCTGGAGTGAAGGGCAGCGCGCGCAGGCGCTTTCCGATTGCATTGGCGATGGCGTTTGCGATCGCCGCCGCCGCGGGCCCCTGCGCGCCCTCGCCCACGCCGAGAAAGCGCTCGTTCGGCTGGTTGAGCAGCACCACCTCGACTTCCGGCACCTCCTCGAAGTGCATGATCGGGTAATCGGCCCAGGACCGCGTCGCCACGCGCGTGCGGTCGAAGCGCACCGCTTCCTTCAGCGTCCAACTCGCCGACTGGATGATCCCGCCCTCGATCTGGTTGACGACGCTGTCCGGGTTGACGATCTGCCCGACGTCAACGGCGGCGACCGCGCGCGTCACGCGCACGTGGCCACTCGCGCGGTCGACTGCGACGTCTGCAGCGATCGCGACGTAGCACGCCAGGTTTTTGTATCTCGCGAACGCGAAGCCGCGGCCGCGGGTGCCGTCGCCACGCGCATTGGGCTGCCAGCCCGCCCGCTGCGCCGCCGCTTCGATCGCCGCTCGGGCGCGTGGATCCTGCATGTGACGCAGGCGGTACTCGACCGGGTCGGCGCCCGCCGCCGCCGCAAGCTCGTCCATGAACGACTCGAGCGCGAAAACATTCGCGTAGCCGCCGAGTGCGCGCAGCGCCGAGGTGTGCAGCGGCGCCTCCGCGATGTAGTGCTTGAGCACCTTGACGCTCGGAAAATCGTAGAGCGGGATCGCGTTGCGGTCCGAGCCGCCGGTGGGCTGCGGCACGTCGGCGGGCGGCACCAATTTGAATGCTTTCTCAAGGTGCCGCGCCGCAAGGAGGCTCACGCCGGCGTTGGACCCGGGCCGCGCGTTGTGCGAATAGCTCCACAGCTCGTGCGTCCAGCTCACGACGTTGCCCTGCGCATCCAGCCCGCCCGAGAGCTTCATTGCCATCGCCGAGCCGTAGGGCTCCCACATGAACTCGTCGTCACGCATCCATTGCAACTTTACGGGCCGGTCGCCTGCCGCACGCGCGACGAGCGCGGCGTCGAGCGCGGCGTCGTCCGCGCCATTGTGGCCGTAGCAGCCGGCTCCCTCCACGTGCGTGCAGCGGATGTCCTTGGCATCCATGCCGAATGCCTTGGCGAGATCGCCGCGCAGCGCGAACACGCCCTGGCTGTGCGTCCACACGGTGAGCTTCCCGTCCTGCCAGTGCGCCACCGCGCACGAAGGCCCGAGCGAGCCGTGGCACAGGTAAGGACGTGTATAAAGCGCCTCGAGCGTCTTCCCAGCAGCACCGGCGGTCGCCGCTAACTTTTCCGTCACCGTCTGCGCGGGCACCGGCAGGCTCATCATGTGCTCGAACAGCGCGTCGCCGGAAGGCGGCAGCGATTCGGTTTCCGTCCACGTGGCGCTTTGCTCCAGGGCCTCGCGGGCACGAATCGCCTGCTCTTCGCGCTCGGCGGCAACACCCAGGAAATTGCCGTCGCGCACCACCGCGACTACGCCGGGCATGCGCCGCACGGCCGCTTCGTCCACCGCGACGAGCTGCGCGCCGGGCGAAGGCGGCCGCACCACGCGACCGAACAGCATGCGCGGCAAGCGCACGTCCTGCACGTAGGCTGCACCACCCGTGAACTTCTTCGGGATATCGCGGCGGGGGACGCTCTGTCCGACCCACGTGTGCTCCGCGGGCGGCTTCGGCTGCACCTTCGCCGTCGCCTCGCGCCTCAGGTTTGCGTCGGCTGCGATTTCCCAGTAGGTCGCAGTCGCGCCGTTTGGCGCGACGATGGTGCCGTCGTTCACCTTGAGCTCTGCGAGCGGTACTCCGAGTCTGGCGCCGGCCGCGGTGAGGAGAATGTCGCGTGCTTCCGCACAGGTGAAGCGCATCGCCGTGCCGCTGTCCTGCACCGACAGGCTGCCCACAGTCGGGCCCTCGTTCGGCGTCAGCGCGGTATCGCCGTGTACTACTTCGATCCGCTGCAGGTCCACGTTGAGCTCGTCGGCGGCGATCTGCGTGAGCGCCGTGCCGATGCCCTGCCCCAGCTCGATCTTGCCGGTGAAGATCGTCACGCTGCCGTTCGAGTCGATGCGAAGCCAGGCGTTCAGCATGCGGTTGGCGTTGAGGCTGCCCGGCAGGGGCGTCACGTCCTGCGCTGGCGCGAACCGCGGACCGAGCGCGAAGCCGATGACGAGCGCGCCGCCCGTCTTGAGGAATTCGCGTCTTGAGAAGCCTACGCTCATGACTGCATCTCCTTGGCGGCGCGCTGCACGGCGCGCACGATGCGGTTGTGCGACGCGCAGCGGCACAGATGATCGTTCAGCGCCCGCTTGATGTCGTGTTCGCTCGGGCGCGGGTTGCGGTCAAGCAGCGCCTTCGCCGACATGACCATGCCGTTGCCGCAGAAGCCGCACTGGCAGGCCTGCTCCTTGATGAAGGCGCGCTGCAGCGGGTGGAACT
>DASRJO010000167.1:0-11370 GCA_035649435.1 Candidatus Krumholzibacteriia bacterium | reverse complement strand
ACAGCCTCCTCACGGGGACATTGATTTATTATCGGTCTCGATCGGAGTCGCCTCGGCTGAGAGCGCGAACGCTGGCTCACGGGTGCAGGACCAGCAGCTTCTGCGTGAGCGTCGTTCCTCCCGCGCGAAGCCGGACGAAGTAGACACCCCGCGGTGAGTGCTGGCCGCCATGGTCTGTCCGATCCCAGAATCGTTCATATGACCCGGCCATCCGGATCCCCTCATCGATGATCCGGACGAGACGGCCTCGCACGTCCAGGATCCCGAGGGACACTCGTGTCGATGGCTCTCCAATCGTGTATGTGACCCCCACGAGTCCAGACGCCCGCTCGCTCGGCATCGATAACGAAATGGCCCAAGGAATCGTGGCGCTGAGCTTGCCAGCTACGAGATCCGATCCACGAGTCATGAGCAGCACGATACGGTACCAATAAGTGAGACCTGGCTCGACAACTCCGTCTCGAAACGACATCGATTCTTCTGGCCCCGTTGCAAGCCTCTCTGGTTCTCGCGAAAGGCCGAATGCCCGAAAAGGTGCATGGAACAGGGGGTCGGCATGCACCGAGTGGCACCCTGCTACGAGAAGTACGACGAATGTCCAATGGTGTCTCGATGAGAGCATGAGCGATCTACCTTGATGGGCAGGCAGATGCGGAACCGACCCGACGGTTCGAGAACATTCTACCACTGCTCATTCCATTCGGGTCAGTTTTTCTCGGCTGTCAAAGAGAGCGTGCCGGAAACCTCCCGACGAGGTTTCCGGCACCCAAGCCACAACCTCAGCGCGACGTCACGGTGGATTCTCCGAGAATCCTGAACTGGGTGCGGCGGTTCTTGGCGCGATTGGCACGACTGTCGTTGTCGGCGATCGGCTGGGATGCGCCGTAGGCCTCGACGCTCAGGCGGCCTGCGGCGACGCCGCGCGACACGAGATAGTCGCGCGTGACTTGCGCGCGACGCTCCGACAGCCGCTGGTTGTACTGGGCGTCCCCCATGCCGTCGGCATGACCTTCGACGACCATGCTGACATGCTTATTGCGCTTCAGGTACACCGCGATGTCGTCCAGGGCTTGCCGGTATTCGCCTTCGATCACGGTGCTGTCGAATGCGAACCGCACCGGCAGACGCCAAAGATCGTTCGTGACCTCGAGGCCCTTGGGCGGACAGCCATTGGCATCGACCGGTGTCCCGGCCGCGGTGTCGAGACAACGATCCTTGTGGTCGGCTACTCCGTCACGGTCGCCATCACCCGCCAGCAAACCAGCGATCACGACGTGGGACATGGCATGCTTCTGCTTCAGGTCCCAGACCGGAACGACTTCGCCGCAACCGGCGGCATCGACGATGCGCTGCAGCATCTCCGTGCCGTCCCGCGACACGCCAACTTGGATGGCGTAGATGCACGCGTTGGCGCGCTGGTGCAAGCGCCGTGCGGCTGCGACCTCATCGTTGCCCATCTCGAGGCCGTCGCTGATGACGAACACCGCAGTTTCACCCGTGGCACCGGAGAGATCGTGCGCGGCAGCGTCGAGAGCGGTCGAGAGCGGCGTGTCCCCATACGAACACTCGACCCTATCGATCGCATCGCGGGCGCGACTGGCAGAGTAGCGATCCATACCATAGAGCAGCGTCGTTTCCCCGTTCGGGTACAGTCGCTCCTGGCCGAAGGCACGCACTCCACCCCGGTAGTCGAGCGGTGGAATGGCTTGAGCCAGGCTCTGCGCCGCCGCTCGCGCCACATCGATCTTGTCGAAGCCGTGCGTCTTGGCCCGCATGGACGACGAGCCATCGACGAGGATCACGAAGGTCTGCACTCGCGGGACGTAACCCTTCGAGGAGAGATCCGTCACCTGGAAGGTGAGATCGTCTCGAGCTGCCGCTGCCGTCGGCAAGAAACTGATCAGCAGGATGAGGTGCGCGAGGTTCCGAATCATGAGCTCCACCCTCTTTCATCTCGTGAGCCTCGGGTTTCCCGATCGTCGGAATGCCCCGAGGCTCGAGAGCGAGTGTAGGGAGAGTGTGCGTCTGCGCCAAGAGGTCTTCCAATGTCTGGAGCTCATACCGAGTCTGGAGAGTGTGCGAGCGCCTCGAGCTGGTGCCACCACTGCCAGATCCGCTTGCGGATGGCAGGCAAGCTTTTTGCTTCCAGACTCGCGGGGGTGTGACTGCGGAAGGTCGGGTCCGTCAGATGCGCCCCGAACATGTCGCGCCGCATTTCGAATCCGAGATAGGCAACGTTTCATTCCAGGAGCTGCATGGCGGAGGGACTGACGCCCTGTTGGTCCGCGACCCCGAGCTCGCGCAGCAACGCTTCGGGACGCATGCGTCCGGCGAGCAGCGCCGCATAAGCGGCCAGCACCGTCGCTGCTTCGTCCCGACTCTCGCGCACGAACTCGACACGATAGCGCCGCACGCCGGCACGCAGCAACCGCGGCACCGACTTGGCTGTGCTCTGGAGCTTGGAATTGAAGACTGTATTGCGGCAGCCGGCGTCGACGATGACCGGGTGCACCTGCTGCAAATGATCACGCAGCCCTACCTCGTGCTGCTCGCATGGCCGCCCGCACGTGCGATGATCCCGCCCGTTGCTCAGCAGATGCGAGTACACACAGTGTTCGGTGTGGAAGGTCGCGATGCGATGGTGGACGACGACGGTGAATCGTTCCGCCGGCACGTGCGCGAGCAGTGCGAACAGCTGGCTCTCGTCGAGATCGTGTGACACCGTCTGCGTATCCAGCCCCCACCCGAACAGATGCGCCGCGGTGACCGAGTTGGTGACGTTGAGCGAAAAATCACCGTGGATGCGCAAGCGCGCCAACTGCTCGGGGCGTTCGGCGCGCAAGCGCGCGAAGGCCACCATCCCGCCCCAATGACGCACGAGCACGCCGTCCGGTTCGAGGCGAGCCAGGCGGTTGTCGAAGGCTGCCTCGCCCGGTTTTTGCACGCGCAATGTCGCGAGCGTGACTTTGAGACCTGCCGTCCGCGCTTTTTCCACGGCTTGCGCCAAGCCGACGAACTCCATCCAGTCGAGCTCGACCTCGGGGAGGCCGGCGTCGATCACGGCCTCCAGCTGCTGCATGCCACGACAGAGCGGCAAGACGAATGGCTCGCGATCGGGGGGCGCGAGCGCGGGCAGCGCGAAGTGGGGGCGAGTGGCGGTGATGCGAGCGGGCAGCTTGCGCCTTGCGGCCGCCACGTGCGGCTCATGACCTGCATCCAGCTGCGCCACGAGTGCGCGGCGTGCTGACTTGAGCTCCGAGACCGGGACCTGCAATCCCGGCGCCAGTCGTGAGAGATCCAACTCTGCCAGCTCGAACTGCGAGTCGCCGAATGCGGCGAGCTTGGCGTGCAGCACCTCGGCGTTCAGGCCGTGACCTGTCGCAGCTCGTGCCGGCGACTTGGTCTCGATCGTGGCGGCGTGCGTCGAAGTCCATGCGCGGACGCGGAGTGGAACGCCCAGCACGCCCTCGACACTCAAGGACACGGGCGTGCGCGCACGCGGTGGCTGCCGCGCCAGCAATCTCTCGGTGCCGCGCACGATCACTGGATCGCTCGTCACCCACACGCGCTGGCCCGGTTGCACCCGATGCAAGTCGGGTCCTGGAGACCCGAACCCGAGCACGAGATGCTGAGCTTCTTCACGCACTTGGAACACGGGTCCGCCCGGCTCGTGCGCGTCTTCGGGGTCCCCCGAATCGAACACGATCCCCATTCCCGGCCGCACGCTCGCGTCCGGTACTGCGGCACCGCTCGCAGCTCCGACGTCGCCACCGAGTGCCGGCAGCGGCGCGCTCACTTCGCCGCGTGGCCCTGCAGCGGGCTCTCCGAGCACGAGCGCCCCCGTCCATGGCCGTCCAGCCGGATCGCGCGCCACACGCACTTCGTTCGACCCGACGTTCGTGACCCGCCCGAGGTACGCGCCGCGATGTTTCGGAAACCGCCCCTCGACCAGCGTCTGATGATCGGAACCGGCGAGGAATCCGTCACCGAAACCGCGCGAGAAGGCGAGGCTCATGGCGAGCAAATCGTCCTGCAGTTGTTCTTGCGCACGCGGTGTGTTCGCGTCTCCTGCGACCACGGCGTCCACCCAGCGCCGGTACGCGCTCACCGATGTCGCGACGTACTGCGGTCCCTTTTGCCGCCCCTCGATCTTGAGACCGTGAACGCCCAGCGCCACGAGATCGGGCACGGCGCGCACGCCCGCCAGATCCTTGGGCGACAAGAGATAGCGCACGTCGCCGAGATCGTGCGGCTCCCCATCCAGGAGCAAGTCGTACGGCATGCGGCACGACTGCGCGCACTGCCCGCGATTGGCGGATCGTCCACCCCACGCGGCGCTGGTCAGACACTGGCCGCTCCAGGACACGCACAGCGCACCATGCACGAACACTTCGGTTTCGAGCTCCGTGCCGGCGATGAACGCCGCGATCTCGCGCACCGAGAGCTCGCGCGGCAGGACCACGCGCGTCGCTCCCAGATCCGCAGCGAAAAGCGCGGCCTCTGCGCTCGAAATCGTCATCTGCGTGCTGGCATGAACTTCGATTTGGGGAGCGATTCGTTGGACCAAGAGCGCCACGGCTGGATCCTGGACGAGCAACGCATCGACACCGCTCGCCGCTGCCCCACGAATGACGGCCTCGACGTGAATCAGCTCGGGCTCGAACACGAGCGTGTTCAAGGTGAGATACGCGCGCGCCCCGGCCGCATGCACCATCGCCACGGTGTCGGCGAGCGTGTCGAGGGCGAAATTGCCCGCGCGCGCTCTTGCGTTGAAGCCCTCTTGGAGCCCAAAGTAGACGGCGTCGGCGCCACACTGCAGCGCCACGCGCAGCGACTCGGCATCCCCTGCGGGTGCGAGTACCTCGGGACGATGCGACGAACCCGTGCGCGGCGCAGAGCGAGTTGCCGGATTCCAAGACGGCCGCTCGGGGATCGCTCGGCGCGACGGCGGTCGCGAGATGTGCGCGGCCTGGCGAGCGCTCGGAAGCGGGCGCCGGCCTGGCCTCTGGGTGGTTTTCTTCGGCACGCGAGGATCATATCGAATGCCGGCGCCACGTCACAATCGGGCCTTCGGACCGCTGTCGGAGACCCAGCGCCGCAGCCTCCGACGCCAGCGCGCGCAGATGGATCGACTCAACGCACGCCTCCTCGCCGTCCTGCAGCGCCGTGCCCAGCTCGCAGTCACGATCGCGCGCTGGAAGCATGCGCGCGGGCTCGCGGTGCCCGACTCACGGCGCGAGGCGGAGATGATGCGCGCGTGGATGACACGGCCCGGTTCCGGGTTCGCACCCGCGGCGTTGCGCCGGATTCTGCGCACGATTCTCGATGAATCACGCCGCTTGGTGGTCCGTTCGGCCGCTGCGAACGCCCCCTCGCGGAAGCGCGCGCCTCGCCGTCCACCGCACAATTGACTGACCGAAGCACCCACCCGCTCCGCGTGGGCGGACAGAAGGAGTCGACGTGCCACCAGATTTGCCAATGGCCTTGCGCGATGGAATGGAACCTTGGCTCGGAGTCGTGATGGGAATCGGACTCGCGGCGGCGGCTGGGTTCAGGGTCTTCGTCCCATTCCTCGTCGTCGCGCTCGCAGCGCGTGCACAGCTCGTGCCGCTGTCACCGGGCTTCGATTGGGTCGCCAGTACGCCAGCTCTCGCCGCGTTCGCGACCGCGACGTTCGTCGAGGTCCTCGCCTATTCGATCCCGTGGGTCGACCATGCGCTGGACATCGTGGCGACGCCGGCGGCGCTCGTGGCCGGTGTCCTCGCCAGTGCCGCGGTCATGACCGATCTGCCACCGGTGCTGAAATGGAGCATCGCGCTCATCGCCGGCGGCGGTGCGGCCGGCGTCGTGCAAGGAGCGACGGTTCTCGCGCGCCTGAAATCGGCCGTGACGACAGCCGGCGCCGCCAACCCGCTCGTCGCCGGAGCCGAGTTCCTGGGTTCGATCGCCACCGCGCTCTTCGCCATCTTCCTTCCCGTCCTCGGGCTCGCGATCGTCATCATCTTGTGCGCGATCCTCTTCCGCAAATCCCGCCGCTTCGTCTTCGGTCGCCGCGGCTGATTGGCTCGCTCCGATCGACCGTGAAGGAAGTTACCGGGGACAAGCGCCTCCAGCACATCGCCCAGAGGCGAGAGTTCGACGAGAAGCAGCACCGATTTCTTCACCTGGACGATGCGGATGTGAATGAGGCTCGTGGTACATGTGTGCATTTTACGTCGTAAAATGCACACGAGGCCATCGTTGCGCCGCTCATGTGGATTCAGGATGCCGGCGGCTGGACCGGGGGGAGCTGGCCGGCGTAGCCGAGGCGCCAATCGGAGAGCGGTCGTGCCAGGATCACAGTGAGCGCGGTCGACAGCTGGCGCAGGTGCAACAGGTCGTGCACGCGCCAAGCGGCCACGAAGTCGCCGCAGCGCATGCGCCCGAGCTGTGGGTGCTCGAGCGACGCCTCGAGCAGCTCGGGATCGAGCGCGCGGAGCCAGTTGCACGACTCCGCCCGCTCGTGTTCGAACTCCCGGCACAGTTGCTCTGGATCCTTGGCGTTGTAGGCGCGCTGCGTGACCCAGCCGACGGGGTCGATCTTCGTGTCGATGCGGCGGCTCATGGAGGCGGCCTGTGCGCGCGGGCGGAAGTCCTCGCGCTCCTCGTCCAGCAGGTGCGCGAGAATCTCGAGCGGCGACCAGCGCCCCTCCGCTTCGCGCGCCCGCATCGACTCGAGATCCACGGCACGGACGAGACTCGCGATCACGCTCGGGTAGAGCCCATGTTGCTCGACCAGCCGGTCGAAGCTTTGTCGGTCGATCGGCAAGGCAGCCTTCCTCGAATCGGCCTCGAATCAGAAGCTCCATGTCATGCTGCCGCGAACGGACCGCGGGTCGACCGGGCGCAGAGGCACGTCTTCGACACCCTCGGTCTCGCCGTGCCGCCGCGACTCATGATAGTACTGGATGTCGCCGTCGAACAGATCGAGCAATCTCAGTTCGAATCGGGTGCAGCCAGCTGGCGCGCCGCCCCGGCCTGGCCCGCTTTCTCGTAAGCGCGCACCAGCTGCTCGCGCGCAGTCCGATTCGGCCGCATGGCGAAGTTCGCCTGCGCGAGCCGCACGGCGGCCTCGGTGTCGCCGAAGTCGATGTAGTGTTCGAGGGCATGGCCCGAGGCTGCTTCCGGGAATCTCGCCAAACGCTGATCGTGGATGCGGCGCGCTGCATGAATCCACTGCTCGGCGCCCTTCTCGTCACCGCGTGCGCGATGGATCCGAGCCAGGGCGTCCATGAACTCCGGGTTGTGCGTGCGTTGGACGAGATCCCCGTACAGGTCCATCGCCGCTCGCGTCCGCCCCTGCAAAGTCAGCACCTCGGCGATGTGTTCCTCGATCAGCCACCAGCCTGGAAATGTCGCATCCGCATCCCGATAGTGACGCATCGCGCCGTCCAATCGGCCGGCCTCGAGATCGATCAAGCCCAATTGCAAATGCGCCCATGCACGTTGTGATCCACGCGCAGCGGGACTCATGGCTGCAGCCTTGCGGTACGTGGCTGCGGCACCCTCCAGATCCCCTGTTTCCCATTGCCAGCTCGCCAGGCGTGCCCAGCCGGTGCCGTTCGAATGTAGATTCAACGCTGCGACGAAGCCGCGCCGTGCCTCTTCGAGGCGCCCGCGTTGCAAGCTGACCTCGGCGCGCAAACCCAGGATGGCAGCCCGGGTCGGGACGTCGACCAGGATCGCGCGCTCCGCTGCGGCGAGCGCGGCCTCGACGCGCGGCAGTCGGTGCAGAGTGAAGTCGAGGCTCGCGCGTTCGAGGAACGGTCCGGCTCCCTCCGGGGCAATCTCGAAGGCCCGCATGAGGAGCGCGTCGGCGGCGGCATAGTCCTCATACTCTCCCGTGAGACGCGCGCGTTCGGCGTGCGCCATCGCGGCATCGGCCTGCGCCATCCACGAGGTCGCGCGCTGCTCTTCGGCGCGCGCGTCGAGCCCGCGAATCTTCGCCGTCAGATCCGCGAGCTCTGCGGTGTAATGGGGGGCGGTGCGCGCCGCCTGTGCGACCCGCACGCCATCTCGATTCCCCCCTGCGATCGCGGCGGCGGCGGCGACGACGATGACGACGGCCCCGCCCCCGAACCGCTGCTGCAATTTTCTTGCATTCATTTTTCCACTCCAAATCGCGCGTCGACGGATGAAAATCAACTTGGATTCTCCACCAAGCCCGTGTCGATTCCGACAGCATCCGGGGCCCGCGCCGATGAACGACCCCCTGTGCACCGGCAGCGGCACCCCGGAGCCCTGCACTAGAGCGCCTGGTGCGGCGCCGCGAGATACGGAAAACGGGAGCTGAACGGCAAGTCGCCCGCCGTCGGGTTGACGCCAATCAACGCCGTCACACCGTGTGTGTTCAGATCCAACAGGATGAGCGCCAAGGTGATGTCGATCACGGTGTCCGTGAGTCGCCGGCCGTTCGGGAAACCCGCGGCCTGCGCGGCGGCGACGCGGATGACATCCGGCACCACGAACGGCGCCGCCTGGTTGACGCAGTCCCCCGTGGCGCACGGCACAAGACCGAGCCCGGTCAGATCGTCGTCCAGCGCCGCATGCAAGGCACCAACGTTGGCCACGATCTCGCTCGTGAAATCTCCCGCCGCATCGTCGGTCGGGTCCGCCTGGTTGTAGGCGTTCTTGCTCGTGATGACCGCCGTCGCTACCGCCGGCATGCCCATGCGGTCGACGCGCGCGTCGGCCTGCAGCAACTCTTCCAAGGAGCCGAGCCCCAACATCCGGGCGAACTCCGTGGCATCGATGCTGGCGGCGTCGAACTCGCTGGTGTCCGGTGTCGCCGGTCCGAGGACATCGTCCTTGGCACAGCCGATGGCGAACGCGGCGACCGCGGTCGCGAGCAGAATCCGCTGACCTTTGAATCGTTTCATCGCACGATCTCCTTCACTCTGCCGCGCCAGCGCGCGCCGTTGTCGCCCACAGGTTGACGCTCGTGCCGCCTTGGAGAGCGGCGTCCAGATCCATTTCGAAAACGAGCGCGGTCGCGTTCTTGCCCGCGAAGGTGTCGCGCGTGCCGACGAAGGACAGCGTGCCCGTCATCAACGTCTGCCGGAAACCCTCGAGGTCGAAGAAGAATGGGTCATCGCGCAGCCCCGCGAACACGCGCGCGTTGCCGCGCCGGACCACGCGCTCCACAGGTCCGATCACGGGCGCGGTCGATCCCGGAATGCCCTGCACGACGACGAATGTCTGCCCCGCGGGCAAGACGACGAATCGTGTCTGGATCCGAAGATCGGCGACGTTGTCGCCGTCGTTGTCGAGGTTCAAGGTGTAGAGCACACCCGGATCGAACGTTCCCGCTTGCCCGGGAACAGGTGTCTTGATTCCGTCGAACGTGATCGCTGCGACCAGCGTGCGTTGGACGTCATCGTGCCAGGCGTAGACATCGGCGATGTCCGCCGGCGGATCCCCGGTCGTGAGCGCCGACTCGCGGTGATCCGCGGCCTGCGCTCCGAGCGCGAGCAGCGTCACCACGCCGAGCGCAGCGACGGCCCGGGCGACTGCGACCCCCACGCGGGGAGCTTCGCCGTCGATTCGGGCGGCACGCACACGCGATGTGCTGGGTTTCTTCAAGTCTGCCTCCAGGATTGCAGCCCGCTTCGCTAGTGCCAAGCAAAGGCCTGTTCTCTCTTCCGATGCTCTCACTACGCCCCAGGTCGCCTTTTGGATGGCAGAATGGATGGTTGAGCCGCGGTGCGTTCGGCGCTACGGTGTCCGCGCGGGTGACGCGGTGTCCTCCCTCGGCACGGCCCCGGGCCATCCATTCGGGCTTCCGTCGCGTAAATGGAAGGAACGTGCATCCGGGGAGCGCGGGCGCTTGCACATGGATCAGTCGAGCGATCTCTTGTCGATGGGTCGCCTGCAGGCAGGTGACCGGAGCGCGCTCGCCGATCTCTATGATCGCCACAGCCCGGTGATGTACGGCGTTGCGCTCCGCATCCTGCAGAACCGCACCGAGGCCGAGGACGTGCTGCAAGAATCCTGGATGCAGGCGTGGAAACAGCGTGGGTCCTTCGACCCAGCGCGCGGCAATGTGCCCGCCTGGCTCGTGACGATCGCACGCACGCGGGCGCTCGATCGCCGGCGCCGCCAGGCCTCCCGCAATCGCGCCGAGACACAAACACAGGTCGACCCCGTGAGCCCTGCACCCACACCCGATGAAACGACGGCGCACGGCAAGCTGAAGGACCGACTCGTGCAGGCTCTCGCCGCACTCGAGCCCAAGCAGCGCCAGGTCCTCGAGATCGCCTACTTCGAAGGTCTTTCCCAGAGCGAGATTGCCGCCCGGTTGGGTGCACCGCTCGGGAGTGTGAAGTTCTGGGCGCGACAAGGTCTGTTGCAGCTCAGAGAACTCGTGCCACGGGATGAATGGTGATGAGCGAACGTCCGGATGAATTCCGCCACCTCTGTGCGCTGTATGCGCTCGGCAGCCTCGACGAGGCCGAGGCGGCTCGATTCGAAGCGCACTTGCGCACCGGATGCAGCGCCTGCGAGGCCGAGATCGCCCAGTGTTTCGAAGGCACCTACGTTCTGGCGAAGGCCGTGGCGTCGCCTCCAGATCCGGCGTTGCGCGCGCGTGTGTTGCAGGACATCGCCAACGCCGCGGATTCTCCCGCCCGTTCGACCTCGGATGCGCCCGTTCGCCCGAGACACGTCGCGTTACCGCCGGACCCCGGACGCCGGGACCGCCGCATCGTGCGCTTCCCGGCCATCGTCGCGACGTTGGGCTGGGCGGCAGCGATCGCCGCCGCGATCCTCGGCGCGGTGGAACAACGTGTCGTGCGCCAGCTCGAGAGCGAAATGACCGCCTTGCGTGTCCAACAGACGCAGCTCGAATCGCAGCTTCTCGAAGAGCGCCGTTGGGCGACGACGATGGCTTCTCCAGCCGCTCGCACCGCGGTCTTCGCCCCCACGGGTGCTGGCGGCTCCAACCTTTCCGGCTGGGCGCTCTATGACCCGTCGACGCAACGCGCCATCGTCGTGCTCGAGAACCTGCAGCTCGAGCCGGGACACGATTTCGAGCTCTGGGCCATCGGCCCGCGCGGACCGCGCAGCCTGGGTGTGATCCAAGTCGAGTTCGGCGGACGCGCCGTCGTGCGCTTGACGCGTGTCGTCGTCCCCGCCGACCTCGCAGCTTTCGCGGTTTCCTACGAGGCGGCGGGCGGCTCGCCCAACCCCACCGCGCCTGCAGGCCCAGTCGTGATGGTGGGGAACCTGTGAGGTTGGATCCCAACGCCGAGCCGAACGCCCGCAGCGTGGCGCGATCCCCGCACCCCACGGGTGAACAGCACTGTCCCAACTGCAGAGTCGACGACGTGCGTC
>DASRJO010000166.1:0-5079 GCA_035649435.1 Candidatus Krumholzibacteriia bacterium | reverse complement strand
ACGTTCGCCGCAAGCGCGCGCATCGAACCATTCGGGTGTCTCTGCTTCGAAGGAGTCGAAGATGTCTTGCGCCGACGCGAGCGTGCGCATGAAGTAACCCTCGACGAACAGGCGTCGTGCCGGCTCGGGTCGGGCCAAGGTGTGGGCGCACAAGGTGCGCAGGCTCGCGCGCGCCGCGACGGGATCGATCCCATAACGTGCGTGTGCCGATTCAATCCGCGGTGGTCCTTGCAGATCTCGGCGCGCGTACGCGAGGCTGACGATGCGGTGAGACGCCGGGATGGCCGTGCGTTCTGCGAAGGCCACGACGAGATGCTCGTCATCCATGAGCAAAGCCGGGGTGTTGGGAATGCGCCCCGGGCGTAGCGCCAGCGGTTGTTGTGTCGACCAAGTTCGGCCAGCGTCGACGGAGATTGCCAATCGCAGCGCCTGAAGGGGCGGCACGGCCTGTGTCGAGTCAGGGATCGGATCGGTCCACGCCAAGGCCAGCGTTCCTTCTTCATCACGCGCGAGGGCAATGCCAGAAGCTGCTGCGGGGATGCCGAGCGCGCGCCATGTGTTCCAGCTGATGCCACCATCGGCCGACTCGCACGCGACCAACTCGCCGGCGCGATGCGCGACGAGGACCAACCGCCCGTCTGCATTCTCTACGACTGCCGGTGCGCCGAGATCCCACCACGCGAGTGTGACGATTTCGCGCCAATGCGCCCCTTTGTCGAGCGATTCGTGCAGCACGAGCGCGACTCCGGCGCTGTCCCACACGGCAGGCAGGAGTATCTTTCCGGAGCGCGTCACGATCGGGGCGCCGAGTCGCACGCGACGGCCGCTGCGCTGCACGAGCTTGACGGGCTCTCCCCAGTCGCTGCCACCGGCTGTTCCGCGCCACGACATCACGCTGAAGAGCGAATCGACCTGAGTCTGACGTTTCGACCGAATTTCTCCCAGTTCAGGTGCGACGGAGATCACGACGATCTCTCCATCGGGGAATCGCAATGCGCGGGACGGGCAGGAAGCGCATGGCAGTTCGTGCCCGATCGGTGTCGAGCCCTGGAGGCTGGCATCGATCGGAGCGGTGTCAGAGCTCCACGGGAGCTGCGCGAGAAAGATTCGACCGGGATCGGTCGATGCCAGGATCCACAGCGACCGTGTCGTTCCGGTCAGGCCCCCGACCTCGCAGGGCGCTTCGCGAACTCTTTCCGAGACCCACAGGACACGTTCGGTGGCAAAAGCACCCGATGACGACTCGACCCCGCGGCGCTCGCACCCGCCGAGCCAAGCAGCGAGGGCAAGGAGCGCGAAGACCGACGCGAGATCGACGTGCGCGGATCGCCGCGTTCGCAGCACTGACACCATCGTGCTTTCTTCGTACGTCTTCGACGGCAACGGCGCTCCCCTGGGCACCGGCGCCCGAGGTGTGAATGTCGATTCTCCTGATGTTTCAGGAATCGAGATCGAGCAGGATAGCTCGTCACGTGCCAAGGGGTGAAGTGTCCCTTGGAGATAGACCGGGTGAGCGGCCGCATGAGTGGTGGACCGGTGCGGCGCGTACCGACCTTTGCGCAACGACTCGCTGGCGTTTCTGTGTCGAGTTCACCCTCCGACGAGCGCCAGCTTGCGCACTCGCACGGTCGCGCCCGTTTCGAGCCGGACGACATAGATGCCTCGAGCCACCGGCAGGCCGGAGGCTGTGGTCCTGTCCCAGACCAGCGTGTGATGACCGAATGGCAGGACACCCTGGCGCAGCGTTCGGACCAAGCGGCCGCTCACGTCATGGATGGTGAGCCGCATGGGCGTGCTCTCGGCAAGGCTCCATTGGATCGTCACATCCTCCATGCCGAGCCGGGGAACACCGAGGTCCGACTGCGTGAGCGGCAGCGCATCGATCGAGACTGCACGAGTCATGGACGTCGTCCCATCGCGCTGGAGGATCTCCAGCCGGTACCACACGACGCCTGCTGGAGCAGCACGATCCTCGAAGTGCGCGACGGTTGGCGTGAGTAGCTCTGCAGTACAGGGCTGGAATGGACCGCTCTCCGATTGTCCTCGATGCAAACGCAAGCCCAGAATCTCGTGCTGCGCCGCCGCTCGCACTTGCCATTCGACGTGCGCCGATCCCGACGCCCGCCATGCGGCCAAGTGTTCCAAGACCACGGGCACCGTGCGTGGTGTCGTCCAGTGCACGATGCACTCCTCCGGCGTCTGCGGATTGCCGTCGCAATCGGCGCTCACGCCGTCGTAGAGCATCTGCGCCCGCGCTGCGTTCTGCTGCAGGTCTTCGAGACTGCTTCCGAACACCATCGCCATGGCCACGTCGATCGAGCTGCCCGGGGTCAACATCGGCCATGGACCGACGGAGGCGAGAATGCGCCAATCGGCGTCGCTCGGCGCCAAAACGCTCGCACGCGGCAGCTCACCGGGTGTGGGGAGCGACACTGGCGACGTGCCGTCTAGACATGCGAGCCTCTCGGTGTCGTTGGTGGGGTCGCCTCCGGAGGCGTACGGACTGTTTCCATGGAACATGCGGAAGTTGGTCAGGCGCCACGGGGTGCTGGCGGGAGAATCGAGGAAGACGAACCCAATCAAACCGGGGGCTGTTCCTTGATCCCCATCGCGATCGTACATGTAGGCGAGCGATACAGGGACGTCGCGGACGTCGCCCTCGAGCTTCGCCGAGACGTTGCCTTCCCAAAAACCGGAGAGGTCGTCGTCTGGGTAAAAGCCGATGTCACAATCCGCGAAGAAGCCGACGTGGAAGTCGGTCAATGACGTCGCTCCCACGTTGGTGAGATGTATGTCGAAGCCGATGAAATCCTCGAGCTCGGGACGGGACCACGTGAACGTGGCTTGCCGCAACTCGAGACCGAGAGCAACGTGATTCGGCAACACCGTGAAATCGGTGTAGGTCGAAGCGAGCATCTCGTCCGAGATGGCAGCGAAATCTTCGTCCACATCGCCATCGTTGTCATTGTCGCGCCCATCCAGCCAGTCCTCGTCGAGATGTCCGTCGGCGTCATCATCGGCGGCGGGCGAGGGGGCACGGTTGCCGCCAGTGGCGCCTGCACGGCTGGCGTAGATTTGGCTTTCCGCCGTCAAACCCGGGTGCAGCTCAGTCGCGTACGCAGCCGTCGTCACACGCGGCACACCATTCTGCCGCGCTCCGAACCAGAAGCCGCCGACCCACAGATAATCGACGTCACTCCGACCCGGCCACTGCGCCGAAGGCTCGCTGGCGAATGGTGCCTGGGTTCCTGGCGTGGAACCGACCTGCCCCCAATTGGTGATGAGCGCGCGAACGAGACCACTCTCAGACACCTGCCAATCCAATGAGAGCGGTGCCGGGTAGTTGGGGGTTGAATCGTCACGGCCATTCGCCGGCTCGACTTGCAGCACCAAAGCGGCGAACAGAGCAAGGGAAGCGACAACAGCCAGGCGCCAAGACGTCCAAGCTGGTGCACGGCCAAGAAGGGATGTTGCCGAATGCGGAACACGCAGGGAGAAGTCCATGACCGCCCCTCCTCGTTGAAAGCGGCGGACGCAGGAATGAACCCGGCACGAAGTCGAGTGTATCCAGCGTCTCACGCCCGGTATTTCGAGGCATTCGGAGCTGGGCTCAAAATAGGCAGCGGCACAAGGATGCGCAAGGAGGGGTGCGGGCATCGGTCGGCGTTCAGGTCGGCCGGAAGGGCGCCCGATTGGGCGGAGGTCGGAGGCTGCCTCGAGCGCTGCCTTCGTTTTGAAGTTGTGGGCGGGTCATGAACTGGGGGTCGTTGGGCACCTCGGTCGACGTCCCTGTTGCATCCTCGCGGCATCCGCCTGAGCCCGAATGACCCAGTCACTCATTCTGTAATTCAGCGATCTCGCAGGCACAGACGAAGGCCTGACCTCCGCACTCAGGACACTGCTCCACGTCGCACCCAGGAACATGGAACTCGCCCTGCATCACCGCACAATCATGGCACGCGCGCTCCTCGGCGTGCCACCCTGACCCTTCGCACCCGTACCGCACGCGCGGATGCTGTCGGCCCTCGATCGTGTACGTCGTGGATTGCTGCGCTCGACGGATTCTTTCCGGCCAATCCGGCGTCATCTCGACGTCGCGGTAGAAGACGAGTCGCTTCTCTTCCTCGAATTCCATGTCCCTTCCTTCGCCCGTAGGTCGTCGCCACCGAACACCCGGATTCGGGACTGGATCCACGCCACTCGGTCCACGGGCAGTCGGTCGCGGCGATGGCAAGGCAAGCGACATGCCGTCCGGAGCTCCCGAGTCAGCGCCGAGTGTGCGAATGGGGTCTCTGGGCAAGTGAGATGACAGCCGCGTGATTCCCAGATCGAGGCACTTCGGAGAGATGAGCGAAGAAAAGCGACGCGGGGTGGGGACTCCGGCGCATCGTTACCGAGATCTGCATTTGCCGTCCAACTTGTTGTCGGATGCCTATTCAGATCACTCGCTCTGTCAACGGCGTTTACACTTCTTGTAGCGCCCCTCAGTGCGCAGATCGGAGAAACCGCTGGCGGATCACCATCGGATTCGCACGGAACCTACCCGTGAACCGTGGAACGAATATTGCACTAATTATTTGGTAGATACTGACTTGATTCAAATGCACACTTGACATTTGCATCGTGCTTCGCTATATTGAATGAGCAGACCCGACCACCGTTTCCTCCCAGGGACAGGTGCCGTGGGACCCCCCAGATGGATGCGTGCGCCGGCCATGACCGGCGGAGCCACCGCGTTTGCTTCTGCGGCCCTCGCGGACGAGCTGCCTCTCCTCTTGGCAGAGACCAGCGCACCGTTCGGCTCTGCTGCGACTGGCGAACGCATCCCGTGGACGAGCACTGAGCGTGGCTCTGTTGAAGGCTCCTCGACCGACGCGGGCGTCGCAACCGTCGTGTCGACTGCGTCGGTGGAGCCGGCGATCTTGCCGTCCAAGCCAGTCTCGCCGTCCACGCCAGTGGTGCCGTCCACAGTGGTCGAAGGCGATCGGCTGCTGCTTGGCCTCGCGGCAGTCGCGTCGGTGGTGGCACTGCCGATCGCACGCGCGACGGCCGAGGTTCTCCGGCGCTCGGCCTGGCGTG
>DASRJO010000165.1:0-2938 GCA_035649435.1 Candidatus Krumholzibacteriia bacterium | reverse complement strand
TCGAGCACGCGGGGTTCCGCTGCATGGCGCCTGGATGCACGTCGCGCCGGAATCTGCAGGTGCACCACATCCATTACCGCGGGCACCAGGGCGGCAACGAGGCGTCGAACCTTCTCGCGCTGTGCGATTTCCATCACCAGCAGGGCGAGCATGGAACCCTGGCGCGCTGCCGGGGAAAAGCGCCGCTCGATGTCCTGTGGCGGCTCGGCGAATGGGGCCTGGACTCTTGGTGGCGGAACGAAAAGCGAATCAGCAGACCGACCGGACCGCCCGTGTGACATCTTGTTGTTGGCCGAGATCACTCAGTGCGCGTGCGTCTGGTGAATCAAGCCGCTCGCCAGGAGGCCCAAGAGCACGGCCAGGAAATTGTAGTAACGGCGTTCGTGGTGCGCGTGCGCGTGGGGGAGCAGATCGGAGGTAGCGATGAACAAGAAAGTGCCCGCAGCCACACCGATGGCGATGCCGAGAATCGTCGGGCTCGCGTGCCGCAGCACCAGGAAGGCGACTGCGCCGCCGAGCGGGGTCACCAGCGAGAAGATCAACAGCAACAGGAGCACGTGGCGGCGGCCGAAGCCGAAGAACAGCAGAATGCTGCCGAGCGAGAAGGTGTCCGGGATCTTGTGGGCCATGATCGCCCAGATCACGACGGTGCCCACCGCGGGCATCATGACGCTGGAGGCGAGCGCAACTCCATCCAGCAGCGCGTGCAGACAGATGCCGGCATAGGCGGCGAACCCCGTGCGCCGGCCGGCCAGCTCTTCGGTCTCATGCGGATGGATGAGGAGGAACTTCTCGAGCGCCAGCAGCAGCATGAAGCCTGCGAGCACAGCCGAGAAGAAGTGCCGCGACAACTTCATCGCTTCTGGGAGCAGATCGAAGAACACCACGCCGAGCACGATCCCGGCGCTCAGACTGATCAGAAACGTGAGCTCTCGCTGCGACCAACGTCGCAACAGGGGGATCATCCCCGAGGCGAAGGAGACGACGAAAATGCCTGCCGCGTACTCCAGGTAACGCAGCCCGACTTGTTCCACGTTTCACCTCGGAGAACTGCAAACAAGTCTGGAATGCGCTTGGTCGACCGGCCCTGAAGATAGTCGATTGGCGTCGTGGGGTGCCATGCGCAAAACACCGGGCTCGTGGGCACGAGACATCGTGGAACGGACATCGTTCTCGTGAGGATTCGAACGGCTTCGATCAACGCACCAGGACGAGTCGCTCGACGACCCGTTCGCCGGACACTTGCAGCACCAGGAAGTAGGAGCCCGCTCCGAGCTCGCGCCCCGCATCGTCGCGGCCTTCCCAGGTCAGCCGATGCAGCCCGGGACCGTGTGACTCGGCGACCAGCGTGCGCAGCACGCGGCCGCGAACGTCGTGGACATGCATCTCCACTCGTCCAGCGCGCGCCAGTTCGTAGGCAATCGTCGCGCCGAGCCGAAATGGGTTCGGGCGTGTCGGCAGCAGCCGGAGTCCTGCGCTCGTTCCGGTCACCGTATCCGTCGGGTCGTGGAAAATGACGCGCAGCTGTGGACGCACCTGCAGATCCGGGTTCTCGCTGCTGTCGAACCGTTTGCTGGTCGAGGTAGTACTTTCGTCGCTGCGCAGCAACCAGCCGAAGTTGCTGGCGGGATTGTCCACCCAGCTCTTGACGTCGGCGAGCATCGTCGGCGACGACCAGGAATAGACGCCGACGTTGCCGACGTTGGTGACAGCGCTCGGCGACGGGGCGAAGTCGCCGCCGATGGTGGTCCACGATTGAGTATTGAAGAAGCGATGCACCCAGGTCGCGTCACCGAGTTCGGCAGGTGTGCCGCCTCCCTCTTCGAGAGGGGCGTCCGAGCCGGCTTGGCCCCAATCGGCCACGAGTCGATGAAAAGCAACTTGAAATGGCCCGCCCAGGTTGCGGGACATGTTCAGGACCACGACCACACTGTCGACCACGGTGCCCGGCGGAATGCTCTGTGCGACATCGAAGGCGATGACACCGCGGCGAATGCTGCCCGTCGCCGTCGTCCCGGCGAAGAAGTGCTGTCCTGCACCATTGCTGATATTGCCGGTGGCGCTTTGGTAGAGGGTGTTGTCCTTCTTCGGAGCGAAGGTCAAGGTCAACGCACCGGCTGCCTGCGCGTAGACACAGGAAGCCGCAATCACCGACGCAAGAGATCGAAAACCGCCGACAAAGGGTGTCGCCCGCATTTTTCACGGCCTTGGTGTCTTCTCGTGGAGAGCGTGAACCACGCATGATTGTACACGTGGAAGCTTCGTTCGAGCAAGAGTGTGCCGCTCGGCGGAGCATTCGATATGACACCGCGCCGCGACCCATAGCCGCGACCCGCAGCGCAATGATTGCGTGCCCTCCACGACAGGATCCGGCACGGCGTGCCAACCAGCGGCGTCACCAAGTTCTTCAGCGAGAAGCGGCCGCGTTGTGCCCGAGCTCGATGAAGAGAGCTTCGACGCTCTCCATGTTGCGTTCCCAGCAGGCGCGTTCGTCCACGAGTGCGCGGTTGATGGGGTCCGCCCGCTCGCGCAGCGCAGCCTCGGCGCACGCGCGCGCGAGACAGCGTGCCAGCGCCTCGGCATTGCCACACGGGAACAATAACCCGTTCTCCTCGTGGCGAATCCATTCGCGATTGCCCGCGATGTCGGTCACCACCGGGAAGCACCCCGCCGCCATCGCCTCCAGCAACGAAACGGAAGTGCTGTCGCTCCGCGCGGTGGACACATAGACATGGGCATCGCGGATTTCCCGGTCGAGGTCCTGCGGCGCCAGCCAGCCGAGGAACCGAACCGGTGGGTCGAGCACCCGGCGCTGCAGCAGCTCCGCCTGCGAACCGTTGCCGGCGACTCGCACCTGCAGCTGCTGCCGCAGCTCCGGTTGCAGAGTCTCCATCGCGCGCAACAATGTCTCCACGTCGTACACCGGCTCGAGCCGGCG
>DASRJO010000164.1:0-3063 GCA_035649435.1 Candidatus Krumholzibacteriia bacterium | reverse complement strand
TCCACCGCGAAGCCGGGGCAAATGACGTCGGCGCTCCTCGACCCCTTGCGCGCCCATTCTTGGAGTGTCGGGTCGGTGTACGGTTGCAGCCATTCCTCGCGTCCGAAGCGCGACTGGTACGCGAGACCGAAACGGTTCGCGTCGAGGTCCAGTGCCGTGGCGAGCCGCGCCGCCGTCTGCTCGCACTGGCCGCGGTAGGGGTCGCCCGCCGCGTCGAAACGTTTGGGCAGGCCATGGAACGAGATGAGCAGGCGATCGGTGGCGCCATGCTGCTCCCAAAACTCGCGCACGCTGCGCGCCAGAGCCTCGATGTACCGGCCCTGATCGTGGTAGCCGAAGATCGTGCGGATTTCCGGCACCTGCCGGCAACTTGCGAGCGCTCGCGTCACGGCGTCGAACGCGGAGCCCGTGGTGGGGGAGGAGTACTGTGGAAACAGCGGCAGCACGATCAACCGAGAGCAGCCGGCTGCACGCAACTGTTCGAGCGCGTGCGACATGCTCGGATTGCCGCACACCATGCCGACGGCGACCTCGATCGGATTCGTGGACTGAAGGCGCAGCGCGCTGGCGAGAGCGGTCGCGAGATCCTGCATGATGCAGAGCAGCGGCGACCCCTCGTTGGTCCAGATGCTGGCGTACGCGCGTGCCGAACGCCGCGGGCGCAAGGGCAGAATGAACAGGTACAGGATGGGAAGCCAAATGGCGCGCGGCAGGTCGACGACGCGCCGGTCGGACAAGAACTGGCGCAGATAGCGCCGGACTGCCGCGGCCGTGGGTGCGTCCGGCGTGCCGACGTTGGTGAGCAGGATGCCGATTCGAGGTCGCATTCGTCTCCTCCCGCCCGCGATCGGCTGGCCCCGTGCACAACGACGAGGCGACCGGGCGTCGTCGCAAGGATCGGCACCGGCCGCGCCCCGCGCCGGGCATTCTCGCACAAGCGGGGTCTCTTGACTGGCGAAAACCTGTGCCGTTTACTCGCGTCTCGACTGCCGAAGGAACAAGCGCGACGGGAATGATTGCAAGGAGTCGTTCGTGAAGCAGCAAAGAAGTGATTCTCTGTGGGGCCGCGGACGAGCCGTGCTAGCGGCGCTCGTGCTGTGCCATGCGTGCGCCAGCGATGCCGACGCTGAAGGCGCGCCTGCCGGCGCCGAGGGCCAGCCCGCCGGCGAGGCGCACCTGCGCAACATTCGCCAGCTCACCTTCGGCGGCGAGAATGCCGAGGCCTACTGGTCGTCCGACGGCAAGCAGCTGATCCTGCAATCGACGCGTGACAGCCTCGGCTGCGATCAGATCTTCGTCATGAATGCGGATGGTTCGAACCCGCACATGGTGTCGACAGGCAAAGGGCGCACCACGTGTGCCTATTTCTTCCCGGACGGCAAGCGCATCCTGTATGCATCGACGCATGCCGCGAGTCCCGACTGCCCACCGGCCCCGGATTTTTCCAAGGGCTACGTGTGGAAGCTGTACCCGTCCTATGATTTGTTCACCGCCGATCCCGACGGCAGCAATCTCTCGCGTCTCACGATGACCGAGGGCTACGACGCCGAAGCGACGATCGCCCCCGATGGCAGCCGGATCCTCTTCACCTCCGAGCGCGACGGCGATCTCGACGTCTACAGCATGCGTCTCGACGGCACCGACGTGCGTCGTCTCACGACCGGGCTGGGCTACGACGGCGGCGCGTTCTATTCGCCCGACAGCAAACGCATCGTCTGGCGCGCCTCGCGACCGCAGAGCGCCGAGGACAAGGCGGCGTATACGGCACTGCTGCGGGAACACACCATTCGCCCCGGAGCGCTGGAGATCTACACCGCCAACGCCGATGGCAGCGCGGTGCGACAGCTCACCCAGAATGGCGCGGCCAATTTCTGCCCGTTCTTTTTCCCGGATGGGAAGCGAATCATCTTCGCCTCCAACATGGCGAATCCCGAGGGCCGGAACTTCGACCTGTGGATGATGCAGATCGACGGCTCGGGCCTAGAGCAGGTCACCTTCGACCCGACCTTCGACGGGTTTCCCATGTTGAGTCCGGATGGCAAGCGCTTGGTGTTCGCCAGCAACCGCAACTCGCAGGGCCGCAGGGACACCAACGTGTTCATCGCCGACTGGATCGAGTGACAGCATGCGCAGACTCGCGATCATCGGCGGAGGTTTCATGGGCGCCGCGCTCGCCGAGGGCCTCGTGGCCTCCGGCTGGGAACGCGATTCGATCGTGGTCTCGGGGCGGAGAGAATCGCGGCGGCGTGCGTTGCACGAGCGCCTCGGTCTCGAGACCACGGACGATTCGGCGGCGGCCGCAGCGAGTGCACCGACGGTGCTGTTCGCAGTCAAACCGCAGGACATGAAGTCGGCGCTGGCGCAGGTGGCGCCTCAATACACACGCGACAAGCTCGCCATCAGCATCGCCGCCGGGATTCACATCGCGCAGCTGGAGACGGCGCTCAATGGCTGTCCGGTCATTCGCGCCATGCCCAACACACCGGCCGCCATCGGCATGGGCGTGACCGCCGTCGCCAAAGGCCGCTATGCCACCGACACTCACCTGGTCACCGCGCTCAACATCTTCGGCTGCGTGGGGAAGACGGTAATCGTCGAAGAGGCTCAAATGGATGCGGTGACCGCGGTGAGCGGCACCGGTCCCGCCTACTTGTTCCTGCTCGCCGAGGCGTTGATTCAAGCGGCGATCCGAGAAGGACTCAGCAAGGAACAGGCATATGCGCTCACCTATCAGACGCTCGCGGGTGCGTCGCGCTTGTTGACGCACGATCCGGCCGATCCGGCCGAGCTGCGAGCGCGCGTGACATCACCGAATGGTACCACGCACGCGGCCATGAAGCACTTGGACGGCGAGCACTGGACGCGCACTTTCGTCGAGGCCGTGCACGCCGCGCGCCAACGCTCCGAAGAGCTGGGGCGCGGGTGAGGGCGGGCGTGCGAACTCGAATGCGGGAAATTCCCGCGCCTCCAGCCAATCTTCGCGCAATCATCCGGCGAGGAGCCAGTCTGCGTGGCTCCATCCGGCGAGCAGCGGTTCTCGGTGCGGCGGTCCTTGTCCTGTTG
>DASRJO010000163.1:0-4155 GCA_035649435.1 Candidatus Krumholzibacteriia bacterium | reverse complement strand
CCTGGTCGATCGCGACCAGATCTACGCCGACAGCGACATCGTGGTGAAGGTCGCGCCACCGACGTTGGACGAAGCACGCCGCTTGCGCGCAGGGCAGGTGCTGATCGGTTTCCTGGCGCCTCTCGCCGATCTCGAACTCGCATCTGCGCTCGCCGCATCCGGCGCCACCTGCTTCAGCATGGAGCTCGTGCCGCGCATCACGCGCGCACAGGCCATGGACGCACTGTCCTCGATGAGCAGCATCGCCGGTTACAAAGCCTCGTTGCTCGCGGCCTCTCGCCTGCCGCGGTTTTTCCCCATGCTGGTGACGGCGGCTGGGACGCTCACGCCGGCGCGGGCCCTGATTCTTGGCGCAGGCGTCGCTGGCTTGCAGGCGATCGCCACCGTGCGGCGCATCGGTGCCGTGGTGAGCGCGTTCGACGTGCGTCCCGCCGTGCGCGAGCAGGTGCAAAGCCTGGGAGCCACGTTCTTGCAGATCGAGATGCCGCAGCAGGACACCGAAGATGCCGGTGGCTACGCCAAGGCACTCAGCGAGGAAGCGCACCGGCGCGAGGTCGAGCTGCTCTCCAAGGCCGTGCGTGACATGGACGTGGTCATCACCACGGCGCTCGTCCCGGGTCAACGGGCGCCGATCCTCATCACCGAGGACATGGTCCGCAGCATGAAGCCGGGGGCGGTGATCGTCGATTTGGCGGCGGAGGCTGGCGGCAATTGTGCGCTCACCCGCGCCGACGAGGAAGTCGTGGTGAACGGAGTCACCATCTTGGGGCCGCTCAACTTGCCGAGCACGATGCCGGTGCATGCGAGCCAGATGTACGCGCGCAACATCATGAGCTTCCTGCAGAACATGATCAAAGACGGCAAGCTGGCCCTCGACATGCAAGACGAGATCCTGCGGGGTTCGTGCCTGGCTCATGCCGGCCAGATCGCGTCCGAACGCACCCGCGCCATGGTCGAGGCGGGGATGGCTGGCAAGAGCTGAGCGCGAGTCTCCGTTCGCGGAGGACGATGATTGCGGGGAGGAACACTATGGCGACAGCAGACGAGGCGCTGCAGGCGGTGATCGAAGGCGATGCGGACGCCTTGCACGCGGCGTTGACAGCCGACCCCGAGGCGGCCGATGCAATCGATGCGCAGGGAATCCCCATCCTCATGCAAGCGATCTACAAGCGGCGGCGGGATCTGGTCGACATCCTTCTCGCCGCCGAACCCACGCTCGATGTCTTCGAGGCGGCGGCGCTCGGCGAGCAGGCATGGCTCGAGGACCTGCTGGACATCGACCCAGGAGCGGCGGCGGCGCATGCGGCCGATGGGTTCACGGCGTTGCACCTCGCGGCAGTCTTCGGTCACGAGAGTTGCATGCATGTCTTGCTGGCGCATGGGGCCGATGTGCATGCCGTCGCGCGTGATGGACGCGACGCCGTGCAGCTGGCCGAACAGGCAGGTCACACGCAGCTGGCCGCGCAGCTGCTCAGCGCCAAGAATCCTCCGGCAGCAGCTCGAGCGGGAGCAGGTTTCGCCCCGAAGCGTAGCGCATGACACCGCGCAGGCCGCCGTGGAAGTTGTACGCCTCGTAACCGGACTTGCGCATGCTCTCGGCCAGGAACGCGCTCTTCAAGCCGAACTCGCAGTACGCGACGTAGGGTCTGGCCTTGTCGAAGTGGCCGATCTGCGCCAGCGCCAGCGCCAGATCGATGCGCGCGGCGCCGGGGTAGTGCCAGGCAGCGAAGCCATGCGCGCCGCGCAGATCCAGAATCGCGGCACCTTCCGGAATGGTGTCGATCTCGAGCGATTCGAGACCCCAGTCCTGTTCACCGAGCGCACGTGCATCGAGCCGACGGCCGGAGGCGATCAGCGCCTCGACATCGAGTGCGAGCGCCGCTTCGGCCTCGACGATGTCGGAGGGTTTGGCCGCCACCGCTGGTTTCTTCGGCACGATGTCGCAGTACTCTTGCACCGTCGCCGAGAGATCGAACGTGCCGATGTCGCGCGCGCGGGCGATGATCTCTTCCTTGTCCATGCCGATGAGGGGGCGCAGCACCGGCAGGTCCATCCGGCCATCCAGGGCGCGCAGGTTCTTGAGCGTTTGTGACGACACCTGACCGATGGATTCACCGGTGATGATGGCTTGGGCGCGGAGCGTCCGCCCGGCCTGCTGCGCGGCCCGATACATGGCGCGCTTGAGCGCCAACTGCCACATCGCTGGGTGGCAACGCTCTCGGATGCGCTCGACCACGTCTTCGAACGGCAGCACGTGCACCGTCGCCGGACTGCCATAGCCCCACTGCGAGGTCAGGACCTGCAGCACACGCAAGGCTCCCTGCGTGTGCACCGCGCCACCCAAGCGACAGAACACGTAGTCCAAGGCGACGCCTCGCCGCATCACCATCCACGAGGCGACTGCCGAGTCGAAGCCGCCCGAGATCAGCGCCACCGCGCGGCCCTCGCAACCGAGCGGCAAGCCACGCTGGCCGGGCAGCGAGTCGCTGAACAAGTACCCCGTCCCCTCGCGCACTTCCACGTGGCAGGTGATCTCGGGGTCGTCGAGGTGCACGGTGCCGTGATGCCGCAGCTGGTCGCCGAGCGCAATGCAGATGGCGCGCGAGTCGAACGGCGCGCTGCCACCCGTTTTCGCGCGCACGGCGAAAGTCTTGCCCTGTACCAGCGGACGGAACCACGTTGCGGCGTGCTCGACCAGGATGTTTAGCGAGGATGCATCGCGCGGCTCGACGCGCGACAGCGAGTGGACGCCGAAGACGCGCGCGGCCACCGCCGCGGCGCCCGGGTCGTCGGATTCGAACGTCAAACGCACCCAGCCTGGGTCGACGCGCGCCACGATGCCATTGCTGCGAAACGCATCTCGCAGGTTGTCGACCAGCCGACGCATGAAGCGACGGCGCGTGCGGTCGGATTTGGTGGTGATGTCGGGGCTCAAACGCACGAGCGCGTGCACGAGTCTGCCTCCGGCCGATGGTCCGTCGTTCGAGGGTCCAGTCTAGTCGCTGTGCTTGGGGTGGGCAAACGCAACAGGTCGCCGCGCATTGCGCGCGCCGCGCCGGCACGAGCGCTCGAGGCGGACGCTCCTCGCGCGCACTCCTGCGCTCTTCGCTCGGCGCGAGCGCTGCTCGGGCATCCATGCCCTCGCGGGCGCGCTCGCGACGCCGCCTCGAGCGCTCGTGCCGGCGCGGCGCGGGTTGGCGGGCTGCTCGGGGCGGACTCTGGTCCTCAGCGGGTGCCGACGCTGCGATCGAGGAATGCGGCCACGGCGGCACCCTCGCGTTCGTGCAGGCCGACACAGTCGTGCACCTGGTCGCCGACTTTGGCCAGCTGAACCGTCGTTCCGGGCGCTTGGTGCTGCGGCTGGCCGAAGAATTCTTGCGCCTTGGCCAGGCGCTCGGCCGAGCAACCACCGGCCATGAACGGCATGAAGCCCATGAACTCGGGCGGAAGGCGTTTGCCGATGGCGTCGTAATTCTCGGTGAGCCAGCGAAAGACGCGATCTCGCTGCGGCGGATATCCCACGAGGCCGCCCGGGATGGTGAGGAGCTCGTTGGACCGGAGCGGCCCGGTGAGGGTATAACGCAACGCTTCTTCGATGATCTCCGGATCGCGGAAGTTGGCGAGCGCCCCCAAGTAGCGATTGCGGTCGGCTGGCACTTGGGCGGACTCGAAGCGTTGGCGGTAGTCGTCGAACAAGGCGCGGTCGCCGCGGATGGCCGAAAGCTGGAGCGCCACTCCGGAGAGTTGCGCGTCGATGGAATGCGGATCCTGCACGTAGCGACGCGCTAGATTTTCTGCCATTTCCAGAATCGCGACATCCTTGCCGGTGTCGCCGAGCCACTCGAGCAGCTGCGGCCGGAACAAGCGGATCTGCTCGTCCTCGCCGGACCGGGGTTCGGCGCCGAAGCGCTCGAGCGCCGGGCCGAGCGTGGCGCGCACGTAGGCGGCGAAGGCAATCTCGTTCTCGGGCTGGACGAACGCCAACTCCACTTTGCCGAGGGCGGAAAGGACCGATGAAATCACCTGCGGTTGTGGGTCATCGGCGAATTTGCCGAGGGCGAAGAGGTAATCCCCACCGTTCAAGGCGCCGGCATCGAGGAGCGCCGAGAGGTTGCCGATGAACCCGACGCGCTCGCGCTCGTTCAAGATCGTCGC
>DASRJO010000162.1:0-30740 GCA_035649435.1 Candidatus Krumholzibacteriia bacterium | reverse complement strand
TCGATCTTGCCCAGCTTCCGCAGGGCATCCTTGGGCAGGAGGCCGGAGGCCGGCAGGCGCTCCAGCACCGTGCGCCAGTTCGGGTCCTGGGCATAGACGCGCGCCAAGAGCGGTTTGGCCTCGTCCACGCGCCCCGCTCCCGCGAGCGTCACCGCGTGCCAGAAGAGCATCTCGGTATTCTCCGGCGCCAGTCGTTCGGCGGCGCCGTACTCGCTGCGCGCACGCTCGAAGTCGTCTTGCTCCATCGCCAAATCGCCGGCGTTCATGTGCGCGTAGGCGCGGTGTAGCTGCAGCAAGCGCGAGAGCTCCTGCACCGGCTCGGGATGGTCGTCGATGCGAAGGTCCACGATGCGGTCTTCCCACGGCCGGCCCGTCGGGTTCGCGCGCACGACCAACAGTGCCGCCGATTGCTTGCCGCGAATGTCTCCGCCTTCGGCCTGCGCTGCCTCGAGCGCCGCCAACATCCGTTGCGCCAGATCGCCGGACGCAGTCCGATACGCCTTCGCCATGGCGCCCCAGACCGTGTCGCGCAGCATCAAGTTGGCTTGGACGGAGAAGCCCGCACCCGTCGCGTGCCCGGCTTCCGCGATGCAGCGCTTGCCGGTGTGAACGGCCACGCGGCCTTGGGCGTCGACGATCGCCACCTGCCGCAGCTCGCGATCCGCATCCGTGGCCAGCAAGCCGCTCAACGTTTCTTCGGCCGACTTCCCGGCGCGCAGCAGCTCGAGGGCTAAGGGCCCGTAACGTACGTCGACGAGCGATTGTGTCGCCACGGCGCCGACGCCGGCTTCGGCCCACGGGACGACGGGTCCGACGGAGAACCAATGGGACTGCACCGCCACACCGATCTCGCCGGTCACGGAATCGCGCGCGACAATGGAATACGTGTGCACCAGTCGGTCGCGGGCAGAGGATGTGGACACCGCGGCCGCGAGCAGCGCGCCGCAAATGGCGAGTCGGGCGGCGGCCTCCGCCATCATGTCAGGATCCGTTCTGGCCGACGGCCTTGGCAGCCGGCGTCTCGCCGTTTTCGCCTGGCTGCACCGCCGGTCGCACCATGGAGAGAGCGTTGGCGAACTCGCCGTCCTGCATCTCGCGCAGGTAGGTGTACCCGCGCAACCCCTGGTCGTAGCGGCTGATGAGAAGCGCCGCCTCCTCGAGCGTCAGGCGTCCCTCGCGCACCGCGTGCTCGGTGGCCTGGCGCATCTTCTCCACCAGATCGTGCTTGCGGAACTCGACGTACCCGAGCACGTCGGTCACGGTGTCGCCTTCGACCACGTGATCGACCCGGTACCCGGTCTCGTCGAGCGACACGTGCACGGTGTTGGTGTCGCCGAACAGATTGTGCAGATCGCCCAGGATCTCCTGGTAGGCGCCGATGAGGAACGTCGCCAGGTAGTAGCGCTCGCCGTTCGCCGGGTGCAGCTCGAGGCAGTTCTTGACGTCACGCAAGTCGATGAACTGGTCCATCTTGCCATCGGAGTCACAGGTGAGATCGGCGATGACGCCGCGCCGCGTCGGGCGCTCGTGCAAGCGATGGATCGGAATCGTCGGGAACAGCTGCTTCACCGCCCAGTGGTCCGGGGCCGATTGAAAGACGGAGAAGTTGCCGTAGTAGGTGTCGGCGAGCCCCTTTTCGAGTCCTTCGAGATCGTCGGGCACATAATCCAGGTCGCGGATGATCTTGAGGATCGCCTCGCACGTGCCCCAGAACAGCTGCTCCACCCGCGCGCGCTCTTGCAGATCCAGCAACCCCATGTTGAACAGGCCCGTGGCCTCTTCCTTGAGCTGCAAGGCGTCGTGGTACGTCTCCTGGAAGTTCTTGCGCGACACCGAGCGCCATGTCTCCGCCAGGCTCTGGATGACGCTGTGATCTTCACGCGTTTCGGCCTCGCGCGGCGCCACCTGACCAGGCAGCAGGCAATCGACGTCGAGGATGTCGAACACGAGCACTGAATGGTGCGCCACCAACGCGCGGCCCGATTCGCTCACGATGTCCGGGTGCGCCACTTGGTACTCGTCGCACGCCTGCTGGATGGCGGCGACGACATCGTTGGCATACTCCTGCATCGTGTAGTTGACCGACGACGTCCAGCTGGTGGAGGAGCCGTCGTAGTCGACGCCCAGCCCGCCACCGACATCGATGAAGCGCATGCCGGCCCCGGCGCGCGCCAGCTCGACGAAGACGCGCGAGGCCTCGCGCATCGCGTCCTTGATCGCGCGCACCGCCGAAATCTGCGAGCCGATGTGGAAATGCATGAGCTCGAGGCAATCGAGCATGCCTTGTTCGCGCAGCCGATCCACCAGCATGACCATTTCCGTCGCGGTGAGGCCGAACTTGGAGCGGTCGCCGGTCGATTCCATCCACTTGCCGGCACCGCGCGTGGTGAGCTTGGCGCGCACACCGATCTTGGGGCGAATTCCCAGCCGTGCCGCGATGGCGAGCAGCCGGTCGAGCTCGCGGTAACGATCGATGACGATGATCGGATGTCGCCCGAGCTTCTGCGCCAGCAGCGCCGTTTCCATGTACTCGACGTCCTTGTAACCGTTGAGCACGAGGAGCGCTTCCGGAGTGTCGAGCAGCGGCAAGGCCGCCAGCAGCTCCGGCTTCGACCCGCACTCCAACCCCAGGTTGTACGGCTTGCCGAAGCGCACCAGCTCTTCGACCACCTGGCGCTGCTGATTCACCTTGATCGGGTAGACGCCGCGATAACGCCCTTGGTAACCATAGTCGCGGATGGCGCTGTCGAAACAACCGACGAGCGTACGCACGCGGCTGCGCAGGATGTCGGAGAAACGGATCAAGAGCGGCATGCCGAGTCCGCGCCGCTGCAGGTCGCCGACGAGATCGTAGAGGTCGATCTTCGCCGCACCCGGGCCGTCGGGCGTCACCTCGATGTGACCGGTCTCGCCGATGCGGAAGTAACCGGCCCCCCAGCCCTCGATGTTGTAGAGCTCGGCGGAATCCCCGAGCGTCCAGGGGCGGATCTCGCTGCGCGTGCTCGTTTCCTTCAATTCGAGTGCCTCCGACAAGCCGCTCTTTAGCCCAGATTGAGTGTGAACTTCCGCGGCGAGCTTAGCAGATCCGGCACGCTGGCGCGCCGTTTGTTTCGACGCGCTCGGTCTCAGGGCACGAGATCGACGCGCCCCCAGAGCAGCGGGTTCTCGAGCGGCTGCGTCGAGCTGCCGCCGGCCCATGCCCACTCGCGCTTGTCCCGCTTTTTCGCCGCGGGTAGTTGCACGATCGCGTTCAGCGCCAGGTTGCCGCCGGCGGCGACATCGATCGGCAGCACCGCTTCGAGCACCAGTGCCGAATCCGTCCAGCGCACCTGGCAACTCTCGACCGGCGCACCGGGCTCCGGCAGGATCGGATAGAGCTGCAAGCCGTCTCGGGTGACACGCGCTTCCCACACCCGCTGGCCCTTCTGGAGGCGCGGCACGGCCTCGCCCGGCGGACCGCACATCAGAGTGAGAAGCGTCTTCCCGGTCTCGGTTGCCGTCCGTTTGATTGGCCACTCGGCTCGGACATATAGACCGGCATCACACCAGCCGAGGCGCAGCTCCGGCACGGGTTCGGCCTTCGACGCGGGGCTCGCGATCTCCGGGCGCAGCGGCAGCGACACCATCGCCTCCCACTCCGAGGGCGTGCGTGGCGGTAGCGCCAACCGCTGCAATCGCACCCGTGGCGGCACCGGCAGGAACGAGTCGTCGTCGCGGAGCTCGGCGAGCGGAAGGCAGTAGATCTCGCGCTGTTCGTTGGCGAACAGAACGTTGCCGTCGTCGAAGCTGATGCCCTCGCACTGGCGTCCTTCGATCAGCACGCGGTGGCTCGGTGCACGCAAGAAATTGCCTTCCCCCGGCGCCGGCTCGAACAGATGGATGTACTGATAGGAAAGGATCGCCAGCATTCTTCCGTCGGCGGACATGTCGGCCGCGGTCACCGGACTGCCGATCTCGGTGTCGCCGAGCCACACCGCGGCCCCCGGTTTGTCGCCCGCCTTCGGCAAGCGGTAGAGAGCGGTGCGCGTGTCGCTGCGATGCTTGGTCAGCACGTAGAGCTCGCCCGCATGCCAGAACATGGCCTCGCAATCGAAGTTGAGCGCATCGATGTCGGGAAAGCCACGCTGTTGCGGAAAATAGAAATGGATGCGGTGCAACAGCGGAATCTCGAGGATGGCATCGCCTTTCGCGCGCGGGTCGGGTTCGTCGATGACGTAGACGACGAGATCACGTCTCTCGTTCTTGTTGTTGCCGAAATCGCCGATGTAGAGATGCCCCGAATCGTCGGTGGCGATATCCTCCCAGTCGACGTTGCGCGCCCCCGGAAGACGGACTTCGCGCAGCAGCCGTCCGCTGCGATCGAGGGCGAACAGACGCGCGACATCCCCGGAGTCGTTGTGGACCCACAGCACTCCGGCGTGCCGGCGGCTGCTCACGAGGCCGGAGCATTCGTCGATAGCGCGGGATTCGATCCGGGCGCAAGGTCGCCAGGAAAGGGGTTCCCCCACGGGTTCGCCGGCGAGCAGGAGGAGCAGAAGCCCAACCTGGATTGGTGAACGCAACACTCTCCTCAGGGTTGAGGGCCTTTTGCTTCCCACCCTCGTTCGCTGGCATGCTACCGCAGGAAGACATGGCGACAAAGATTTCGACGGTGGCCTTCGGCGCCCACACCCCCATCGCCACAGGCTCGCCACCACACCGCGACCGGCCACCGGGACGCAGCACACCGCGCGCCAATCTCGCCCGTTCCCAGATGCCGGCGCGCTGCACACGAGTGGCGTGCTCGCATCGTCTCGCTGTTCTGGTGGTGAGCAACTTCGATTCCAGACTCGCCGTCTGGCGTCGCTTGGAGGTCGGCCCGGTGATCGGTCCGCTTCCCTCTGGACGTGCTTGGCCTCCGAACTCCATTCTCTCCGCACCGCATCGTCGAAGCATGCGAGTCAGAGACTCTGGCGTGCACTGAGGAGGCCGCGTGGATTGCGCCGACGAGAGCTCCCGGAACCCGACGCCTTGGACGCGACGCCAGTTGCTGGCGCTCGGCGCGGCTTTGCCGGCGGGCACGATACTGGCGCGATTCGCCATGGCTCAAGGGTTCACCGAGGCACCCATTGCCCCGCCCGAAGCAAGGGGGAACCTCGACCATCGTTTCTGGCGGGATCTCCTCGAGGACTTTCCTCTCGAACCGAACGAGCGTTACTTCGCGACCGCCGACCTTGGCATCCAGCCCCTGCAGACGCTGGATCGGATGCATCGTGTGGCGACGGAGCTGGCCGCGCACGCGGCGAGCGTGCAGTCGGATCACGTCGAGACGGCCCGAGCGGCCACGGCGCGCTTCTTTGGCGCCGAAACCCACGAGATCGCGCTGCTGCACGACGCGACCGAGGCCATGGCCACACTCGCCGAGGCGTTGCCGTTGGACCCGGGCGCCGTGGTCGCGATCTCGACGGACGAGCCCCCATCCACGCTCACACCTTGGGTGTCGCTGGCTCGCGTGGGTCGGATTCGACTACAGCCCTATGCACCGGACGCGGGCGGCTCGGCCTGCAAGCGCGCACTTCAGGGCGCATCTGCGCTTGTCGTCTCCCACGTGTCGCCGGCAACGGGAGAGATCCTGCCGCTGCAGGAGATCTGCACCGCGGCGCACGCGAGCAAAGCCCTCGTCATCGTCAACGGCTCGCATGCGGCCGGGATCGTTCCCTTCGCCTTGCGCGACCTCGAGGTCGATGCCTACATCGCCGCGGGCAGCGGGTTCTTGCTCGGGCCGCAGGGCACGGCCATTCTCTACGCGCGCGCGTCGCTCTTGTCGCGACTCGCGCCGCGCTATCGTCCGGTAGAGAACATCCGCGACGCGGGCACACCGACCACACGCGGCATCGAGGCCGCACGCGTTCTCGAAACGCAAGCGCTCTCCCCCGGCCTCGCCGCCGGCCTGGCCGCATCGCTCGAATGGCTCGGTGGACTCGGCATTGAAGTCGTGCGCGAGCACGCCACCATCCTGTCGCGAACCCTCTTCGACGGCATCATCAGCATCAACGGCATCGAGCCCCTCGGCACGGCAGCGACCGTAGCGGCGGTCCCCATTCTCTGCATCCGCATCCCCAAGCGCCCATACACGCAAGTCGCCGAATGGCTCCAATCCGAGCTATCCGTGCGCGTCCACCCCGTCTCCACCCCAGGCCTCAACTGCGTCCGCGCCTCCACCCACGTAATCAATCGCAAAACCGACATAGACCCCCTAATCGAAGGCCTCCGCCGCCTAGCCCTCGAATAACTCCTGTTTGTCGGATCCACGTCTTGCCTGCGACGCAGCCCGCGCGGCGGGTGGATCCCCGCGCGCGAGTTACGAAGGGCGGCCGAGGTTCCTCGCGATCGAAGTCAGCGCCAGTTCCGCCCGGAGTGGTCTGAAGCGCGCGGGGATCCACCCGCCGCGCGGGCGTCATACGATCTCAAAACTTGATCGTAGGCAGCTTCCGCTTCTGCGCAGCCAAGGCAGAAAGTTGCGCCGCCACCGCCGCCGCGAGAGAGTTGAACGCCCCCGCCGCTTCGCTCTCCGGGGAAGCCGCAACGATGGGTCGCCCAGCATCGCCAGCCGCGCGAATATCCGGCAGGATCGGAATCTCGCCCAAGAACGCCAGATCGAAGCGCTCGGCCGCGCGCCGTCCGCCACCGCTCCCGAAGATCGCCTCGCGATGACCGCACTGGGGACAGGCGAAGGAGCTCATGTTCTCCACGATGCCGAGAATCGGAACCTTCACTTCCTGGAACATGCGAATGGCGCGAAACACGTCTTCCAGTGCCACGTCCTGCGGCGTGGTGACGACCACCGCGCCGGAAAGTGGCGCCGTCTGCGTCAAGGTCAGCTGCGCGTCTCCGGTGCCTGGCGGCAGGTCGACGATGAGGTAATCGAGCTCACCCCAGGCGACGTTGCGCAAGAACTCGGTCACGATCTTGTGCACCATCGGACCGCGCCAGATCACGGGTGCATCCGGCGGTGCGACGAAGCCGATCGACATCATCTTCATCCCGTGCGCGATTACCGGCAACAGTTGGGTGCCTTGCTGACCCGGCGGCCGCTCGTGCGTGCCCATCATGATGGGAATGCTGGGACCATAGATGTCGGCATCGAGAAGACCCGTGACCGCGCCTTGGGCCTTGAGCGCCAGCGCCAGGTTCACGGCCACGGTGGACTTGCCGACGCCGCCCTTGCCGCTCGCGACGGCGACGAGGTTCTTGATGCCCTGCAGCGTGTCTTCACGCGGTCCGGGAACGGCACCGATCTTCAACGTGGTCTTGATCTGCACCTGCTCCACGCCCGGGAGCCGTTTCAGTACCTCGCGCGCCTGCTCCTCCATCGCGGCCTTCCACGCCGCGGCCGGTGTGGGCAGCTCGAAGGTCACGGCGAGCTCCGCCCCGGTCGTCTTCACGTCTTTGACGAAGCCGAGCGTCACGATATCGCGGCCCAGGTCTGGATGCCGGACCTGGCCGAGGGCCTGGAACACGCGGTCATTGTTGGGTGCGTCGGGCACGTGGAACCGTCCGTTCGGTTGGGATCCTGAGTGACCCTACCCGCCGAAATGCAGAGGGTCAAGGGCACCCGGCGGAATCCCTCGCTGGACGCGGTTCCCACCTCGCGCACCCGAGCTTGCATGCGTTAGAGTCCCGAAACGTTTGCGCGCAAATGTACGTCCGTTCAGCCTCTGCGCTTGGCGAGCATCCTCTGTGGCTCGCCACGTGACACCAAAGCGTCAAGGAGCGCGTTCATGCACGGGTTCTTGCCACGCGGTCGATGGGCTGTTCTATCACTGTCGCTCGCATGCTTCGCACTCGCACCGCCGGTGCGTGCACAACAGCACGGCGATGCCGCGCTCCAATTCGCTTCCGAGACCTGGGGGGCGACCTTCTTCAATCCGGGTGGCACCTACGATCCGGCGATCCCGCCGCCCGAGGCGGTGCTGGGCTTTCCCGTCGGCAGTCGGCCGGCGCGCTTCGACGAGATCCGCCGCTACTTCGAAGCCCTCGACGCCGCTTCGCCCCGGGTGATGTTGTTCCCCCACGCGCGCACGCACGAAGGCCGTGAATTGTTCTATCTCGTCATCGGCAGCGAAGGCCGCATGCAAGCAGAGGCTCTGGCGGCGTTGCGAGAGCGCCTGGCGCGGTTCGCCGATCCGCGCCAGGAGGGGCCCGACGCACCTGCGCCCGACCTGCCCGCCGTCGCCTGGATGGGATATTCGATCCACGGCGACGAGCTTTCCGGCTGCGATGCGGCGCTGCAAGTCGCCTATCAGATGGCCGCCGGGACCGATGCAGTGACGCGCGCGCTGCGCGATTCGCTCGTCGTCCTCATCGATCCGAGCGAGAACCCCGACGGGCGCGAGCGCTACCTGGCGCAGATGCGGGCCGCGAATGGCGGCGTGCCGAATCCCGACGACCAGAGCCTGCAGCATCGCGGCTTCTGGCCCTGGGGACGCGGCAATCATTATCTCTTCGACATCAATCGCGACTGGTTCACGCTCGTGCACCCGGAAACCCGCGGGCGCGTGCAGACCATTCTGAGCTGGCACCCGCAGTTGGTGGTGGATGCGCACGAGATGGGCGGCGACGACACCTTCTTGTTCTCGCCGCCGCGTGCGCCCTTCAACCCGCACTTGCCCGCGAGCATTCATCGCTGGTGGGATGTGTTCGCGAGCGACCAGGCGGCGGCGTTCGATCGCCGCGGCTGGAGCCATTACACGCGCGAGTGGAACGAAGAGTTCTTCCCGGGCTACGGCAGCTCGTGGGCAATGTACTCGGGCAGCATCGGCATCCTCTACGAACAGGCGTCGACCGACGGCAGCGTGCTGCGCCAGCCCGATGGCGGCACCCTTTCCTATCGTGATGCGGTGCAGCATCAGTTCCAGAGCTCGCTCGCCAACCTCGAGAGCGCCATGCGCCACCGCGGCGCCATCCTGCGCGACTACCGCGCCGGCCGCCGGCATGCAGTCGAGAACGGCAAACGTGGCCCGCTGCGTGCTTTCGTCTACGTTCCCGGCAGCGCGCCCGATCGCGCTTTGCATCTGACGCGCACGCTCACGGCCCAGGGCATCGAGGTGCAACGTGCCACCGCTGCGCTGACACTGAGTGGCGCCAACGACTACTGGGGGGGCAGCTGGCGGCGCAAGGAGCTGCCGGTCGGCACCTATGTCGTTCTGCTCGATCAACCTCTGGGTCCTCTCGCGCGCAACCTGTTCGAGTTTCACATCGCCATGCCCGACAGCTTCTTGCGCGAGGAACGCGATTACCTCGAACGCGGCAAGGGGACGCGTCTCTACGAAGTGACGTCCTGGTCCATGCCGCTCGCGTACGGGCTTGAAACCTATTGGACAGCAGAGACCCCGCGTGGCGCGTTGGAGCCGGTGGGATCCGACCCGGCACTTGCGGAAGCGGCTGCGCCGCCGCACACGCGGCCGCCGTCCTATGCCTATGTCATCGACGGCAGCGCCGATGCTTCGATGAGCGCCGTTTCAGCTCTGCTGTCGCGTGGATTTGCCGTCCGCGTCGCTCTCGAAGACTTCCGTCTCGGCGGACGCACTTTCCCGCGCGGCAGCGCACTGTTGCGCGTCCACGCCAACCCGGATTCGTTGCATGCCGTGATCCCGCAAGTCGAACGCTCGACAGGCGTGCGGATCGACGCCACCGACAGCGCCCGTGCGCAAAGCGGCCCCGACCTCGGGGGCAATCTCTTCGCCGGCCTCGCGCCGCCACGACTCGCCCTGCTCTGCGGCAACCCGGTCTCGTTCACTTCGTACGGCGCGCTCTGGCATCTGTTCGATCACGACTTGCGGATGCGCGTCTCGTCTCTGGATGTGCAAGGCATGGAAGACTTCGATCTGTCCAAGTACAACGTGATCGTCATGCCCGACGCATCCGGGGGCGGCTCCGCTTATTCCCGCGCCCTCGGCCCTGCCGGCGTCGACAACCTGCGCACGTGGGTCCAGGCGGGAGGCACGCTCGTCACCATCGGCGCCGGGACCGCCTTCGCCACCGACAGCACTCAGGCGCTGTCCAAGGTGCGCCAGCGTCACGACGTCTTGGGCAAACATGCACCGCTCTTGTCGCGGCAGCCCTTGCCCGAGGGCCTGCGCATGGACGCCTTGGGCGATGCGCCTGCTCTCCCCGTCATGGCTTCCATGCCGGTGCTGGGTGTGGGAGCGCGGCGCTTCGTCGAGCAGGTGCGTCCTCCGGGTGTGCGCATCGTCGTCGAGCCGGAGCGGAAAACCGACAAGAAGCCGACGGCAGAGAAGGAGCAGCCTGCGCCCTACGACCTGTCGCGCGCCGACGCGCGCCTGCGGCTCTTCCGGCCGCGAGGCACCATCGTACGCGCCGACATCGACGTCGATCATTGGCTGACCGGCGGAGTGGCGTCGCGTTTGCCCGTCCTCGCCAACAACGACATGGCGCTCATCGCCCGGGATCCGGTGCGCGTGGCTGCACGTTTTGCCGAGACCGACAGCCTGCACCTGTCCGGACTGCTGTGGCCGGAAGCCGCCAGCCGGTTGGCCCGGACTGCGGTTCTCACACGCGAATCTCTCGGCAAGGGCCAGATCATCCTGTTCGCCATCGACCCAACGCTCCGTCGCGCCATGCGAGGCAGCGAGAGGCTGATGTTGAACGCGGTCCTTCTCGGACCCGGTGCCGGCACCTCGCGCCCGGCGCCGTGGTGATTGCACGCCGCGCAACCTCCCGCCATTGCCTACGCCCCAAAGCAAACCGGCCCCGGTGGTTTCCCACCGGGGCCGATCGATTGCTGCAGCTTCGATGGAATCAGAAGCTGTAGGTCGCCGACACCATGCCGAACAGCGAATCGTCGCTGCCGAGCAGGTCGGTGCCGCTGGTCACGACCGACGGATCGATGTAACCGTCGAGCTTGAAGTTGCTGAACGTGAAGCCGAGACCCGTGTGCCAAGCGAAGCTGAGCTCGGCAGTCTGCGACTCGTCGGTCGGAGACCCAGGCGTCTCCGCCTTCTCGTTGGCGATCGCATAGCGCGAGACGACCGCACCGCGCCACTGCAGCCACGAGGCGATCTCGACTTCGGCAGCCACGTTCATCCCCGGGATCACGTAGGCAGTGCCCGTGGTCTCGGTCGTGCCCGTCGTGTTGCTCACGTTCGTGTACTCGAACTGCCCGTACATCGCGACGCTGGTGCGTTCGGTCGGCGTGTAGCACGGGCCCACACCCACGACGAAGGCCAGGCCGGAGTCGTCGATCTCGGCGGTGGTGGTCGCGGTGACGACGTCGGTTCCGCCGGTCACGTACGAGAACATCCCGAGCCAGCCGACCTGCAGGTCTTCGCTCTCCTCGATTGCCGTCTTGCGGGCAGAGACCGAGAAGCCGACCGGGGACGACTCGTTGCGGTCAGTTGCACTCGTCTGTTCTTCGCTTGTGGCGAAGCTGACTTCGGCGGACAGATCGACGTTGCGCATGGTCGTGCCGAACACGACGTTGACGCTGGTGACGTCGCTGTTGTTACTGTCGCCGACCGGATCGTCCTGTGCACGGCCGACCGAGAGACGCAAACCCCAAGGGCTCGCGCCACCCTGCCAGCCGAACAGCACGTCGAACCATTCGAAGGGACCGTCGACCGGACCGGCTCCGATGAACCCGTTGAAGTCGTCTTGGCCGTTCTGGCCGATGTTCTCGAAGTCCCCGACGGTGAAGAACGCATCCGGGATCGAACCCAGGAAGTTGCTCCGGTGCGTGAAGGCACCGAAGACCATGCGCTCGCCTCCGAACACGATGCCACCAGAACCTGAGGTGTTGCTGGTGCCAAAGTCGAAGTTCACCATGCGGTTGTAGTCGACGACACGCTGAGGCAAGAAGAAGATCTCGTCAGCGTCCTTGATGAACAGGTTCCCCCCCAACGACGAGCGCCGAGCCGCAAAGCCTGGGCTCGCCAGGGAGATCAGAACCAGACACAGTAGGGAAAGTCGCATAAAGCGGCTGAGCATCTCGTCCTCCGTCGAAACGTTAGAGCCTCCCGGGCCGGGATCCTCGAGCCGATGGGGCCCGTGGCGGCGGCGATGATCCACGGGAGAGTCAAGCCTGTCAACGGCATTCGGGGTGGGGCTGCGTGGAAAGAGTGCGAAATCGCTTGAAAACGCTTTGCAATGTGACTGAAATCACGTGAGTTGCACGCTTCGCGCGCGAAAGCGAATTTCTCGCGCGCGTCGAGGGGAAGGCCACCAGACACCAAGTCTGGAGGCCTCATGAGCCTCGCGACCGCTCCAGACTTGGGGTTGCCGCCGACCGCCAAAGATGAAACGAGGGGGGATTTGGGATGCAGGACGAAGCATCGCTTCGCGTCACGATGATGCCGCGCGATACGAACGTGCACGGGACCATTTTCGGCGGCATCATCCTCAGTTACATCGATCAGGCTGGTGCCGTGCACACGCGCAAGGTGGGCTGCGCCAACGTCGTGACCGTGGCCATGGACGGAATCGTCTTCCTCCAACCCGTTTACGTCGGCGACGTCGTCAGCTTTCGCACCACGACGAAACATCTCGGCCGCACCTCGGTGCGGGTTCGGGTCATCGTCGACGCCTGGCGGTACACGGACAACACCGAGGTCACGGTCACCGAAGCCGAGGTGGTGTACGTCAACGTGGACGCATCGCGCCAGCCGGTCCCCATTCCGCGGTGAAGCGGGCATGACCGGCGACGCGCACGGCCGAGATGCCCCGGATTCGCAGCGCCGCGGGGGCTGCCTCGTTTCCGCTTGGATCCGCTATAATGCTCCGGCCTGCCGCGCGATGGCCATGGAGTCAAAGCGGATGCCGCACAGCGTGCCGAACAGCCCGATTCTGCGCTCGTCCACTCGAGCCACCCTGCTGGTCCTCCTGCTCGTCGTCGGATTTGCCCTCGTCGTCGCTCGCTCGAGCGTGGCCGAGCCGGCCGCGATCGAAAGTGCTCCCGACGAATCGCACTGGATCCCCGGGCGCATGCGCATCAAGTTCCGCACTGCGCTCGACGCGCGCACGAAGGCTTCGCCGAGCCTGCAGATGCTCCTGGGTGATGCGCTCCTCGGCGCACGTCCGCTGCTCCGCCGTCCGGTCGCAGGCCCGCAGCCAGGCGGTCTCGAGCGCCTGTTCGAGCTCACGCTTCCCGTCGATGCCGACGTGCCGCGTCTGGCCGCCAAGTTGTCGCGGCTCGCCGAGGTCGAGTACGCCGAACCGGTGTTCGAGCACAGCGTCGTCGGCGACGCCGAACCGGAGCGTCCCCCTGGCATCGACGCGGTGCCGAACGATCCCCAATACCCCACGGTCAACCAGGCCTACTTGACGCCGATGCAAGTCGAGCTCGCATGGAACGTGGTGAAGGGACAAGACACGGACCCGATCCTCTGCATCATCGATGGCGGCACCGACTGGCAGCACGAAGATCTCATGGCGAACATGTGGGTCAACCCGGGTGAAATCGCCGGCAACGCCCTCGACGACGAGCTCAACGGCTTCGTCGACGACGTGCATGGCTGGGATTTCCGCGAGAACGACGGCAATCCGCGCGGGAACTGGGCTGCGACACCGAGCAATTCCAACCACGGGACGCACACCGCCGGCCTGATGGCCGCGGTGACGGACAATGGCGTGGGAATCGCATGCGCCAGCTGGAATCCGCGCTTGATGGCGGTCAACGCCTCGTCGACAGCGGACAACTCGATCGGCTATGGCTACGAGGGCATCGTGTACGCCGCCGACAACGGCGCCGACATCGTCAGCTTGTCGTGGGGCGGGTTCGACACCTCGCAGGCAGAGCAAGACATCATCGACTACGCGGTCGCCCAGGGTGTTCTCGTCATCGCAGCGGCGGGAAACAACAACGCCACCCGACCGTTCTATCCGGCGGCGTATCGCGACGTCATCGCCGTCGCCAACGTCTGGGGCTCGGGCCCCAGCGTCGATCAGCGCTACAGCACCGGCAGCGGCTCCAACTATGGCGGCTGGATCGACGTCGCGGCCGCGGGAACAGCCGTCTACAGCACACACGATTTCAATTCGACCAACGTCTACGGCACCTCGACCGGCACGTCCATGTCGGCTCCCGTGGCGGCAGGTGTCGCGGCTCTGATCAAGGCCTTGCACCCGAGCTGGGGGCCGCTCGCGGTCGGCGAGCAGCTGCGCGTGAGCTGCGACAACATCAACGCGCAGAACCCGAGCGCAGTCGATCTTCTCGGCAGAGGCCGTGTCAATGCCTTCCGCGCCGTGACCGTTTCCTCTCCCGCGGTGCGTTTGGTCGCTTGGACTCTGCACGACGCCAACGCCAACGGCGAGCTGAACCAGGGGGAAAGCGTCACGGTGTCGATCGACGCGCGCAACTACCTCGCCAACGTCACCAACCTTGTGTTGACCTTGTCGTCGCCCTCGCCGCACGTCACCGTGGTGGATGGCAGCGAGAATCTCGGCGCGCTGGCGACCGACGGCACGGCGAGTGTCGCCAATGCATTCAGCTTCACGGTGAGCCCGAGCGCGCCGCCGGGATCGCTTCTCGACTTGCGCGTCGACATGAGCGGGACGGGCTACGCCGATTTCCAGTGGCTACCCATCCTGCTCGAGCCGGCGGTCGAGACCCACGATGTCAACAATCTGCGCGTGTCGTTCACGAGCAGCGGCAACATCGGCTGGATCGGCTTCCCCGGGGGCCAAGGGGACACGGGCCAAGGCTTCAGCTTCCAGGGCGGGCCGAACGTCCTGTTCGAAGGCGCGCTCATGATCGGCCAGAGTGCAGGCGCGCTCTCGGATGCCGCGCGCGCCTCGAGCGAGCATACCGACTTCGCCGTTGCCAACAACGTGCCGCCGAGCCGCAGCACGCCGGGAACGCAAGCCGATCAGGAGATCGTCATCCCGTCCGCGGACACCGTCAACTTCAGCACTCCGCTCGGTGTCCACGTCGACATGACCAGCTTCGCTTTCTCCGATCCGCCCAACGACGATTTCGTCCTCGTCGGTTACGAGATCACCAACACCGCCAATGACAACTTTTCCGGCCTGCGCGTCGGACTGTTCTTCGACTGGGACATCGATGCGGACGGATACGCGCAGAACAACGCCGGCTGGGATGCCGAGCGCCGACTCGGATATGCCTGGAACAGCGCCAACTCCAGCCTGCCCTATTGCGGGGTCATGGTGTTCGGCGGTCCCGACCCGGGATACAGCGCCATCCGCAACGATGGCATCGGCCAACCCATCAACCTCTACAGCGGCGGATTGAGCAAGGGCGAGAAATGGATCCTTTTGAACGGCGGCACCGGCATCCATTCCGTCGGTCCGACCGATATCAGCAATTGTCTCAGCACCGGGCCGTTCGACCTGGCCGTGGGTGACAGTCTGGAAGTCTGGTTCGGGCTGGTCGCCGGGACCGACCTCGCCGACCTGCAATGGAACGCCGACCGCGCGCTCACCGCCTTCGGCGACACCATCCAGACGGGCATCGAGGATCCGCTGCCGGAGCAGTCGGGGTTGCCGGCTCGGCGGCTCCTGCTTGCGCGCGCCGTTCCGAACCCGTTCAGCCCGAGCACCAAGCTCGCGGTGTCAGTGGATCGCCGCCGACACATCCACCTGGCGCTCTTCGACGTGCGCGGCCGATTGGTGCGCACGCTCGCGGATGGGGTCCAGCCCGCGGGCCTGTTCCAAACCGGCTGGGATGGGCGCGACGCGAACGGGGATCCCGCACCTGCCGGCGTCTACATGCTGACATTGCGCTCCGAGATGGAGCGCCAGGTGCAGCGGCTCGTTCTCACGCACTGAACACGTGACAGCGGCAGAATACTGAAACCGACGCCGTCGACCTTGGGCGCTGACCCGAACTGGATGCTCGCGCCTGCGGTGTCAGCCATATCTCGCTGCCACGCCTAGGCAACCGCGCCTGGTCCTGGTGCTCGCTTGACTCGTGGCCGTCGAGTCGCGCAAATTCGGCCAGCCCCGTTCCCGATCCGCGTCGCGCGCTGGTCACGAAAGCTCTGAACCGTGGCGTCAGGAGCCGAGGAGTTGAGTCCGTCATGAGACCCGAGTTCCGCAACGAGCCGTTCACCGACTTCAAGGTTCCCGCGAACGCCAGCGCCTTCAAAGCCGCACTGGACGAGGTCCGCAGCCAGTTCGGCCGGACCTACCCGCTCTGGATCGACGGCCGCGAAGTGAACGCCAAGACCACCTTCGACTCCATCGACCCGGCGCGACCGGACGTGGTGCTGGGGCGCTTCCAGCAAGGCGAGACGCAGCACGCCGAGCAGGCGGTCGAGGCCGCTGCGCGCGCTTTCGCCACCTGGCAACACGAGCCGGCCGAGAAACGCGCCGCAGTCCTGTTCGCGGCCGCAGACGAGATGCGCCAGCGCAAGCACTGGTTCTCGGCCTGGCTGGTCTTCGAGGTCGGCAAGAGCTGGGCGGAAGCCGACGCGGATACGGCCGAGGCCATCGATTTCCTCGAGTTCTACGGCCGCGAGATGTTGCGCTATGCCGCGAAGCAGCCGCTCACACCGGCTGCGGGAGAAGACAACGAGCTCGTCTACATCCCGCTCGGCGTCGGTGCCGTGATCCCGCCGTGGAACTTTCCCAACGCGATCCTGACCGGCATGACCGGTGCCGCGCTGGTGACGGGCAACACCGTGGTGCTCAAACCTTCGAGCGATGCCCCCGTGATCGCCTGGCACGTGGTGCAGTTGTTGCACGCCGCGGGTCTGCCCAACGGTGCGCTCAACTTCGTCACCGGGCCGGGTAGCAGCGTCGGCAACCGCATCGTGGAGCATCCGCAGGTGCGCTTCGTCGCTTTCACCGGTTCGAAGGACGTGGGGCTCCACATCAACCAGCGCGCCGCGACGCCCCAGCCCGGCCAGCTCTGGATCAAGCGCGTCGTGGCCGAAATGGGAGGCAAGGATTCCATCATCGTCGACGCCGATGCCGATCTCGACCAGGCCGCCGACGGCGTCGTCGCCTCGGCCTTCGGTTTCCAGGGTCAAAAGTGTTCGGCCTGTTCACGGGCGATCGTCGATCGGCGCATCTACGACGAGTTCCTGCGCAAGCTGCGTGAGCGCGCCGGCAAGATCACGGTGGGTCCGACGGACAACCCGGACAACTGGATGGGACCGGTCGTGAACGCGTCGGCGCAGAAGAAGATTCTCGCTTATGTCGAGACCGGCCGGCGCGAGGGCAAGATCATCGTCGGTGGTGAAGCGGTGCCTGGACCCGGCTACTTCATCAGCCCGACGATCGTGGCCGACGTGGCTCCCGACGCTACGCTGTCGCAAGAGGAGATCTTCGGGCCCGTGCTCGCGGTCATCCCGGCGCGCGATTGGAACGACGCCATCGCCATCGCCAACAACACCGAGTACGGCCTCACCGGCGCGGTGTACACGCGCGACGAAACCAAGATCGCGGACGCCAAACGGCGCTTCCATGTCGGCAACCTCTACTTCAACCGCAAGTGCACCGGAGCCCTGGTGGGCGTGCACCCGTTCGGCGGCTTCAACATGAGCGGCACGGACTCGAAGGCCGGGGGCCGGGACTACCTCCTGTTGTTCTTGCAGGCCAAGACCGTGTCGCGTCGCATGTAAACGTCGGCGGCCGATCGACCTCAAGCGCCCAGCACCGAAGGGTTGTTCGAGGATGCAAGCGGAACCCCCGCGCCTCCCCGGTGCGGACATGCTGGCCGACATGCGCCGGCTCCCGCTCGGAACGGCGCGCGGCTTCCTCGCATTCCTGCGCGACGAGCATTCGCACTTCTTCTTGTTGTCCGCCGTCGTCGGGCTCTGCGCCGGCGGCGTGGCGCTCGGCGTGCGCTGGGTCTCCGAAAGCATCACGCACCTGGTCTATGGCAGCGGCAACGATCTCTTGGATGCGGTGCGCACGGCTTCGCCTTGGCTGCGGCTGTTCGTGCCGGCGGCGGGAGGTGTGATCGCGGGCCTCATCGTGCAATACACCATGCGCGGCGGTTCGGGCGGTGGCGGCATGGCGGGGATCATGGAGGCCGTGACGTTGCGCCGCGGTCTCGTGAGCGTGCGGCGCGCGTTGGTGACCGCGTTCGCCTCCGTGATCTCCATGGCCACGGGCGGGTCCGTCGGTCGCGAGGGCCCGATCGTGCAGTTGTCCTCGGCTCTCGGCTCGCGTCTCGGCCGGTTCTTCGAGCTCACCGACCAACGATTGCGCGTGTTGGTCGCAGCCGGCGCCGGCGCCGGCATCGCCGCTGCTTACAACACCCCCATCGCCGGCACGCTCTTCGTCCTCGAAGTCGTGGCCGGCAGCTTTTCCACCGATCTCATCGGGCCAACGGTAGTGGCCGCGGTCGTCGCCACCGTCCTCGTGCGTGTCGTGGTCTGGGAAGGTCCGATCTACGACGTGCCGGAATTCATCCTGCGCACACCGCAGGAGCTCATCGCTTACGCGCTCCTCGGGCTCGCGACCGGCTTGGCCTCGGTGATCTTCATCGGCGCGCTGCGTGCCGGCGAGCGCGGCTTCTCCCAGCTCGACATGCCACGTTGGGCCCGCGCCGGAACCGGCGGCCTGCTCGTGGGGGTGCTGGCGCTGTGGCTGCCCGAGGTGACCGGCAACGGCTACGAGACCCTCGTCGACATCCTCAACGAGCGCATCGGGCTCGCGACCTTGGTGCTGCTGCTCGGCGCCAAGATTCTGGCGACGACTTTCTCCGTCACCTCCGGCAGCCCGGGCGGCGTGTTCACTCCCACGCTCTTCATCGGTGCCGCCGTGGGCGGCTCCCTCGGAGGCGCGATCCACCATTTCTTCCCCGACACGACGGCGTCGGTCGCCTCCTACGCTCTCGTCGGCATGGGGGCTCTGATCGCCGCCACGACCCACGCACCGATGACGGCGACAGTGTTGGTCGCCGAGCTCACCGGCGACTACGTCGTGGTCCTCCCGCTTCTGCTGGCTTGCGGCATTGCCGCCACCGTCACCCACCGCGTCGATTCGGTCTACACGCACGAGCTGCGCCGCCGCGGCATTTCCTGGGAAGGCTCGCTCGAACAGCGCATCGTGCATTCGACCCGCGCCCGCGATCTCATGCGCACCGACGTGCCCTTGCTCAAGGCGACGACGCCGTTCGAGGAAGTCGTGCGCCTGTTCACCACCACGCGCGTGCCGACCTTGTACGTGGGCGACGAGCAAGGCAACCTGACCGGCGCCATCGAGCTGCACGCGGTGAAAAACATCCTGGCGGTGCAGGAGCTGTCGAATCTGCTCATCGCCGAGGATCTGGCCGAGCCGGCGCGATCGGTGCCGGCGGATGCGTCGCTCGCGGCCGTGAACGAAAAGCTCTGGTTCATCGACACGGGCGAGGTCGCCGTCGTCGAGGATGGACCCGGCTCGCGTTTCCTCGGCGTCGTCACCCGGCGCGATCTGCTCGGTTTCCTCGATCGGGAGATTCTGCGGCGCAACCTCTTGCTCGGGGAAGTGCGCTGGCGGGATGGCGTCGAATCCGGCACCGATCCGGTGGAGCTGCCCGAGGGTTATCGCCTGCAGTCGGTGCGGGTGCCGCCGGTCCTCGTCGGCCAGAGTCTGGCGCAAGCCGAGATCCGCTCGCGTCACGGCCTCAATGTCATCGTCGTCGAGAGAATCGACACGAACGGCAAGAAGGACTATCACGCGCCGCAGCCCGACTATATCCTGTCCAAGTCCGACAGCTTGCTCGTCGTCGGCGCCACCGACGACGTCGAGACCTTTGCCAAATTGAAGTGAAGAGGGATTCCCGATGCACACTCTGCTTGGCGAGAGGCTGCCGCTGTGGAGCGTCATCCCCTTCGCGGGACTCCTGCTTTCGATCGCGTTCATGCCCCTGCTGCTGTCCCATTTTTGGCATCGCCACTACGCCAAGGTCGCCGCCGCCTGGGGACTCATGTTCCTCGTGCCCTTCCTCGCCCAGTTCCGCGCCGAAGCCGGCCGCGCCATCCTGACCGTCGCGCTGCACGAGTACCTGCCCTTCATCGTTCTGCTGTGGTCGTTGTTCACCGTCACCGGCGGCATCGTCGTGCGCGGCACGATGTCGGGCACGCCGCGCTCGAACTTGGTGCTGCTCGCGGTCGGCACCTTCATCGCCTCGTGGATCGGGACCACTGGAGCCTCGATGCTCCTCGTCCACCCCTTGCTGCGCGGCCTGGAACGGCGCCGGCATCGCGCCCACACGGTCGTCTTCTTCATTTTCATGGTCAGCAACATGGGCGGCCTGCTGACGCCGCTCGGTGATCCGCCGCTGTTTCTCGGCTTCCTGAACGGTGTGCCCTTCTTCTGGACGCTGCGTTTGTGGCCACAGTTCTTCGTGCTCAACGGGATGTTGCTGCTGCTCTTTTTTGGCTTGGACAGCCGCTTCTACCGGCGCGAAGAAGGCGCGCGCAGCGCCCCCGCACCGCGTGAGCCCCTCCGCCTCGATGGTTTGGTGAACCTGCCGTTGCTGCTCGGGATCCTGGCCTGCGTCCTCGCTTCCGGCTCCGTGCACCTTTCCTCGGTGCATCTGTTCGGGCTCGAGCTCGAGGCGCAGGACCTCCTGCGCGACGCGGCGCTCATTGCTCTCGGGCTCGCATCGCTCCGGCTCACGCCGCGCGCGCTGCGCACTGCCAACCAATTCAGCTTTGGCCCGATGCGCGAGGTCGCGTATCTCTTCGCCGGCATCTTCGCCACCATGATCCCGGCGCTCGCCATCCTGTTGGCCGGTGACCGCGGCCCGCTCGCCGCCATGACGCGCACGGTCGATGCGCCAGTGGAGTATTTCTGGATCACTGGCGCATTCTCCTCCATCCTCGACAATGCGCCCACGTACCTCACGTTCTTGAGCGCCGCTCTCGGCGAATTCTATCCCGGTATCGAAGTGCACGAGGCCGTGCACCATCTCATCGAAGAACATGGGCAGGTGCTGGTGGCGATCTCCTGCGGTGCCGTGTTCATGGGTGCCAACACCTACATCGGCAATGCCCCCAACTTCATGGTACGATCCATCGCCGAGGAGCGTGGCGTGGCGATGCCGAGCTTCCTGGGCTACATCTTCCGTTGGTCCTTGCCGATCCTGGTGCCGAGCTTCGTGCTCATGACCCTGCTGTTCCTGCGCTCGCCCTGACCCGGAGACGACGTGGACGCCTACACCAAGATCACGCTCGAGGCCGACACGCCCAGCGTGCGTGGGTTCGTGCGTGGCTGGTGCACTGCGCGCGGCTTGTCGCCGCAGGAGCAGGATCGCAGCATCCTGTGGCCCGAGGAATGGGGCGTGCGCGTCACCTCCTTCTTCTCCGACATCGCCGAGGCGCTCCGGCACGGCGACGTCACCGTGTTCCTGGTGGCCAGCGATCTCCTGCCGGACTTGCTGGCGGCCTGCGCCGTGTGGCCGGAGTCGTTGCGCCTGCGCTCGGCGCACGCCGTCGCCGGCGCTGCGTTCGACTTTCACTTCGAGATCTACGATCGCGACGAAGCCACTCGAGTGCAGGAGATCTTCGCCGCGCTGCCCGCCGGCGTCTCCGTCGGCGCGAATTACGCCCCCGAGGTCGACTCGCACCCGGAGACGCGCGCGGGGATGTATGCTCCAGCCCACTCTTATGTTTGCCGCGGCCGCGGCAAGATCGAAGGCGACTTGCGCGGTGTCCTCGAGGTTCACGAGCGCTGCCGGCAGCACGAGCGCGTTCGGATCGAAGAGGTCGTCTTGAACCTGGGAGCCGCAATCACCGGAGGCCCTTGATGTCGGACCTGCATGCGCGCGCGAGCTCACTGGCGCAACGCGCCGTCCGCAACAACGTCTGGCGCCAACGCCATTGCTTCAACCTCATCCCGTCGGAGTCGACCCCGAGCCTGCTGGTCAAGCTGTGCGAGATCGCCGACCCGGCTGGGCGCTATGCCGAGCACCGGACGCTCAAGGGTCGCGAGGTCTATTTCTATCAGGGAACGGACTTCATTCAGGAAGTCGAAGAAGAAGCCCGGCGCGAGATCTCGAGCTTCTTCGGCTGCGCGGAAGCCGAGCTGCGCCCGATCAGCGGCCAGATGGCGAACGAAATCGTGTTCAAGGCCGTCGTGCGCCATCGCGGCAGCGAGGACGGCACGCGCGGTGCCCGTCGCTTGCGGCTCGTGCTCAACAATGACCTCACCAAAGGCGGCCACTTGAGCGCCCAGCCCATGGGGGCGCTGTTCAATTGCGTCGACACCGACCCGGAGACGGGGCGCGAACGCATCGTGCATTTTCCGTTGCGTGCCGACGATCCGTACCGCGTCGATTTGGACCGGCTGGGAGAATTGTTGCATGCCCACCGGCCGGAGCTGGTGATCTTCGGCAAGAGCATGTTCCTATGCCCGGAACCCGTGCGCGAGGTGGCGTCGCTGGTGGCCGGCATGCAGCCACGCCCGATCTTGCACTATGACATGGCGCACGTACTCGGCTTGTACGGCACCTTCCAGTCCCCGCTGGAGGAAGGCTGCGACCTGGTGACCGGCAGCACGCACAAGACGTTCTTCGGACCGCAGCGCGGCGTCATCGTCTCCAACCTCGGCCCGGATTCGCCACAGCGCAAGCTCTGGACCGAGATCAAGAGCCGTGCTTTCCCCGGCGCCACCAGCAACCATCATCTCGGCACGCTGCTCGGCCTGCTGCTCGCGACTTACGAAATGAACGCCTTCAAAACCGAGTATCAAGCGGCGGTGGTGCGCAATGCGCGCGCCTTCGCGCGCGCCTTGGATGCCGCCGGCCTGCAGGTGGAAGGCGATCGCCGTGACGGGTTCACACGCACGCACCAGGTGCTCTTGCGCGTGCGTGGCCAAGGCTCCGGCGAGGACATCGCCCGCCGGCTCGAACGCAACAACATCCTGACGAACTATCAGGCGTTGCCGGATGACACCAGCTTCGTCGACTCGAGCGGGATCCGACTCGGCGTGCAGGAAATGACCCGCTTCGGCCTCGTCGAGGCCGACTTCGAACGGTTGGCACATTGCATCGCCGAGGTCGTCTTGCGCGATCGGAACATGGCCGCCGAGGTCGCGCGCGAGCGCGCCGGGTTCCTCGACATGCGCTACTGCCTGCCGCCGGAGGAAGCGCTGCCCATCGCCGCCACGCTGCTGGCTTCGATCCTCCCGAACGACGCGTATGCCCAGAGTTTTGCCGCGTCGCTGCAGGCCGCCTCTCGCGCCCTCGCCACGTGACCGGAGCGGTCAGTCGGATTCGCCGTCGAGGATATCGAGGATCCAAGAACGCCCAGCGGTCGCGTGCGGCCAACCGAGCGTCGTGATCCCGAGGTACGCCACGTGCAGCAGCTCGTCGCGCCTCACACCCTGCTTCAGCGCGCGCCGGGTGTGCGAATGCACCGCGCCCTGCTCGCGCGCACCGAGCGCGAGCGCCAGCTTGACCAGGCGCTGGGTTTTCTTGTCCAGCGCACCGGCCGCGGCGGCCTTTTCCTCCAAAGCCGTGTAGGCACTCCAAACCTCGGGATGCTCGGCGCGAATCCCCTCGATGATGTCGGGAAGCTTCTCCGTCATGGCAGTCCTCCGGAGTGAGTCGGCAAGCATGGATGAACTCAGCCGAAATCGCGTTCCTCGAGATCCTCGTCGCTGAAGCCGAAATAGTGTCCAACCTCGTGAAAGACGGTGACGCGGATTTGCTCGATGAGCTCCGCGCGCGTGCTGGCTTCGTGCTCGAGGTTGTGCTGGAAGAGGTAGATGCGATCGGGGAGCGCGGGCCTGCTGCCTTCGCGCTCGGGCAGCGACACGCCCTCGTACAGTCCCAGGATGCGCGAGTCGAGCGGCGGCGATTCCGCTGTCAGCAATTCGACTGGCGGGACCGGCTCGACCAGGATGGCCACGTCACCGGCGAGAGCGGCTTGGAAATCCTCGGGAATCTCTTCGACCGCGAGCTGGACCAGCGCGCGGAATTCCTCGGCACCGAGGCGAAACGGCAGCGGGTAGGCCTGGGGTTCGAGAGCATGGGCGCGGCGCGCCAGGTCGTCCGCTCGTTTCAGATCGCCGTCGCGCTCCGCCAGTCGACAGAGAACGTCCAATGCCTCCGGGTCGTCCCCCGCTTTCTGCGCGCGTTCCGCCGCTTCTCTTGCGGCCTCGAAATCGGCCAATGCCAGGCGCGCGCCCGCCACATCCGCCCACACCCACGACGATTGCGGTTCGAGGCCCGCCGCCGCTTCGTAGGCGGCGCATGCGTCGCCGGCGTCGCCGAACGCCATGAGCACGTCCCCATACGCCGCTTGCATCTCGGCATCGTCGGCGTGCGCGCGAGCTGCGGCCGCAGCCAAGTTCACTGCGGTTTCACCATCGCCGCGCTGCATCGCGGCGTCGATGGCTTCCAAAACCTCGTCGACTGCACTCAAGTTCGTACCTGTCCTTCAAGTCTCGGCCGCATCGTCGGCGCTACTCGTCCCGCAGCTGGAAACCGCATTCTGACGACTCGGGTTGCGAGCCGCAACCCCGGACCCCAAGCCCCTTGCTCGCGCCGCGCCAGTTCTGTAGCTTTCTTCTCAGCGCCCGCGTGGAAGTGGCATTGGGAGGGATCGAGTTCGAACGATGCGTCGCGAGCCACGACACGTGATCCGTTTCAGGCGCTCGAAGGCCCGCGTCGCCGGCCTTTTCGTTGCCGCGCTGCCGCTCGCTCTGGCCGCGGCTCGCGCTCAAGAGCCGCCGGCGCCCGCTGCCCCCGACACGACGCCTGCGGCCGTCGCGACCCCTCGAGAGATTCCCTTGCTCGAGAACCGCTTGACCTTGCGCGAGCCCTTCAACCAGGCGGCCAACAAGATTCGCATCGTCGCCTTCCTGTCGCCGAGCTGCCCGCGCTGCCTCAAGAACGTCGGGGAGCTGCAACGTGAAGTGCTGGCGAAAAACCCCACGCAGGATCTCGCGGTGTTCGTCGTGTGGCTCAAGGTCCTCGACAGCGACAACGAAGCCGCCGCCGTGACCGCCAAGGGGCGAGTGAGCGACCCGAGGGTCAAGCACTATTGGGACCCGGGACGGCTCTTGAACGGACAGGTCATCGACGCGATCGCCTTCGACGTCAATCTGCGCATCTACGACATCTTCTTGCTCTACGACAAGAAGGCGCAATGGGAGAAGCGTCTCCCACGTCCCGCATTCTGGATGCACGAATACAAGGGCGCGCCCGGCCCGTGGTGGAACGTCACCACGTTCGGCGCCGAGATCGACAACGGCCTGCACGGCCGCCCGTTGACGAACCCCAACCCGTGACGACGTCGCCCGCAATTCCTTACGGGGCGCGGCTCTGCGGCGCGAGTTTCCATGCGCGAGGGCAGTGCTCCTGACGTGTCCGCGCGCACGGAGACGCTCGTTCTGCCAAGTTTTCGTCCATTTCGAGGCCGACGAACGCTGCACGCGTCGCAAGCGCTAGTCGTTTGCTTGACCGACCTCTGCGCAGAACGCGAGAATGCATTCGCGCAAGCACGAAGCGCAGGGCGCTGCACTGACGCCGAGGTGCAGAAGCCAATCGCACGGGGAGCTTCCAGCTCCCCGTCGCTTTTTCCCCTCCGAACTTCAGCGCTGCTTGCGCCTGGCGCGCTTGGGCCGGCGGGCTTTTGACTCGCGGCCCGCACCCGGCTGCCACAGCACATCGTCCTTCCCCATGCGGTTGGCGCAACGCGCCATGACGAAGAGCAAGTCGGCGAGGCGATTGAGATACGGCAAGACTTGCTCGCCCACGCCGGCGGGCTCGGCCACGAGCAAGTGCGCGACGGCGATCTCGGCGCGACGGCAGACGACGCGCGCCAAGTGCAGCGCCGCAGCGGCGGGACTGCCCCCGGGGAGAACGAAGCTCACGAGCGGCTGCAACTTGGCGTTCCGCAGGTCGATGGCCGCCTCGAGCGCCTTCACCTGCTCGGGCACGATGCGCAGGTGCGCGCTGCTCGTCTCGCCCTCGCGGCGCGGGACGCACAGATCCGCGCCGACATCGAAGAGATCGTTCTGGATATGGCGCAGCAAAGTGCGCTCCTTGACTGCGAGACCGCTTTCCGCGCGCGCCACACCGAGAAAGCTGTTCAGCTCGTCCACCGTCCCATAGGCCGCGATGCGCAGGTGTGTCTTCGGCACGCGCTTGCCGTCACCGAGAGACGTCATGCCGCCGTCGCCGCCGCGGGTGTAGATGCGTGTGAGCCGCACCAAGGCTACCTCCAATGCGTTGTTCTGCCTGAACCAAGCCGCAGTCGACCGTCCCGATCGCGGCACCCACCTGCACCATCGTGCGCGGTTCATTCGCCGCGCAGCAACGCCTCCCAGCCGGCGGGAAGCGGGGCTTCGACGCACACGCGCTCCTGTCGCGTCGGGTGTGCGAACTCGAGACGACTCGCGTGCAACGCCAGCATGTTGCCGAGCCGGCGCTTCGAACCATAGCGCACGTCGCCGACGATGACGCAACCAATCGCGGCAAGCTGCACGCGAATCTGATGTGATCGTCCGGTTGCGGGCTCGACTTCGACGAGCGTGCCTCCCGGATGCCGGCTCGCGACACGGTAGCGCAGCCTGGCCAGGTGCGCGCGCGGATGCGTCGCCGCGACCGCGTGCGTTCGGTTCGTACGCGGGTCCTTCGCCAGGGAATGCTCCAGAGTTCCGGCTGCGGACGCTGGTGGACGCTCGACGAGCGCCAGGTAAACCTTGCTCACCTGGCGCTCGCGAAACTGCGATGCGAGTCGCGCGGCGGCCTTGCTCGTTCGCGCCAGCAGCACGACGCCTGAAACCGGCCGATCGAGCCGGTGCACGACCCCGACGAACACCCGCCCGGGCTTGCCATAGCGCCGGCGCAGATACTCTGCCGCCGCCGCCACGAGCGTCGCATCCCCGGTGCGATCGCCTTGCACGAGCACGCCCGCCGGCTTGCACACCGCCAGACAATGGTTGTCTTCGTACAGGATCTCGAGCTTCATCCTTCCCATTCCTGTTGCATTCGCTGCACGACCGTAGCTGTCGCGCGCGCGCGCCGAAAGCGGTTTCCACCACGGACCGCCCCCGCGTGCGGACTCGCGGTCGGAAGGCTGCGTCTCTGTGTCAGAGTGCACCATGGGCATGGCTTCAAGGCGTCCCCGGGATCTGCTAGAGTTCCCCCTGTTCGTCGCGCTGGCATCTTGGCCCGCGACGAATTCGTCTGGTGGGCGTAGCTCAATTGGCAGAGCACTTGGTTGTGGTCCAAGTGGTTACGGGTTCGATTCCCGTCGTCCACCCCAGTTTGAAGCAAGGCCGCTGGGGAACACTCCGGCGGCCTTCCTCATCGATGGGAACGTGGGTCAATGTCGTGAATGCCACGAGCCAGTCTGTTGCAGGGAGTCCACGGCGCCTTCCAGGAAACCTCATCCGTGTTATGCTGCAGTGCGCGTGAGCATTCGTGCCCAACGACCCATGATCGGGCGAGTCAACGGATGATGACGACGATTCGGCGCACCGGGACGGGGATGCCCTGGATTGGCACCGTGGCTCCTCCAATGGTCTCGATCGATCGGATCGAGGCAGCGCTTCTGGCCGGTTGCGTTCTTGACCATCTCGCGGATCTTCCTGCCCCGGCGTACGACGAGTGAAGCGGTTTCGATGGGGCATATTCGGCACCGGCGAAATCTCCACCAAGTTCGTCACCGGTCTCGCCGCCGCACGTGACGCCGAAGCGAGCTTCATCGCCTCCCGGTCGCTGGCAAAGGCGCAGAGGTTCGCCGCCGCGATGGGAATCCCGCGCGCGATCGAAGGTTATGCCGAAGCGGTCAGCGCCGGCGGCGTCGACGCGATCTACATCGCGACTCCGCCTTCGACGCACGCCACGCATGCTCTGCTCTGCATCGAAGCGGGAATCCCCGTGCTCGTCGAGAAGCCATTCGCGACCAATGGGACAGAGGCATCGAGGATCGCCGCTGCCGCCCGGGCGAAATCGGTGTTCGCCATGGAAGGGATGTGGACGCGTTTCCTTCCCGCCGCGCAGGCTCTGAAAAAGACGCTGGCTGCAGGGAGTGCGGGTGAAGTTCGGCTGGTCGCCGGAAACTTCGGCAGCTCGCAAACACCGGATCCGGCCACCGGAAACTTCAATCCGGCTCTCGGGGGCGGAGCGATCGCGCATCTCGGCGCTTATCCGCTGTCGCTGGCACAATGGCTATTTGGTTCACCGCGGCTGATTCAAGCGATGGGCTCGGTTGGTGCTACCGGTGTCGATGAGGACGCGGCGTTCCAGCTGCAGTATCCTGGCAGCGTGATTGGATCCTTCTTCGTCAGCCTCCGCGCCTGGGCGCCGAACGACTTCCAGATCATGGGCACCGCTGGCATGATCTGCTTCCACGGCCCGATCGTGCGGCCCTCTGGGCTGGACATTTCGCGACAAGCGCCACTTCACTTCGCCGCGCCGGACTTCGGCTGGCGCACGCGCATTCGCCAAAACGGCATGGTCCACCACGTCGCGCAACTCGCCGGCATGACGACTCACAGCCGGGGCAAGCGGCGCCACTACCGCTATGCCGGCAACGGCTTCCACTACGAGGCGGACGAAGTGCGCGCCTGCGTCGAGTGCGGAGCCACCTCGAGTGCAGTGATGCCGCTCGACGACAGCATCGCGGTGGCCTCGACCGCCGAGAAGATCCGCGCAGCGATCCGCGAATCCACAACGACAAAGGAATGACTCGGCATGAAGATCGCCTACGTCGGCTGTGGATTCGTATTCGACATCTATATGCGCACGAAGTGGGCACATCCGGAGCTTGAGATTTGCGGTGTATTCGACATCGACACCGCGCGCGCGAAAGCGGTCGGCCAACACTATGGCTTTCACGTTTATCCCGACTATGAGACGTTGCTCGCCGATCCGCAGGTGGAGATCGTCATCAACCTCACCAACATCGGGGCGCATTATGCAGTCAGCAAGCGCGCGTTGGAAGCGGGCAAGCATGTCTATTCAGAAAAGCCCCTGACCACCCAAATCGAGCAGACTCGCGAGTTGTTCGAGCTCGCCAAAACACGGCGGCTGGTGTTCACCGGAGCCCCCTGCAACCTATACAGCGACGCCGTCAGCACCCTGTGGAAGGCCGTGCGCGACGGCGCGATCGGCAAGCCAGTGCTCGTCTATGCCGAACTCGACGACAATCCATTTTCCTTGATGCATTTCGAAAAGGTCGAAAGTCCGACGGGCGCGCCATTTCCCTATGTCGAAGAGCTCCAGGAAGGCTGCACATTCGAGCACATCGGATATCACCTCGTGTGGATCTGCGCCATGTTCGGACCGGCCACCTCCGTGATCGCTTTTTCCAAGGCGCTGGTCGAGCGCAAGACCGATACGCCGCTCTCGCCCGCCGATACGCCGGACTACTCGGTGGCATGCCTCGACTTCGCCAGCGGTGTCGCGGCGCGGATCACCTGCAGCGTCGTCGCGCCGAGGGACCATCGCCTTCGAATCATTGGCGAGGAAGGCGAGATTTGCGCCGACAGCTATTGTCACGATCAGTCCCCGGTCCAGCTCGAGCGTTTCTCGACGGTCAGCCTCCATGCCCGCAAGGCATATACCGTGCGCGTCCAGCCGTTGATCGGCCGGATGTTCGGCGTCGGCGGGCGCAGGCTGCCATTGGTGCGCCAGTGGAAATCGCACGCGGTGGAGGCGGAGCGGGGCGTCGGCCGCTCGATCAAGCAGAGGCTCGTGAGCTGGATCCGCCGCCGCGAAATCTACGCCCAGGACAAGCTGCTGGGCATCGCCGAAATGATGCGCGCGATGCGCGAGGGCCGGACGCAGCCGCTGCCACCGGACTTCTTGACGCACGTCAACGAACTCACGCTGCTGATCCAGCGCGCCGGTCCCCATGGCATCGCCACGGCACCCACGTCCACTTTCACGCCGATCGAGCCGCTGCCGGAGGTCGCCAACAACCGGCGCAACTATCGCACCAGCTATCGCCCGCGTCTGTTCGAGAAAGTGCTTGGCGGCGTGGTCGAGACCCTGCACAAGCGCTGAGCCGATCGCCTCGAGGTCGAGTGCCGCGAGCACGGCCGGAGGCTCGTGCCGCACGGACTCACCGGGGATTGACTCGTGGACGAATCGCGTTCACGCGTGCGTGGGTCGCGGCAGGCAGCCGAAGCGGCGCTCGCGCGCGCGAAATTCGTGGATCGCAGCTTGCAGATCGGCGGGACCGAACTCGGGCCATTTCTTGGCGGTGAAGTAGAGTTCGGCGTAGGCGCTCTCCCACAGGAGGAAATCGCTCAGGCGTTGCTCGCCTCCGGTGCGGATCAGCAGATCCACCGCGGGCGCCGCGAAGCGTGCATGTTGCGCTGCTTGCAGAGCGCGGGCGAACCCATCGCGATCCGCACCGGCATCACCCGCACAAGCTCGCGCCGCGCGCAGGATCACGTCTCGCGCCGAGTAGTCGATGGCCAAACGCAGATGCAGCCCCTGCCCTGATCGAGTCGTGCTCAACGCTGCCTCGATGGCCTGCTGCAGATCCGGTGACAATCGTTCGCGCCGACCGATGATGTCGATGCGAATGCCCGCGGCCGCGGTGTCGTGCTGGAAATCGAGCAAGAAATCGCGCAGCAGCACCAGCAAGGCCGCCACCTCGGCCGGTGGGCGCTTCCAGTTGTCGGATGAAAACGCGAAGAGCGTGAGCGTGCCGATCCCGAGCCCTGGCGCTGCGTGCACCAGTTGCCGCACGACGCGCTCGCCGGCGCGATGGCCGTCGAGCCGCGCGAGGCCGCGCGCTTCCGCCCAGCGGCCGCTGCCGTCCATGATGATGGCGACATGCAGCGATCCAGGGGTCCTGACCGCACTTGCCGTCGCTCGCGTT
>DASRJO010000161.1:0-4142 GCA_035649435.1 Candidatus Krumholzibacteriia bacterium | reverse complement strand
GTTGATCGAGGCGTCGGTCTGGATGACGTCGTGAATGTTGGTTCCGGTGATCGACTTGATCTCGCGTCCGAGAGCGCTGATCACACCCGTGGTGAGCGTCTGGTCGAGACCGAATGGATTGCCGATGGCGAGCACCTTCTGGCCGACGATGAGATGATCCGAATCTCCGGGTTGGATCGGACTCAAGGCGCTGGCCGGCGCGGCGATGCGCAGCACCGCCAGATCCTTGTTCGGCTCGGCGCCGACGCGCTCGGCGTCGTGGACCGAGCCGTCGGCCAAGGTCACCGAGAACTCGCTGCCGTTCGCTACCACGTGGAAGTTGGTCACGATGTGGCCGTTGCGATCCCACACGAAGCCCGAACCGCTGCCGACGGGAATCTCCAGGATATTGAGCGTGAACATGTCCTGCCGTCTCTCTTTCGAGGTGATGAAGACGACGGCGGAAGACACGCGGCGGAAGACGTCGATGGTATTGCGCTCGTCTTCGAGCAAGCCGGTGGGCAGTGGCGGTTCGTCGCCGGTCTGGGATCGAACAGCGGGTGGGCTCTCGCCGGCCAGGTTGCCGGCACTGGTTTGCGCCGGGTCCTCCGTGGTGGCGGCCTTGCCGGGGTCCACGCCTTGGCTGTTCGGCGTGGAGCCAGGGGTCTCGCGCGTGTCATCGGAGGCACACGCGACGGCGAAGAGGCAGGCAACGGCGAACACGACATGCTCGAGGCGCATCCGAACATCCTCCCTCCGAACCGACCGACCTGGCATCGTGGTCTCGGCGAGGTGGGATTGTCGCCGAGTGCGGCGCCCGCCAGCAAGGGGTGAGCGATTTTGACGATGGGGTGGCTGATTCGGCGGTGGGTCGGCGGATTCGGGCGGTGGGCCGGCGGATCTAGGGAAGGTCGCGCAGCGGCCGGTAGGTGTGGCGGAGATCACACGCCATATAGATGACGTCGACGTACGCTCGTCCATCCTTGATGTTGTTCGGGAAGATCCCCCAGGTGCGGAAGCCCAGCTTCTGGAACAGCTCGATGGCCGCCACGTTGGTGAGCCGGACGTCGAGCCAGACGATCTCGACCTTGCGGCGCTTGGCTTCGGCCAGCAAGCGCTGGACGATTGCTGCGCCGAGGCCGTGCCGCTGCATTTCGTGGCGCACCATGACGCGACCCATTTCCCAGCAGTGACGCCGCAGCTCGTCCTCCGGATCGCGCCGAATGAGGCCGAAGCCATCGAGTGGCTTCGCCCCGGCCACCACCGCGATCGCGTCGCCGTCGCTCATGCCCTGCTGCAGGCGGCCGAAATACTGATCGGCGCTCTTGCGGCTCATGGGCTTCTGGAAGCCGATCGTGCCCCCATGCCGGATGCTGCCATTGAAGAGCTTGTGCAGGGCGGCCGAGCCCTCTGTGGAAAAATCGGAGGCGCGGACGAGGCGCAGCGCTGGTCGGGATGCAGGCATTGCGGATCCTCCTGCGGCGAAACGACGAACCGCGGCAACATAGCACGGGAGCGATCCCGGGTGAGGGCGAATTCCTGTGCGCGCTTCCGGTGCGTGGATCGAGTCGGCTCGGATCCGCGCAGACGGGGAAGCCAGACACCGGGCGCCGCAGGATCGGCGCTCTTGTTGCTTGCCGAATCGCATCCAGGTGAGGGACCCTGGGCTGCACGGGAGGGGGAGGCGGGATGCACGGACTCGGGTGGGCAGTCGTTATCGTCTACGCGGGCGCCGTGTTCCTCATTGGCTGGCTCACGAGCCGCAACCAGAGCGGCACCGACGAGTTCTTCCGCGGTTCACGACGCCTGCCGTGGTGGGCGCTCGGAATCTCCATCATCGCCACCGCCTTCTCGGCGGCCTCGCTCCTCGGAGGACCCGGAGAGGGCTATGGCCACGGGTTTCTCTGGTTGCAGCTGCAGCTCGGCGACTTGATCGGGTACCTGCTGGTCTGCACTTTTTTCCTGCCGCTGTTCGCGCGTCTCGATCTGACCACGGCCTATGAGTGGCTCGAGATGCGTTTCGACGCCAAGACTCGGTCGCTGGCCTCGATCTACTTCATCCTGTTCGTCGTCGTGCGTCTCGGTGCGCTCCTCTACGGCGCCGCCCTCGTCGTCGCCGAGGTGTCCGACTTGTCGTTGCCGGTGTCGATCTGCATCGTCGGTGTGGTGGCGGTGATCTACACGGTGGCGGGCGGCCTGGCGGCGGTAGTGTGGACCGACGTCCTGCAGTGGGGGGTCGTGATGCTCGGGATCGGCGCCTGCCTCTTCGTCGTGCAGAGCGAAGTGGACGGAGGCCTGTCCCAGATCATCGCGACGGCGCGCGCCGGGGGCAGGTGGACTCTCCTCGACTTGTCGTGGAATCCGCAGTCGATCCGCGCGCTGCCGACGGCGATCCTCGCCTACGGCATGCTCGCGTTCGCAGTCGCCGGCACGAACCAGCAATCGGTGCAGCGCTATCTCGCCTGCGCCGACGTGCGCGCATCACGTCGCGCCGCCATGCTCGCCTGGGGCGCAGGGTTCATCGGTGTCGGCGGCACCTTGCTGCTCGGGGTCTTCCTGTATGCCTTCTATCAAGCGGCACCCGGGCACTTGGCGGCGGACGTGCAGCCCGATCGCATCCTGCCGATCTTCATCGCCACCGAATTGCCGGCGGCGGTCGCGGGTTTGTTGGCTGCCGCGATCTTCGCCGCCGCGATGTCTTCCTGCGATTCCGCCATGCACTCGTTCTCGACTTGCCTGGTCGTCGATTTCTACCGGCGTTATTTCAAGCGCAACGCCGCAGAAACGCATTACCTGCGCGTGGCGCGTCTGCTGGTGCTCTTGTCCGGGGCGATCGGGATCATCTCGGCGTTCTACGTCGCCGGCAAGGGGCAATCCTTGTTGTCGTTCCTGGCCACCTACACGTCGTACTTCGTCGGACCGGTGCTGGGGTTGTTCCTGCTCGGCATGTGGTCGCCGCGTGCCAATGGGCATGGCGCCTTCTGGGGCGCATGCGTCGCCGCGGGCGGACTGTTGCTCTTCAACCAACTCGGCCCGTGGAAAATCCCGGGCGTTTGGTTCAGCGCAGTCAGCGCACCTCTCACCTACGTTTTCGGCACGCTGATCTCGTTGATCGTGAAGCGGACGCCGGTTCCCGCGCGTCCCGAGCTCAGTGTCGCGGCCGCACCAGCGCGAATTCTGTGACCCCTGCCAGGTCTTGTACCGACGGAGCCTGCGGCGAACGGAAGCCGAGGAATTGCGCCCGCGCTGCGGCCGCGGCCTCGGCGTCGAAGCGCGAGTCCCCCACCACGAGCGCGAGTCGAGGATCGATTTGCAGATCCTCGCATGCCAGGAGGACGAGATCCGGCGCCGGCTTGGAAGCATGCGCCGCCGATGCGCCCGCCGTCGTGTCGATGAGACCGATGAGACCGGCCCACGCGAGGATGTCGCGCGCGAGCAATGTGGGGGTGTTGGTGACGACGCCGCGATGGATGTCGGCGTCGCGCAGCCGGCACAGGAGTGCACGCGCGCCGGGCTGCACTTGCATCACGGCGTCGAAATCGAGGAGATGATCCTCGTAGAAGCGTGCGACTTCCTGGGTGGCGCAGCCGGGGAAGAACTCGCGCACGTCGGCCTCGATTCCCTGCCCCCAGCTCTCATCGAAACGTGCGCGGCTGACATCGGGTGTGCAGAAATGTCGCGTTGCCAGGTTCAGCAGCTGAAACCAAGCTTCTGAGCTTTCCACCAAGACGCCGTCCAGATCGAAAAGGACGGCTCGCACTTCGGACATGCCTCACTCCTCGTCCACCAGGGCGGATCCATGCGCTCATTCGGCGCACGCGTCGTTGCAACTTGATCAGCGGGGAAGCGAGGACATCATAGCAGGCGGGCGGGGACGCGGCGAGCAGTTTCGGCGGGTACGCTCGGGTGGCGCGCGACAGGGAATCGCAACGTTGCGATGTGGTCCTGTTCGCGACGGATCATTCCCAGATGGGATCAATTCCGCGCTGCGGCGCGCTCGAAGACCTCGAGCGCCTGCATGGGCTGCTTGAACGGGGCAACTACGTAGACGCCCGCAGCACTCCGGTTGCGCTCGAGCGCCGCAATCAGCTCGGCGGCGAGCTCGAAGCCGACTTCACGCTCGCGCGGACCGGCCGCTTCCAGAGCGCGGCATACGCTTTCTG
>DASRJO010000160.1:0-9193 GCA_035649435.1 Candidatus Krumholzibacteriia bacterium | reverse complement strand
AACACAACGCCGGCGCTTCTTGCGTCTGCAAGCTTTCGATCACGACCTCGACCCGGTCGCCTGGAAGAGCGGCCGGTTGGCCGGCGTGGACGAGGCCGGTGTCGGCCCGTTGGCGGGCCCCGTCGTCGCTGCCGCAGTGATCCTTTCCCCATCGTTCGAGCTACCCGAGCTGTTCGATTCCAAGCAGATGACCGCGGCGGCGCGCCGGCGCTGCGAACGCGTCATTCGTGCGCAGGCCATCGCCTTTGCCCTCGCGCGCGTGTCGTCGGTCAGCATCGATCGTCTCAACATCCGCAACGCCATGTTGCGCGCGCACCGACGTGCGCTCGCGCGGCTCGCGGTTCGTCCAACCGCGGTGGCCATCGATGGCAAAGTCCTGTTGCGGCCTCCCGCCGGGTGGTCGGGGAGCCTGCAAGCGATCGTCGGCGGCGATCACCGCTCTCTCGCGATCGCCGCGGCATCGGTGCTGGCGAAGTGCGCCCGCGACCGCACGATGCGCCGGCTCGACAGCGCACACCCTGGCTATGGATTCGCGCGCCACAAGGGCTACGCCACCGAGGAGCACATGGAGGCGTTGCGCCGGCTGGGCCTGTCCCCGGTGCACCGCCGGCGGTTCTGTGGCTTTCTCGCCGTCGAGGCGGCGCGAGCGCAGCAGATTTCCTTCGTCTGGGAGCGTGAAAGCGACATGGCCTGAACATCGTCGTGGCAACCGGTGTGCACGGCGTTGCCATCGCACCGAGCGACGCGGTTGCTCAATGCAGGAATCACGGGCGGCAGTCTTGCAACCTCCAGGGAACGGGAACGGAAGCCCCATCCAGCCCGAGACGGGAGCCGTGCATGCTGCCCAGCGGCCGCCACGGCGAAGGCATCGCCGCCCATTACTTGGCGCTTCGCGGCTACACGCTGTTGGCGCGCAATTCCCGTTTCGCCGACGTCGAGATCGACCTACTGGCGCGCGACGGCACAAGTCTGGTCCTGGTGGAGGTGAAGCTGCGCACGCATCGCGTCGTGCCGGCGCGGGATGCGCTGTCGCCCCAGCAGGAGCGGCGGCTGCTGCGTGCCGCGTCGGTGCTCTTGGCGCGGCACGATTGGGCCCAACAAGTGCGTGTGGACCTCGTCGCCATCGATCACGACCTCAACGCACAGCGTCTGCATCTCGAGCACTTGTGCGGCGTTCTTCCGCGTTGAATCCCTGCGACCGACGTCGAATTGACAGCCCTGTCGGCTCTGCCTAGAGTGCTTCGCCGCCACTGCGCCAGCGGTGGGGAGGGAGGCGCATGCTGCGATCACGAGGTGCGGCCGCCGCCATGACGCTCGGCCTGTGGCTCGGATGTGGCTCGAGCGCCGCCAGCGATTGCGTGTTCAGCTCGCTCGCCTGGAGTGCCGACGGCCAGAGCTTGCAGTTCGCCGCCGGCGATTCGCACACGACCCAGGTCCTGCGCGTCGAGATCCAGAACGGCACCGTCGCGTGTGTCGAACCGCGCGCACGTGAGTTCGTCTGGGACGAGGCCCGGCAGCGCGCCCTCTTTCACGATGCCTTCGGCGTCTACGAACGGCGCTTGCGCGCGCAGGCGCCGCGGGCGCTGGTGTTCCTGTCCGCGAGCGCGAACGTCTTCATTCGCGAGGTGGGATGCGACGCGCAGGGTGCGCTGCTCGTGTGGACGATCGATCGCGACCAGCTGACACACGCGATCTGGCGTCGGACCGAAGCGGGAGTGGAGAGAATGCCGGGAGAGTGGACCGGCCCCGAAGCGCGCACGTGGTGGGACGAACGCAATGTCGCCGAACCTTCGAGGTCCGCGGGCGGCTGGAGAACACGCAGCACCTGCGTGCAGAAACCGCACTCCGATGAGCGGCTGTGCCTGGAGCTCGTGGGCGCGAACAAGGCCTTTCGCCTGGTGCAGGCCAGAGAGCAGACGATCGACGTGGTGTTGGACCGCTGCGTGCCGAACGCGCTCGCGGTTCGTGTCGATTCGAGCCAAGTCGTCCTCGGACTGTTCGAAGAATTGGGTGCGGACGGGACGAGCGCGGTCCTGTCTTTGTGGGTTTCGGATTTTACCCACGCCACGCGTCTGGTGGAAACGATCCTGCGCGCACCGATGCAGACGGAAAGACGGCACGCCGCCAGCGTGCACTGGTTGCCCGGCGCGGCCTTCCTCTGGGCGGATGTCGCGGGACAGCTGTGGCACGTGCAAGAAGAGGGTGCGGTGGTCTGGGTCGGGCCTCCCGCCGCGCGCAGGACAGCCGCCGATCGCGTCGAGGGACCCGGCGGCGTCGCATCCCTCCGCCATCGGCGCACCCAGCTCGGCCTCATGAGCGAAGTGTGGCTCGAGACACCGGGAAGCACGGCCCGGCTGCTGGTGCCGGCGTTCGAAGCGAAGGAACCAAAAAACGTGCCGTAGGAGGACACACCGGCTCACACGGTGTAACCACGACGCAGTGCGATCTCGTGGAAGAAACGCTCGTAGAGGACGCGCCATTCGTCCGAGCCGTAGGGGATTTCGCGCTTGTAGGTCTGGATGCGCTCGATGGCCTCGTTGGCGATCTCGTCCTCGATGCGCAGGTCCTCCTCGAGCACGCCGACGATCTGTTGCCGCAGATCGCGTTCATGCATCTTGAAGTCGATGAGGTCGGCGTCCCACAGCCGATCCACCACCCGCGACGCCAGGTGAGCCATTTTTTCGGCCGTCAGACGCACAGTGGTTCCCATCGAGGTTGCCGGTCAGAGCACGAGCCCGCGTTCGCGTGCCAGCTGCTGCCGGATTTTCTTGCGCATCACCCAGACGTCGATGCCCTCGAGACGCATGCGCGTTTCGTTCTTGGCCATGATCGAATCGACCTCTTCGTCGAGCTGGCGCTCGAGGTCCTTCTCCTGCCTGAACTCGTCGATGATGAGGGCGCGAATCTCCTCCGGGGTGCCGAGACAGTCCACGTCGGGCTTCTGCTGCAACCAGTGCAGGATCTTGTCGGCCAGGGATTCGATCTTTCGCTCCGAAAGGCGCATGGGCGCAGCATAACGACGCCTCGATCTTGCGTCAACGTGGGCGTTGCGTCTGCAGCGCACGCTCCGTTAGCATGCGAGCGGCAGCGGAACGCGTGCGCGACGGTCGTGTGCGCGAGAAATGGCGCCATGGAACCAATCCGATTGACGGCACTCAGCCACGGTGCGGGCTGAGCGTGCAAACTGCACCCGGAAGACTTGGCGCAGGTCCTGCGCACGCTTCCGGAAATCGACGACGCGCGCGTTCTCGTCGGTCTTTCGACCAGCGATGATGCCGCGGTGTTCGCCTGGAACGGCGACGAAGCGCTGGTGCAGACGCTCGATTTCTTCACCCCGCTCGTCGACGACGCCTACGCCTTCGGCCAGGTGGCTGCCGCGAATGCGCTGTCCGATCTCTATGCGATGGGCGCCGAGCCGCTGTTCGCGCTCAACATCGTGGCGTTCCCGGCGCAGAAGTTGCCCTTCGACATTCTCGGCAGCATCCTGCGCGGTGGCGCGGACAAGGTGCGCGAGGCCGGGATCTTCATCCTCGGCGGGCATTCCATCGACGATCCGGAACCGAAGTACGGTCTGGTGGTGACGGGGCGCGTGCGGCGCGATCGCATCCTGCGCAATGTCGGCGCCATGCCAGGCGATGCCTTGGTGCTGACCAAGCCGCTCGGGACCGGCATCTTCACCACGGCGCTCAAGCGCGATCTCCTTCCCCCGGCGCGCGAAGTCGACATCGTGCGCCTGATGGCGACGCTGAACCGTGATGCCGCTTCTGCGCTCGCCGAGTTTTCGGTGCATGCCTGTACCGATGTCACGGGCTACGGCCTGCTCGGGCACCTGCTGCCGATGTTGCACGGGAGTGGCGTGGATGCCGAGCTCGACGCGGCACGCATTCCGTTCGTCGGCGAAGTGCTGGAGCTGGCCGCGCGCGATTGCGTCCCGGGTGGCAGCCGCGCCAATTTGCGCGCCGCCGCGTCGCGCGTCGATTTCGCGGCGCTGGAGGTGCCGGAGCGCGCGGTGCTCACCGATGCGCAGACCTCGGGCGGCCTGCTGGTGGCGTTGCCAGCGGACCAGGCCCCCCGCCTGGTGCAAGAGCTGGCGCGCCGCAAGACCTGGGCGCAGGCCGTGATCGGTCAGGTCGTGCCGGCCGCGAGCGCCGCCGAGCCTGGCCGCGTGCGTTTTCACGGTCGGCTCGAACGTGCGGTGTCGCTGTGACGGACGAGGCCTCGAGCTTGCGCGCCGTGCTCGAACCGATCGTGCGCCGTGCCGGCGCACTGCTGCTCGCATCCAGGGCGACCATGGACACGGGCGCGGTGGAGCGCAAGAGTTCGTCGCTCGATTTAGTGACCGAGGTGGATCGGCAATCGCAGGCCCTGCTGCAGGCAGAGCTCGAGCGGGCGTTTCCCGGCGAGACGATCGTCGCCGAGGAGGGGAGCGAGGCGCACGCCCGGCGCGGTGGGCGTTGCTGGCTCGTCGATCCTCTGGATGGGACGACGAACTTCGTCCACGGCCTGCCGTTGTTCTGCGTTTCGGTGGCGCGCTTGCAAGATGGCGTGCTCGAGTGCGGCATGATCTACGCGCCCCGGCTCGACGAATTGTATTGGAGCGCGCGTGGCGCCGGCGCCTACCGTGACCTGCAACGCCTGAGCGTGTCGAAGCAGCCGCTGCTCGACGACGCCTTGCTGTGCACCGGGTTTCCCTACGACATCCGCACGCACCCGGACGACAACCTGCGCGAGTGGTCGCATCTGGCGCTCCGCTGCCGCGGTTTGCGCCGGACGGGCTCGGCGGCGCTCGACCTGGCGTGGGTGGCGTCGGGGCACTACGACGGTTTCTGGGAATACCGCTTGGGGCCTTGGGATTTCGCCGCCGGCGCACTGATGGTGCGCGAGGCCGGCGGCTGTCTCACCGATCCGCGCGGCAGCGAAGAATTCCCGTGGCACGGGAACGTCGTAGCGACCAATGGCACGTTGCATGCGGATCTCCTGCACGAGTTGCGGCAGGCACGACGAACTTGACCGGGGAAGCTGCTGAAACGATTTCCTGGAACTCCTGACCAGTCTCGCGTGTGTGATATACTGGTGTTTCGCGGGCTGTGATGTCAGTGCGACCACAGCGGGGAAGGAAGTCCATGGCTGCACGATTGGTTCGGCATCACATTCTGAGTGTGGCTCTCGTCGCCCTCGCTGTGCCCGCGCTCGGCGAGCCCGCCAAGGAAAGCGCCAAACCGGCCTTGCAATGGATCAGCTACGGCGAGGCGCTCGAACGCGCCGAGAAAGAGAACAAGCACGTCCTCATCGATTTCTATACCAACTGGTGCGGTTGGTGCAAACGGATGGATGCTCAGACCTACACGGATTCCGCCGTCGTCAATCTCCTGACCCGACACTTCGTCATCTCCAAGATCAACGCCGAGTCGGCGCGCAAATTCCCGGTGCGCGATACCGAGAGTTCCGGGCGCGAGCTGGCCGAGGAATTCGGTGTGCGGCAATTCCCGATGACGACGTTTCTCAAACCGGACGGCGGCCGGATCGCCAACCTCCCCGGCTTCCACGAGGCGCCCAAGTTCGCCAAGGTGCTGACCTACGTGCACGAGAAGCGCTACCTGCAGCCGCCGCCGGGCGAAAAACCCGCCCCCTCCGAGCCGCGCACGGCGCCCGCACCCCCCGACTGAGCCGCGGCTGCCGCTTCCCAACGTCACGGGCTCACGCCGGGACCAGTCTTTCCATGCCGTTCATGTACGGTCGGAGCACAGCCGGCACGTCGATGCTGCCGTCGGCGCGCTGGTTGTTCTCGAGGATGGCGATGAGGATGCGCGGCGAGGCGATGACGGTATTGTTGAGCGTGTGGCAGAAGCGCACATGGCCGTCCTCGGCGCGGTAACGCAAGTCGAGCCGCCGCGCCTGAAAATCGTGGAAGCGCGAAGCGCTGTGCGTCTCCGAGTACTGGCCGCGTGACGGCATCCAGGTCTCGAGATCGAACTTCTGCACCTGCGGCCGGCCGAGATCGCCGCCGCACACGTTGACCACACGGTACGGCAGTTCGAGCTGCTGCAAGATTTCCTCGGAATTGCGCAGGATGGTCTGATGCCACTGGCGCGATTCCGCAGGGTCGGCGCGGCAGAGCACGACCTGTTCGATCTTCTGGAACTGATGGATGCGGTAGAGCCCGCGCGTGTCCTTGCCATACGTGCCGGCTTCGCGGCGAAAGCATGCCGACCAGCCCGCGTACAGCTTGGGCAACTCCGCGGCCTCGAGAATTTCGGAGGAGTGATAAGACGTGAGCGGCACCTCGGCGGTGCCGATCAGGGACAGGTCGTCGCGCTCGACGCGATAGGCCTGCTCTTCTCCCCCGGGATAATAGGCGGTGCCGATCATGGCGACGGGTCGCACGAGATGCGGCACCAGCATCGGCACGAACCCCTTGGCCATGATGTGGTCGAGGGCGAAGCGAAGCACCGCCAGCTCGAGCAGCGCGCCGTTGCCGCGCAAGAAATAAGTGCGCGAGCCTGCGATCTTCGCCGCGCGTTCGAAATCCACCAATCCCAGCTCGAGCCCGAGCTGCACGTGATCCTTGAACTCGAAGTCGAATGTGCGCGGTGTGCCCCAGCGGCTCAACTCGACGTTGTCGGCTTCGCTTTCGCCGGCGGGCACGTCGTCGGCCGGGATGTTGGGGACGAGGAGCATCAGACCGTCGAGCTCGGCCTCCACCGCCTTGCGTTCTTCGTCCAAACGCTTGACGTTCGCCACCAGCTGCTGCATGTCGCGAATGCGCGCCTCGCGCTCGGGGCCGGCGAGGGTGGCGATCTGCTTCGAGGTCCGGTTTTGTGTCGCCTTCATCTCGTCGGCGCTCTGCACCAGGCGACGGCGTTCGGCATCGAGGGCGAGCAGCCGGTCGACGTCGCACGGGATGCGCTTGAGATCCGCGGCGCGGCGGATCGCGTCCGGATCGGCACGGATGGTGCGGATGTCGAGCAACGACCCTCCTTCGCCTGGTGCGGGTGCCGACGATAGCATCGGCTTCGCGCGAGCGGCAATCGGCGCTGCCCAAGTTTTCCTCCTTGTGCCGGCGTGCCGTAATCACCAAAATCGAGCCGCTCCAGACGCCGGCTCGCGACCTGACGCGTGCGAGCAAGTCGTTGGAGAGATGCACATTCTGCCACTCGCAGGCGGAACTCCGTCGATCGACTCCGGGTTTGACAGAGCCTGGAGGCGGTGTTAGCGTCGCCCGGCTCGGCCTGGAAGCCTACACGGCGGCTTGGCAAGGCCCGGGGTGGCGGATGGGAGGTTGGTGACGTGGACTTTGTGGCCGCAGTGTCGCCGTTTCTAGGACTCCTTGGGCTCGACAGCACCTACATGCGGCTGGTCCTCGAGGCCGGGCTGTTCGCCAAGTTCATCCTCCTCCTCTTGCTCACCTTGTCGGTGATCAGCTGGGGCGTGGCGCTCGACAAATGGAGCCTGTTTCGCCGCGTCGAATCCCAGGCGCGCGACATTCGCGCTTCGGTGGCGCGCATGCGCACGGTGCACGACCTGACCGATCTCATGACCTCCGGGTTCGCCGGGCCGCTCATGGGGATCATCCGGGAAACCCAGAAGGTGTTGCAGCGTTTCGGCCGCGACGTGAGCGGCCGCGAGTACTTGATCGCCGATTTCCAGCGTGCCAGCGAAAAGGCCGGTCTCGACGCGCTGACCTTGATGGAAAAGAACCTCGTGGTGCTGTCGACGACGACGACGGTGAGTCCATTTCTCGGGCTGCTCGGCACCTGCTGGGGGATCATGGTCTCGTTCATCAACATCGGCAAGGCCGGCTCCGCCTCGCTCGATGTCGTGGCGCCCGGCATCGCCGAGGCGCTCATCGCCACCATCGCCGGCTTGGGCACGGCGATCCCGGCGCTGGTGTTCTACAACATGCTCACCAATCGCTTGCGCCGCGTCGAAGGCGAGATGCAGAGCTTCGCCATTTCGATCGTCGATCTCCTGGAGCGTGAGATCCGCACGCAGAAGGTGCCCACATGATGCACGGTGTCGAAACCGGGGTGCCCGCGTCCGGATGGGGGCGCCGGCGCGCCATGCGTTCGATGAGCGAGATCAACATCACGGCGTTCGTCGACGTGTTGTTGGTGCTACTCATCATCTTCATGATGACGTCGCAGTACTTGAAGGCGGGGTTCGAGGTCGATCTGCCCAAGGCCGACACGCCCGGGCTCGAGCAACGCCAGGATCCCCTGGTGGTGACGTTGTCGGTGGACAAACGCCTGGCCGTGGGGGACCAAGTGGTGCACGGCCTGGACGAGATGCGCACCGCGCTGGAAGCGCAGCTGCAAGGCCAGAAGCGCCCGGTGTACTTGAAGGCCGATCGTGACGTGCCGTACGGCAGCATCGTCGGCCTGATGGCGGAGATCAAGCAGGCGGGGGTCACGGACATCGGTCTCATGACCGAGCCGGGTCGAGAGGATTGGTTTGAAAAGTGAGCAGAGGCGTTCAAGCCATGCGCAGACCGTATTGGATCTCCGCGCTGGGACACACCATGGCGTTGAGTGGCATGGTCCTGGTGTCGGGGATGCACGCCCCGCATCGATTCGTCGAGGGTGTGAGCATCATCTTGCCGCCGCCGGGCACGGGCGAAGGCACACCGAAGTCGGTGACCTCGCCGCCGCGCGCCGCGACCACCAAAGCTCCCGAGACGAAGGTGGACGAGGAACCCGTCGTCGAAAAGAAACACCCGCAGCCGGAGCAGAACATCGTCAAGGAGCCGAGCCGCGAAGGCATGTTGCCGAAACCGAAGGACGAAGTTCCGTCGTTGCGCCCGACCGAGCGCGAGCCGCCGCCGGCGGTCAAGCCGGGCCCGAAGGAGAAGAAAGCGGGAGGGCCGGTCACGTCCGGGCCCAGTGGAGAGTCGGAAATCCCCGTGGGTGGAGCCACGGGGGAAGGCAGCGGCAGCGGCATCGGGGTCGAGGGCGGCGTTCTCGGCGCGAATGCGCCGTGGTATCTGGTGCAGCTGCGCGACAAGGTCGCGTCCAATTGGCGGCCGCCGGCCGCGGTCGGGCGCTCGGGTGAAGTGCGCACCAGCTTTCATTTTCGCATCGAGTCGGATGGTCGCGTGGTGCAGATCGAAGTCGCGGGCTCCGCGGACCACTTCCAGTACGACATCGCGGCGCGGCGGGCGATCGAGATGTCGTCGCCGCTGCCACCGCTGCCGGAG
>DASRJO010000159.1:0-5529 GCA_035649435.1 Candidatus Krumholzibacteriia bacterium | reverse complement strand
CCTGGGAGTCCGGTCCAACCCATGCGCTCGTCCAGGAACCACACATCGTCCAGCCGATAATCCGCGACGGGGGCTCTCGATAGGGCATGCCAGGCGGGTTCCGCCGCGGATCGTCCGGCGTACATGACAACGAGGAGGATGGCTCCGAGGAGGAGCCGAGTGGTCGTGTATCGCGAGCGCATCGGTTGTCCCCGCCGACTCCGAGCGATCGAGCCATCCGGTGCCTGGCGGCACGCAATGCCGAGCTTCGGGGCTCGAGGAACTGAATCTGTACCAAACGCGGATATTATAACCCCTGGGCCCGCCAAAAAAGCACACCGGCCTCGCGCCGACGATCATGCTGTCAGCCGCTCGACGATCTTGGCGACTTCGCTCGGTGCGAACGTCAGCGTCGCATCGCCGACCGTGATCTCGACGACGCGCACGGATGGCGTGTCGCCGGTGGACGTAGTCGCCCACGTGAAGATTCCATCGTCCTCGGCGATTCGGCGCGCTGCAGCGAGGAAGGCTCCCTCGTCGACGCGCAGGTGGAGGTGCATCATCGGTGTCTGCGGCGGATCGGGGACGATCTCGACGTTCGGGATGGGCCGGAGCGCATCGGCGATCGCCCGCGCATGCTCGTAATAGCGAGCCATCAACGGCAGGCGCTTGCGCAGCGCGGCGAGACCGGACGCCGCGGATGGCCAGAGCGCGAAGAGCGTGCCGCCGTGACGCTTGCGCCACGCTCGTGCCTGTTCGATGACGTCCTCGTCGCCGGCCAAACAGCAGCCGGAGAGCCCGCCGAGGCCCTTGTAGAGCGAGACGTAGACGGTGTCGAAGAGCGCTGCGATCTCGGCCGGCGAATTGCCGTAGAACGGCGTGCATTCCCAAATCCGGGCGCCGTCGAGGTGAACGGCGGCGCGTCGCTCGCGGACCGCGGCGACCTGCCGTTCGAGATCCCCCCACGCGGGCAGGCGGCCGCCGATCTCGCGCTGCGGCAGCTCGAACAAGACCGCAGCCAGACGCTCCTTGATGTTCGTCAAATCCTCGATCGTCAAGAGCCTGCGAGCATCGCCGATCGGGAACGCGGCGAGCCCGTGCATGTGCTGATAGGCCATGTTCTCATGGAGCTCGAGGTGCGAGGTGGGATGGAACGCGATCGAGCGGACGCCGCGCGCGTCCGCGTGAATCCGCAGAGCGATCTGCTGCGCCATCGTGCCGCTGGGCATGAAGACGACAGCCGGCTTGGCGAGGACGGTGGACATCTCCGTTTCGAGCGCGGCGACAGCGCCGCCCGCACCGTAACGGTCGACGCCCAGATCGGTCGGAATCTCGGCGAGCAGTTGCGCCGCGGTCCTGTTGCCGTGCCAGTTCAGTGCGCGCGCGCACGTCCACCGAAAGCTCTCGAGGTCGCCAGTCGTCATGGCTCACTCCTGCCGAGGTGCCGCGACGTACCCACGTGCTACGATCGGAACGCTGGCACGTCGCAACCGTGCCGCACGAGCTCGGGCGTGCACAAGGCAACGGAATTCGCTCCGAGCGGTGCGCGAGGAGTCTATCGCATGAGCAGCACCGCTGCACTCAGGGATCCCGTGTGCGGCATGACCGTCACGGAGATGTCGCCGCATCGGCACACGCACGAGGGTCGCACGACTTTCTTCTGCAGCGAACATTGCAGGGCCAAGTTCGCCGGCGAGCCGCGTCGCTTCCTCGAGCCTGAAGCGGCGCCCGCCCCGGCGCCAGAGGCCACCGTCTACGTCTGTCCGATGCATCCGGAAGTCCGGCAGGATCAACCCGGAACGTGCCCGAAATGCGGCATGGCACTCGAGTCCGAGATGCCGAGCGTCGAGGACGAAGAGAATCCCGAGCTGGCGGACTTTCGGCGGCGCTTCGTGTGGACCCTGCCTCTCACCATGATCGTCACTGCGCTCGCGATGTTCGGCCATCAGTTCGGGCGGTTCGAAATGTCGACGCAGAGCTGGATCGAGCTCGCTCTGTCGGCGCCGGTCGTTCTGTGGGCTGGCTGGCCTTTTTTCGTGCGCTGCGCCGAGTCGATTGCGAACCGCAGCCCCAACATGTGGACGTTGATCGGAATCGGAACCGGGTCGGCGTTCGCATACAGCGTGGTGGCGACAGTCGCGCCCGGTGTGTTTCCGGATTCGTTCGTCTCGATGGGACGCGTGGCGGTGTACTTCGAGGCCGCGGTGGTCATCATCTCGCTGACATTGCTGGGGCAGGTTCTCGAGCTCAGGGCCCGCGCGCGGACGACGGCCGCGATCAAGTCGCTGGTGAGTCTCGCGCCGAAGACCGCGCGACGCATCCAGGCGAATGGCAGCGAGGAGGACATCCCCCTCGCGCATGTTCACGTCGGCGATGTGTTGCGTGTCCGGCCTGGCGAGAAGGTACCCGTGGATGGCGTCGTGCTCGAGGGCAAGAGCGCGGTGGACGAATCGATGCTGACAGGCGAACCGGTACCAGTGGAGAAGGAGACGGGCGACAAGCTGATCGGCGGCACGCTCAACACCAGCGGGGCGTTGATCATGCGCTCCGAACGGGTCGGCTCGCAGACGGTGCTTGCCCAGATCGTGCAACTGGTGGCGCAGGCACAGCGCTCCAAAGCGCCGATGCAGCGCCTGGCGGACAGAGTCGCCGGCTGGTTCGTGCTGGTCGTGGTCGCCATCGCGATCGCGAGCTTCTTCGTCTGGGGTTTCCTGGGTCCGGAGCCGAGCTGGGTGCATGGAATGGTCAACGCGGTGTCGGTGCTCATCATCGCCTGCCCCTGCGCGCTGGGACTTGCGACACCAATGTCGATCATGGTGGCGACGGGCAGGGCGGCGACACAGGGCGTGCTGTTTCGCGATGCCACGGCCATCGAACGCTTTCGCGCAGTCGACACACTGATCGTCGACAAGACCGGCACGCTCACGGAGGGCAAGCCCGCATTCGACCACGCCGTGCCAGTCGATGGAGTGCAAGCCGACGAGGTGCTGCGATTGGCGGCGAGCCTGGACCAAGGCAGCGAACATCCGTTGGCGGGCGCCATCGTACGCGCTGCGCGCGAGCGCGGTCTTGCGCTCGACAAGCCCGAGACTTTCGAATCGGACTCCGGCATCGGTGTGCGCGGACGTGTGGCGGGGCGCAATCTCACACTCGGCAACACGTCACTCATGAAGCACGTCGGCGTCGCGGTGGATGCGCTCACATCAGAGGCAGACGTCTTGCGCGCCGAAGGCGCTAGCGTGATGTACCTGGCAGTCGACGGTCGTTTGATGGGGCTCCTGACCGTCTCGGACCCGATCAAGCCGAGCACACCGGAAGCTCTGGCGATGCTCCGGAGATCTGGTCTCCGCGTGGTGATGGCGACCGGCGACGGGCTCATCACCGCGCGCGCGGTCGCGGGCCGACTGGGAATCGACGAGGTGCATGGCGAGGTGCGGCCTGCGGACAAGCTGGTGCTCGTGGAGCGGTTGCAGAAGGAAGGGCATGTCGTCGCGATGGCCGGTGACGGGATCAACGACGCGCCCGCTCTGGCGAAGGCCGATGTGGGAGTCGCCATGGGCACCGGCACGGATGTGGCCATGAGCAGCGCTCAGGTCACGCTCGTAAAGGGGGATCTGCGCGGCATCGTGCACGCGCGGGCGCTGTCGGAGGCCACCGTCGCCAACATGAAGCAGAACCTCGGCTTCGCCTTCCTCTACAACGCGCTCGGCGTGCCGCTCGCCGCAGGCGCGCTGTATCCGTTCACCGGATGGCTGCTCTCGCCCATGATCGCGGCTCTGGCCATGAGTTTGAGCTCTGCATCGGTCATCACCAACGCGCTGCGTCTGCGCGGGGCGCGCACACGATAGTGACTCGATCATGAGATACCGCCGCGCCGATCGGATCGACCACCGCCGCGGCCTGGCTTTCGGGCCATCACGCATCGAGACGAGCCGCGAGCGCCCGCAGCAATCCGGCTCCATCGCCCTCCCAGGCGCTGCCATGCATGCACGCCAAGGTTCGTGGTTGCGTACTGGCAAGGCGGTCGAGGAGCGTACGCGCGTTCTTGGTGTGGGAGTAGTAGTCCATCTTGCCGCGGAATGCTTCGGACGGTTCGAGAATGTCCCCGCGAGTGAGCGGTGGGTGGTCAGCACCTGGCTGTGTGAACAGGTCGCCACAGAACAGGGTGGCAGTGCTTTCTTCGAAGAGGTAGCCGCACTCCCAGGCATGCGGCAAGTGCGGAGCATCGAACCAGCGCACGCGGTGAGAGCCCAACGCCAGGGTGTCACCGTCTCCCAGGACATGCGCCGGCCGATCTGCAACATCGTTGACCGAGACCATGGCCGCGACGCGTCCACAAAGCGGCCGTGCCTGAGGGGCGACCGCGAGGAAATCGTTCATCGCACCGCACTCGTCGGCCTCGAAGTGGGACAAGCCGATGTAGGCCAGCCGCGCCACAGGAACCACGGCTTCGATTGCTTCACGCACGAGGGCGAACATCTTGCGGGGGCCGGTGTGGAAGAGGAGGGGCTCGTCGCTCGCCAGCAGGTACTGGTTGAAGCTGAACCCACCGGGGATCACGGAAGGCGGCACGGGTGTGGTGATGCGGTAGACCGATTTGGCGATCTCATCGATCTGCGTTCCGAAATCCGGGTTGGTGATCATGATGCCTCCTGGCGTTTGCAGATCATGGGACGTGCTTCGCCCACCATGCGCGGGCCTGATCTTCGGTCCATTCGCCCACACCGTCGACGTGTTCCAATCGCCGCGCCAACTCCTTGGCCGATTGGGGCCTCTGATTTGGGTCCTTGGAGAGGCACTCCAGCACCAATCGATCGAGAGCTGCGGGGATCGGCATTTCCGTCCGCGTCGAGGGCGGCGCTGCCGGTGCATTCACATGCTGAACGAGGAGCCCCATCGGCGTGTCGGCGCTGAACACGGTCTGCCCGGTCAACAACCAGTATGCCACGCACCCGGTGGCATAGACATCCACACGTCCGTCGAGATCGGTCTTGCCCAATGCTTGTTCGGGCGCGATGAACGCCGGCGTGCCCTGAATCGCATTCTCACCCGTGAGTTCCGTCACCGCTTCGTGATTGCTTTCCTTGAAAGCCTTCACGAGACCGAAGTCCAGGACCTTGACGAAGTCGTGATCCTCGCCGTAGGAGCAGAGGAAGATGTTCGCTGGCTTGATGTCGCGATGGATGAGGCCGCAGGAGTCTGCTTCGGAGAGGGAATGGCAGACCTGGCGCAACACGTGGACGACACGCTCGGCAGGGAGTGGGCCGAAGCGCTTCACCAGCGTGTCGGCGTCGAGGCCGTCGAGCAGCTCCATCACGTAGTAGAAGGCGCCGTCGTCGGTGATGCCGAAATCGAAGAGGTTGACCGTGTGCGGGGAGCGCAGCTGTGCGGTGACCTGGGCCTCGCGCTCGAAGCGGCGCTTCATGTCTTCCACCGCCTCGGGCCGTGCGCCGGCGGTGAGAGCGGGGCGAATGAGCTTGATCGCGGCCGGTCGCGCCAGCATGCGATGACGCGCGCGCCAAACTTCCCCCATGCCCCCATGCCCGAGCT
>DASRJO010000158.1:0-2166 GCA_035649435.1 Candidatus Krumholzibacteriia bacterium | reverse complement strand
GCTGGAGCGAGAAAGAGCTCGCCAAAATCGTCACCCGCGACAGCATGATCGGCACGGCCGTGCCGGCGGCGCCGAAAAAGCCGGTGCCGCGAAAGAGCAATAAGGCGGCATCGACCTGAGACCTGTCAGGCGCGCCGACGTTTCGGGTTCGACGGTCGGACCGCGCCTTCCTGGGTCTGCTCGCGCAGCTTTTGCAGCTCGATCTGCCACAGCTCCTCGATGAGCTGCACAAGCCGGGCCTCCCGCGCCTTGATGTCGGCGGCCTTCCATTCCGTTCGGCCGCGCAGGTCCTCGTTGAGGACCGGGATCGGGGCGCCGGGCGTGTTGAAGTAGACCTCGAGCTTACGCTCGAAGTCGAGATTGCCTGCACGGTCGTTCTGGCCCTTCGTCACCAGCACGAGGTTGCCCAGCGATTGCGTGCATCGGTCTCGGAGCTCGGGGTCGGGGTGCCAGCCGCGCCACTGACTGGTGGCGCTGAGCTTGCGGGGCAGCACATGCTCGACCGTCATGTCGTCGGGAAGCGTCGCCGACTCCGCCCTGCCGGCCTTGGCGTCTCCCAAGCGCAGCAGCAGGTGCTTGGCCGCCGGGGCATTGCGCAGGTGCAGATCGCGAAGGTTGTACTCTATGGTCTTCAGCTCAGGGCGCGTCAGCTCGAGCGGATTGCCCGCGCCTTCGAGATCGCCGCCCTCGGCGATGGCTACGGCGACCTGGCCGAACCGGCGAGCGCGCTTGGAGCCGCCGATACCCAGTATCTTCACGCCGAAGGCCAAGCGATCGAGCCGGCGCAAGAAGCGTACGAGCCCTTCCGCGTCTCGGCCCCTCTCGAGCCACCACAGCAGTGCCGGCGGCAGCCAGTCGGAGAACGAATGCCAGCCGAGGTAGCGCAGATACTGGGCGATTCTGGGCGACTGCGGGTGGCCGGCATGCCGCGCGTCGAGGATGTCATCCAAGATGGCTGCCGACGGCTGCAGGATCGTCTGGATGAACGGCCATGCGCCGCCCTTCTCGGCAGCGATCTGCCTGATGTCGGCGATCACCTTGTCGTCGGGCCGCCGGTACATGGCACGGATATGACTGAAGAGCTGCTCGAAGTGGGCGCCGGCGCGAGCTTCGGCCTTTTCCCAGATCGCTTGGGCGGCTGTTGCCGATGCGGCCGGCACGCCACTGAGCAGCTCGGCCTTCAGGATGTCATTGCGCGCGAGCGGCTTGCCCCTGGCGTTGAGCACCTCGAACATGCGGTGGGCTTGATCGATGTCGGTGGCCGTCACCTGCACCACACAGCACTTGTCGAGCACAAAATCGGCGAGCTTGCGCCGGTCGGCTGCCTCGTAGTCCATGAGAACGGCGATGAAGTGATCGCGCACCTTCAGGATGCGCTCTTCGGCCGGCGCGCCGCCAGCGCTGCTCGGCTCGATACGGGTGGCGCCCCACGCACGAACGTGGGCATGGAAGAAAGATTCATCCGAGCCGCCCACGGACAGCCGGTGGCGCGCTCTCGCACCCAGGCCCATAGCGATCGCCTGTAGTGCGCGCGCGTCCAGCGTTTGGGCGTCGGCCTCGTCGAGGTCGCGCAGGACGCAGAGGAGGATGGTGAGGGTGGTCAGTCTCTGGAAGCCGTCCACGACTTCGAGGACCCGAGCCGGGCGCTGCCAGCTCCGCAAGCGCGAGACGGCCGGGCGCTCGATGAACAGCATGGCTCCCAGGAAGTACTCGCCGCCGCCGGCACCCGCATCCGCATGGGGCGTCGAAACAATGTCGTCGAGCAGCTTGCCGGCTTCCTTGTCGGTCCAGACGAACGAGCGCTGATAGGAGGGAGCCTCGATGACGAACGGATTGGAAAGGAGTTGCCCGATCGGCACGGTCTGAGAGGGAAACGGCATGAATAAACGCGCCCTTCGTTTCTACCCGGCCGCCATTGAGTGCACAGTTCGAATCGGTGATGCAACTCAACATCGCGCTTGCCCGCGGTGCCGGTTTATGCTCCCCGCCGTGAATCGCGATGCCAAAGGCGGCTTCATGCTCGGTGCCGTTTTCGATCTGGTCCGGCCCCTGCTCTTCGCGCTCGATCCGGAGCGGGCGCACGAGCTGACGCTCAAGTCGTTGGAAGCAGGGATATATCCGCGCTCTTTCGCGCCGGACGACGCGCGGTTGGCGACGGAGCTGTGG
>DASRJO010000157.1:0-2883 GCA_035649435.1 Candidatus Krumholzibacteriia bacterium | reverse complement strand
CCACAGCTCCGTCGCCAACCGCGCGTCGTCCGGCGCGAAAGAGCGCGGATATATCCCTGCTTCCAACGACTTGAGCGTCAGCTCGTGCGCCCGCTCCGGATCGAGCGCGAAGAGCAGGGGCCGGACCAGATCGAAAACGGCGCCGAGCATGAAGCCGCCTATTCTTGGCTATCGAGGCCGGAACTGTGGACCCCGCACGGCGCGGAGCACAAACCCGTACTGCAGGCAAGCGCGATGTTGGGTTGCATCGGCGATTCGAAAATGCACTCAATGCCGGGCGGGTCAAGCCGAAGGGCGTGTGCATGCCGTTCCCCTCTCAGACTGTGCCGGTTGGTCAGCTCCTTGCCAATCCGTTCGTCATCGAGGCTCCATCCTATCAGCGCTCGTTCGCCTGGACGGACAAAGAAGCCGGCAAGCTACTCGACGACATCGTCTCGACGCCGTATGTGGATGCGGGCGCTCGCGACGGCGAATATTTCCTTGGGGCAATGCTGTTCATCGAGCGCCCGTCCGCCTCGCGCTTGTGGCAGCGCCCGACGCGGGTCCTCGAAGTGGTGGACGGCTTTCAGAGATTGACGACCCTCACCATCCTGTTCTGTGTCCTGCGCGACTTCGACGACGATGACGCGCAGCCGTCCAATCCTCGCGTGCTGGCGGCGATCGGTACCGGACAGGGGACGAGTGCGCGGCACCGGCTGTCGGTCGGAGGCCCGGACGAGGCTTTCTTCGTCGCTCATGTCCGCGCGCCTGGCGCCACCCGCGTGGAGCCGAGCAGCGCCGGCCGCTCGGCGGCCGAAGAGCGCATCCTGAAGGTGCGCGATCACTTCGTTGCCGCCCTCATGGACTACGAGCCAGCCGACCGTCGCAAGCTCGCCGAGTTTGTGCTCGACCAGTGCTGCGTGGTGCAAGTGACGGCCACCGACATCGATCAGGCCCATCGCATGTTCGAGGTGCTCAACGCCAGGGGCAAACCGCTCGCGCGCAACGACATCCTGAAGGCGGATCTGCTCGGCAGCGTTCCTGCCGAACGGGCGTCGGCTGCCAAGGCGATATGGGAAAAAGCCGAAGCTCGCGCCGGCGCTCACTTCGAGCAACTCTTCAGTCATATCCGCGCCATGTATCGGCGGCGCGACGAAAGGGTGATCTCCGACATCCGGCAGATCGCCGCGGAGCATGGCGGCGCCTGGGTGTTCATCGAGCGCACCCTGCAGCCGTCGGCGGCAATCTTGGACGACATCCTCAACGCGCGGCATGCCGGCCATCCACAGTCGCCCAGAATCACCCAGTATCTGCGCTACCTCGGCTGGCACTCGTTCTCCGACTGGCTGCCGCCGGCGATGCTGTGGTGGCTCGAGAGAGGCGCTGACGCGCAAGGGCTCGTGCGCTTCTTGTATCGGCTCGATCGCCTGGCCTTCGGCGTGAAGATCCTGGGCATCGGCGGCTCGAAGCGGGCCCGCCGGTTCGGGCTCGTCACCGCGGCCATTGCCGAGGGCCGCGATCTCGAAGGCCCGGACAGTCCGCTCGAGCTGACGCGTTCCGAGCTGAAAGCCATGGAGCACAACCTTCGCGATCTGCACGTGCGCAATGCCCCGGCGGCCAAGCACCTGTTGCTGCGCCTGGGGGACGCCAAGGCTGGCAGGGCGGAGTCCGCGACATTTCCCGACGACATGACGGTCGAGCACGTGCTGCCCAGGAAGCTCAGCGCCACCAGCCAGTGGCGCGGCTGGCACCCCGATCCCGAGGTCCGAGACCGGTGCACGCAATCGCTCGGCAACCTCGTGCTGGTGACGAAGGGCCAGAACGACCGTGCCGGCAATCTCGACTTTGCGCGCAAGCTCGAGGTCTACTTCAACACGCCGGGCGCCCCGGCCCCGATCCTCAACGAGGACCTGCGCGGCCGAACGGAATGGAAGGCGGTCGACATCAAGGCGCGGGAAGCCCGGCTTGTGCGGCTCATCGAGGAGCTGTGGCAGATCGAGCTGCAAAAGCTGCGCGAGCAGACCCAGGAAGGCGCGGTCCGGCAGTCGAACCCGAAACGCCGGCGCGCCTGACAGGTCTCAGGTCTATGCCGCCTTATTGCTCTTTCGCGGCACCGGCTTTTTCGGCGCCGCCGGCACGGCCGTGCCGATCATGCTGTCGCGGGTGACGATTTTGGCGAGCTCTTTCTCGCTCCAACCCTGCGTTCCCTTGGGACGCATGGGCAGCACGATGTAGCGCAGATCGGCAGTCGAGTCGTGCACGCGCACCTCGACGCCTTTCGGCAGTTCGACGCCGAACTCGGCCAGCACCCCGCGTGGGTCGGCGACGGTGCGCGAGCGGTAGGCGAGCGCCTTGTACCAGGCCGGCGGCACGCCTAGGAGCATCTTCGGGTAGCAGGAGCACAGGGTGCAGACGATGACGTTGTGCACCTTGGGCGTATTTTCCACCGTGCGGAACTCGGCCAGCGTGCCGATGTCGATGTCGAGCTCGGCGAGCGCCGCCCGGGTGTCCTTGAGAAGCCGCTTCTTGAAGGCGGGATCGACCCACGCGCGGGCCACCACCTTGGCGCCAAGCGCCGGCGAGCGGCTGTCCATCAGGTCGACCTGGTTGGCGATCTCCTGCGCGGTCAGCACGCCCTTCTCGATCAGCAGCGAGCGCACCGCCTCCTCCAGCACCTCGTAGGCGCCGACCGGACCGGCGTCGTGGTCCTGCTGGGGCGGAGCGTGCGCGTGCCCGTGATCGTGGTCGTCGTCATGGTCGTGATCGTGAGGATCGTGGTCGTGCATGTCTGCCACTCCTACTTCAGCGGCTCGAGCCAGTGCTCGTAGATGTCGGCCGCGAGGCGGTCGCCAGCCGGGCCGGCGTAGCCTCCCCAGATGTCGTCCTGCCTGAACTGCACCTTGT
>DASRJO010000156.1:0-4064 GCA_035649435.1 Candidatus Krumholzibacteriia bacterium | reverse complement strand
GGTGTGCAGTGCCACGATGTGTAGCGACGAGGAGCTTGTCCCGTACGAAGCATCTTGGTTAGCCTTGCTGCGATTGGTGCGCAAGGATTTCCTGCGACGTCGAGGGGAGGGACGAATGGTGCGGCCCTGGCTGGTGCAGGCTCTCATTCTGGCGCTCGCGGCGGCGCAGATCGCGTACTACTACGTTCGGCTTCCGGATCGAGTGCCGGCCGATTTCGATCTCCAAGGCCTGGCTGTCGGGTGGATGTCGCGTGCCGGTTTTCTCGCCACCTACGTCGCGGTCGCGGCGATCATCGTCGTTGCTTGCCACTGGCTGCCGCGGTGGATCGGCAAGCTGCCGAGCGCCGGTCTGCGCTCGGCGAACAAGGCGTACTGGCTGGCACCCGAGAGGCGCCAGAGCACGATCGACGCCATCCGGCACGAGCTCGGGTGGATCGGGGTCTGCACCCAGGTCTTCGTCGTCGTGGTCATGCAGCTGGTGATGAACGCTGCGCTGATGGGCGGGAAGCGTGTGTCGATGTCGATCCTCTGGACCGCTCTCGTGCTCTACTTGGCGGCGATTCTCCGTATTGCCCGCCGGCTGATGTTGAGATTCGCAACACCGAGCACAGCCGGCCCGGGTTGACCAGGCTCCCTTCCGCGTCCTAGGCTGGCGGCTCGTGTGGCCGGGCTCCCAAGCGCCCGGCGTCGGGACGGAGCCCAGTGGAGGGTCGTTGCCTCGGAGTGGAGGATCGCCGTGTACAGAATGATCTCCCGTTCGATTCTGGTTGCGACCCTCGCGATGGGGTGTGCGAGCCGGCAGATCGACGTGCTCGTGAACTACGATCAGGCGACCGATTTCTCCGGCGCCAAGACCTACAAGTGGGCGGAAATCTCGCCCAAGGCCGTCTTCCCGATCGAGGCGCAGGATCCCGAGGGCTTGCACCGGCTCATTCAAGCCGCGGCAGACCAGGAGCTGCGCGACAAGGGGTTCGAGATCTCCGAGCAGCCACGCTACCTGCTCACGTATGCCGTCACCGTCGGCCAGCGGAGCGTATCGAATCCGCAGCCATCGACGACGGATTGGGATCCGACGCAGGACCCGACCGAGTACAGCTCCGGCGTCCTGGCCATCGATTTCCTCGATCCGTCGACGAACACGCGCGTCTGGCGTGGTGCGGCGATGACGGACCTCAAGAAGGGCGAGGGCCACAAGACCGTGCCAGCGGTCGTGATCAAGATTCTGGAGAAGTTCCCGCCACGGCAATGACCCCGGCCCATTTCGTCACCCAGGAATGGAGGCGACCGTGAGGAAGCTGCTCATCGGCTGCGGTGTGGCGGTCGCGGCGCTCGTTCTCCTCCTCGTCGTCGGCGGGGTGATCGGCTTCCAATGGGTCAAAAGTCAAATGCCGCACATGGACGAGCTCAAGCAGTCGCGGCAAACGCTGCTGGAACGATTCGGCCCGCGCGACGAGTTCGTTCCCGCCCTCGATGGCGTGCTGCATCCCGAGCGCGTCGAGCTCTTCATGGCCGTGCGCGAGAGTTTGCTCACCACACGGGGCGAGGTCGGCGTTCGACTCGAAGGCTTCATCGGCCGGACGAAAGGGAACTCCTGGGAGGGACGCAGCGTCTTCCAGAAGATCGTCGAGGGGCTGAACATGGCGCGCGGCGGCGTCGGCTTGTTCGGTGAAGCGACGACCTACGTCGGGAATCGGGCACGTTGGCTGCTCGATGCCGGGATGGGGGAAGGCGAATACACCTATTTGTTCTGTCTCATGGCCTATTCGTGGCTCGAATGGGACGCCTCGCGTGTTCTCGACGCGCAGTGGTTCGAGAGTCATGACATGGCCGAATCCCTGGACGAGTTCCGCATGCAGCACCGGCGGTTGTTCGTCAAACAGCTGCGCAATGCGCGACGCGAGCTGGAAGCCAAGACGGACCGCAGTGCGGCGGAGAACGCGACATTGGAAATGGTGACCCAAGCCCTCGAGGTCGCGCGCGGCGACGATTTTCCTTTCCAGGGTGCGGTGCCGCCGGCATGGGCCGCAGTGCTCGAGCCCTATCGGCAGCGATTCGAAGCCACACTGCCGCGCGCTCCCGGCGAGTACATCCTCGAATCGGTCGAGCAGCTCATCGACGAGGAAGACAAGCGCGGGTTCCATATCCAAAGAGACCAGTGATCCGATGGCGCTTGCCGCGGGTGCCGGTCTCAGCGCGTGAAGATGCGCTCCAGGTCCAGGCAATCCGGCGAAGTGACGAAATCCGAGCGAAAGTGTGCCATGCGCTCGGCGGGGACGGGCAGATAACGACCCGAGGCGCGGGCGTAGACCCGGCCCGCGTCATCCTCGAGCCAGGCTTCGGTGTCGAAGACTTTTCTCCGGTTCTCGCGCATGCGTGCCATCGCCGTGCATGAGATGGATGCCGGCAGCGCTTCCTGCAAGCGGACGGAAAAATCCGCCGCGAAACAGGGCAGGCTGCTGCCGAGGATCGCCGCCCAGGTCATGACCTCGTCCAGGACCATGGCGATGAACCCTCCGTGCATGACGTTGCTCCAGCCGGCGTACTCGACGCGTGTGGTGAACGGAAGCTGCACCAAGTCGCCGGACTTGTAGCTGCGTGCGCGCAGGCCGACGGGATTGTCCTGGCCGCACACCATGCAGGAGCGGGTCCAGGGGAGCATTTGCCGCGGTGGATGGGCCAGCCTCGCCTCGTTCATTCGGCAGCCAATTCGAGCGCCGCCTGCCGAATATCCTCGATGGCCGCCTGCACGTGGCGCCCGTGCGTGCGGAAGCTCAGCACGGCGATGCGAAGCACATACGCACCCTCGATGCGCGTGCTGGTGATGAACACCCGCCGCTTGTCGTTGACGCGCCACAACAGGCGCTCGTTGAACGCGTTCACGTCCCCGCGTCGCGGACGATAACGAAACGCCACGACCGAGAGCTGCGGCTCGTCCAAGCACTCGAAACCCGGCGTGGCGCTCAGTTCCGCATGCGCCCAGCGCGCGAGCTCGAGCTTTTCGCGCAGGTTGTCCCGGAAGGCGTCGACTCCGAACAGCTTGAAAGGCAACCACACGCGCAGTCCGCGAAAATCCCGCGACAGCTCTGGGGAAACATCGGCGAAACTCACCGCTCCGTCGGGCAGCTGCAGATCCTGGAGGTAATCGGCCCCGGACTGATGCGCGCGCCGCAACGCTTGGCTGTCGCGCACCAGCAGGCAGCCGGTGCCGTAGGGAATGAACAAGCCCTTGTGCGGATCGAGCACGATCGAATCGGCGCGCTCCAGCCCCGGGAGCAGATTCTCGCCGCCGGGGACGAGGCGGAAGAAGCCGCCGTACGCTGCATCGACGTGCAGCCAGAGGTCGTTGTCGGCGCAGAAATCGGCGATCGCGTCCGTCGGGTCGATGGCGCCCGTGTTGGCGGTGCCCGCGTTCGACACCACGAGAAATGGCTTCAGGCCTCGTGTCCGATCCTCGCGCACGGCTGCGGCCAGGGCGTCGAGACGCAAGCGCCGGCGCGCATCGACGGGCAAGAGGCGCAGGTTGCGTTCCGGGAAGCCGGCAAGGAGTGCCGCCTTCGACACGCAATGGTGTGTGTCGACGGATGCGTAGAGGGTGCCATCGAGAAAGTTCTCGGGCAAACGATTCGCCCGTGCGGTGACGACGGCGATGAAGTTGGACAGCGAGCCTCCCGTCGTCAGCAGCCCCTGTGCACCCGCCGGATAGCCGACGAGCTCGCGGATCCAGTCGATGCACTGGAGCTCGAGCTGGACGAAGGCCGGTGCGGGGTTCCACACGCCGACGTAGCGGTTGTAGGCGAGCGCCAGATAATCAGCGAGCGCGCTGGGATAGAGCCCGCCGCCTGGGATGAACGCCAGATATCCGGGGCCCGAGGTGGTGAAGCTCTTCGACGCACCGCTTTCGAGGAGCGGCAACAATTCCTCCAGCGCCACGCCGTTCGCAGGCGGGGGCTCGCGAAAACGCGCCGCGACGGCGTCGACGCCGTTCAAATCCCACGACGGACGGGTCTCGAGCGATTCGACGTGCGCGATGGCGGCTTCGGTGACGAGATCGGTCATTCGCCGCA
>DASRJO010000155.1:0-15953 GCA_035649435.1 Candidatus Krumholzibacteriia bacterium | reverse complement strand
CCTGGGATGGAGGCGGTCTGTCGGCGCCAGCGCTCATCCTGAGCTTGCCAGCCACTCCGGGTCCGAACCACGACGGCGGCGTCATCCTCTTCGGACCAGATGGAATGCTGTACGGCGCCATCGGCGACTTGAATCGCAACGGCCAATTGCAAAACTATCCGAACGGCCCGCTCCCCGACGATTCCGGCATCTTGTTCCGTGTGCACGACGACGGCACTGCGCCCGCGGACAATCCGTTTTACCACCTCGGCGGCAACATGGCCAAGGTGTACGCCTTCGGTGTGCGCAACAGCTTCGGCCTCGACTTCGACCCCGCGTCCGCCGTGCTCTGGGACACCGAGAACGGTCCGAACGTCTTCGACGAGATCAACCGCGTGCTCCCGGGCTTCAACAGCGGGTGGGAACGGATCATGGGTCCGGTTGCCGAGGATGCGGAAGGACTTGGTGACTTGTGGCCGGCGGAGGGATCGCGTTACGAGGATCCGCAGTTTTCGTGGCGTGCACCGATCGGCGTCGCCGCCATGCACTTCGTACGCGGCGGCGTGCTCGGGCCGGAGTACGCACAGGATCTCCTGGTCGGCGACAACAACACGGGCACTCTGTACCGCTTCGAGCTGAGCGCCGATCGCACCAGCCTCATCATGCCCACGGCCGACACGGCCGACCGCATCGCCGACACCACGACCGAGCGCAACCTCTTCCGTATCGGCAGTGGCTTCGGCACGATCACCGACCTGGAAACGGGCCCGGATGGCGTCTATGTCTGCTCCTACGGCAACGGGAGCATCTATCGCATTCGCCGCAATCCCACCGCGGTGAGTCCCTCCAAGTGGGGCGACGTGAAATCTCTTTACCGCGCGCGTTGAGTGCTGTCCTTCGACGTCCAGCCCGGCTCGCGTGCGGCATCCCTTCTCTTCATTCGTGCGCAGCGGATGGGTGGCGCGCCCGCAGGCGCTCGAAAACCGTCGCCAATCCGTAAGCGGCGAAAGCGGAGCCGAGAGACGCGAGGTACGGCGTGCGAATCATCCCTCCGTAGGAACCCACGCACCAGACCCCGACACCGGCGGTGAGCGCCGCGAGTGCCGCGAGACGGGAGCCCTGGCGCGTGAAGAGGCCGAGCGTCATCACGACGAAGATCCCGGCGCTGCCGAAGGCGGAGGCCTGTTCGACCAGCGCATACACGGCATCGGCGTGCAGCGCCAAGAAATATGCAATGACTCCGAAACCAACGACGGCTCCCCGAGCCAACTGGACTTTCTTCGCTTCACTCAGTGTCGGCCGCAACGGCACGAGCACGTTGTGCGAGAGCAAAGACGCCGAGACGAGCAGGTTGCTGTCCACGGTCGACAGAATCGCCGAAACCACGGCGCCTGCGAACAGCGGATAGACGTAGTCCGGCAAAAGCTCTTGTGCGATCCGCGGCAAGACGTGCTCCGGATCGTCGAGGCCGGCCACGAGCTGCGGGCCGATGAGGCCGATCCAGACCGGCACGAGCCCGACGAGCACGTACATGCAGCACGCGACGAGCGCCGACCGTTGTGCAACTTGCGGCGAACGCGATGCGATCGCGCGGGTCACGAGTTCGGCCGCAGTCACCGACCCGAATACGGGGATCGCCCAGTGCTCCAGCACATCGAGCGGCGAGGCTCCGCTGCCGAACAGCAGCTTTCTCTCGTGTGGGACGGCGGCGAAGAGACTCGTCCCGTGCTCGTTCAGGATGAAGCCGAGGAGCACGAACAGACCGATACACAACGCCACTCCTTGCACCACATCCGTCCAGGCATCGGCCAGGAGGCCGCCGAAGCTGGTGTAGACGATGACCACCAACGCCGCCACGGTGATGGTCATTTCCACACCCCACCCCGAGGACGCCGACAGCACCTGACCGAAGGCACGAATCTGCGCCGCGCCCCAAAAGAGCGAGGTCGGAATCATGAGCAGGACGACGACACGTTCGACGGCGACACCGAACCGCAGACGAAAGAAATCGGCTGGTGTGGTGAGCTTCAGTCTCCATAGCGGAACCGCGTAGACGAGCGCCATCACCAGGATGCATAGGCCATAGCCGAACGGATCGGCCGAAGTTCCGGACAACCCCCGCTGGTAGACCGCTCCCGCGGCACCGATGCAGGTCTCCGCGCCGAACCAGGTGGCGAAAATGGAGAATGTGGCGAGCCCGTATCCCAGCCGACGCCCGCCGAGCAGATAGTCTTCTTCGGTACGAACGCGGCGCGAGACGAACGCCCCGAGCGCAAGCTGCGCCAAAACGTAGCCCAAGATGGCGACGAGAGTTTTGTCCACGCGGCCTCCCCTGGTTCCAGCGACGACGGCCGTCCGCATGATTCCAGCGACAGGTGCTCGAGCGCCAGGACGATTGCGAGGAATCGGCGCCGGACCGTTTTCCCCCTTGACCCTCCCGGACGCCTATCGTATATTTACGATTGACGATTGGGGAGGGCCCATGGGCCGTTCACGCACAGAATCGCCTGCTCGCCGTGCCAGCGGCTGGACTCAGGAAGAGCTGGAGTTGGCGCGCCTCGCGCGCGGGATCGCGCATCCATTGCGACTGCGGATCTTGCGCACGTTGCGCCAGCGTGGCGAGTGCGTCTGCGGCGACTTGGTGGAAGAGCTGCCCCGGGCACAGTCCACCGTATCGCAGCATCTCAAGGTGCTCAAGGAAGCGGGCCTCATTCGCGGCGAGGTGGAACCGCCGCATGTGTGCTACTGCCTCGACGACGAGACCGTCCGCCGGCTGCAGGCACTCGTCGAGGAGCTTTGAATCGAAACCGGTTCGCTGGCGCGCCGCCTGCAGCCGGGCCGATTCCGGAACAGGAGGAAAGATCATGGATGCGACGAACGCTCGCGTGAAGGACACGACAAACGCCAACCAGTCATGCTGCGAACCGACCTGCTGCAGCGAGCCTTCGGATACACATGTGGCGACGCTCGAATCGGCGTCGGGTTGCGGCGGCGACAAAGCCCTTGGGCCGGCGCCGGGACGAGAGATCGCACTGACTTCCGACATGGACATCCATCGTCTGGTCCGCGACCGGTACGCGCAGATCGCGCGCGCCGAGTCTCCCGGCTGCTGCGGCACCAGCGTCGTCGAAGACGCGGAGCTCTTGGGCTACAGTCCGGAACAAGCTCGGGCCATCCCCGCGGGGGCCAACCTCGGCCTCGGCTGCGGCAATCCGTTGGCGCACGCGCAGGTGCGCGCCGGCGAAACCGTGCTCGACCTGGGCTCCGGTGCCGGGATGGATGCATTCCTCGCCGCCCGCGAGGTCGGGCCCTCGGGTCGCGTGCTCGGCGTCGACATGACGTCCGACATGATCGAGCGCGCACGGCTGAACGCGCGCAAGGTGGGAATCGACAACGTCGAGTTCCGCCTGGGCGAGATCGAGCACCTGCCGGTGGCCGACGCCAGTATCGACCTCATCATCTCCAACTGCGTCATCAACTTGTCGCCGGACAAGCTGCGCGTTTTTCGCGAGGCCCTGCGCGTGCTGCGCCCCGGCGGCCGACTGGTCGTGAGCGACTTGGTGCTGCTCCACCCGCTGCCGCCGGCGTTGAAGTCCTCCGTCGAGGCCTACGTCGGCTGCGTCGCAGGCGCCGCTTTGCGCGACGAATACGTCCAGATGCTGCGTGATGTGGGGTTCTCGCAAGTCGAGGTTGTCGAGGAGAAGCCCTACGCCGGGTGCGCGACCGGTGCGAGCGACGAGCTGCTTGCCGCCGCGGATGCCGTCGTTTCGGCCAAGGTCCGTGCTTGGAAGCGATGACGAGCGACCCGGCCGCGCGGGCCGGCCGTTTGCCATCAAGCACGCCGGATCAGGATGTTTGCGCTTCGGCAGCGGCGAGGACTGCCTCGAGGAAATACGACTCCGGCATGGAGCCTTCGACACCACCGGTGGCGTTGACCACGGTCTTCGGCACACCCCTGACGTGATGACGCTGCGTCAGGTGTGGGAACTCCGTCGCCTCGACGCAGTCAGCGCGCACGAGGGCGCTCTCGATCGCGAAGGCGTTGGCGAGCAACACGGCCCGCGGGCAGTGCGGTCACGTCGGGGTGACGAAGACCTCGAGATGCAACGGCTTCTGGTGCTGCGCCAGTCGCGCCCGCGTCTCCGGCGCGAGGCCGCTGTCACCGCTCGCGACCAACAGCATCGTATCCAGGAGCGAGGCGAACTCGTAACCGGAAGGGATGCCGTAGAAGCGGATCCCGACGTCGCTCTCGCTCATCACGACCGTGGCGGGGATCTTGTCGATGCCGTAGGCATCGCGCTGCTCGCGGTCGGTCTGGAAGTTGTAGACCTCCAGGCTCACTTTGTCCGAGAGCGAAGCGACTTCCTCGAGCAGCGTCCGCGTCTCCCTACAGAACTCGCATTCCAGTTCTTGGGTGAAGTTGACGAGCCGCACCGGGTTGGCCAGGTCGGCGAGGCGCTGCCGCACCGCTTGGCGATCGCGTTCCTGCAGCATCATGGTCTTCGTCCCTCCACCTGCATGATGCCGTCGTGACACGCGCCGGTCAAGTCACACGCCCGCGCATCATGCGCTCTGCGTTGCGCGCACGAATTCCAAAGCGAGGTTCGGCGCTTCGGTGTCGTGCTTGAAGTAGATGAAGGCCTCATCCCACGGCTGGGCCCGAATGCGATCCGCCCAGGAGCCGATCGCCGCGGCGGAATAGCGCCCTCGCCGCAGGCGGAAGTAGCCGAACTTGGCTGTCGGCACGAGGTGCGCATCCGCTTCGGTCTCTTCCATTGCACACAAAGCCACACCGTTCTGCCGCAACAAGGAATACACCGAGTCGTCGAACCATGTTGGCTCGCGAAACTCCAGCACGCTCTGGATGTGGGGCGGCAGCTGGGCCAGGAAATCCTGCAGCAAAGGGATGTCGATGCCGAGATTCGGCGGCAGCTGGAACAGCACCGGCCCCAGCCGGCCTTCGAGCGCCGCCAGATTACCGAAGAGGAAATCCAGCTCGTTGCCGACATCGCGCAAGCGCTTGAAGTGCGTCACACGTCGCGTCGCCTTCACCGCGAAATGAAAGGCCGGTGGCACCTCGGAACACCAGGCTTGCAGGACCTTCTTCGATGGCATGCGGTAGAAGGTGTTGTTGATCTCGACGGTGCCGAGCTGTTCGGCATAGAAGCGCAGCATCGCTGCCGCCGGAAGCTCCGGCGGATAGAACGCCGGCTTCCATTCCTTGTAGGCGAAGCCGCTCGTGCCCACGTGCAAGCGCATGGTCGTTCCCCGTCGTCCTCGCAGTCGGTTCGCTCGGATCCCCACCCTGGCATGGCCCGGTTTTCCGGTCGGCTGGCTGTTCCACATCCCCAGCCGAGGAAGAGAGAGTACAACGACCCGGCATTGCACGGCTCTCGCGGCGCGGGTACGCTGGGCGCATGAACCGGACCACATGGCTCTTCGCCTCACTTCTCAGTGCGCACGCCTGTATCGCGAGCACGACGCCGCTCCCCGATGTGGTCCTGAGCGACCGCACCGCCATCGCGCTCGGTGCGGTCGTCGGCGATACGTTGGAGATCGCCGCCGATGCCGCCATGCGCAGCGCGCGCCGGTTCGTCGTCGGCGGCATCGCCCGGCCTGGACCGGATCCATTCGAAGTCGGCTTCGAGCAGTTGCACGTGACGATGCATCTGCCGGATCTCGAGCGCCTGACGGGGAGCACGGATCGCGTCGACCGCTTCGCGGTGCGCCTGCGCGATCCCACGCAAGCGGAGCGCGTCGCCAGCGAGATCAATGGCATGGGCATCGGCATCTCCGCCTACAGCGCGCGCGAGGTCGCGGCGCGCAATTCCTCCACGTTCGTGGTCATTTCACAGTTTCACAAGGCCATCGGCTTCGTGTCGATGCTGGCCGGGCTTGTATTCCTCGTCGCCATCATGGTGCTGAAAGTGGAATCGTTGCGACGCGAGCTTGGAGTGCTGCGCCTCATCGGGATTTCTCGCCGCACCATCGTGCGCGGTGTCGTGCTCATCTCGGCCTTCGTTTCCTTGTTGGGGAGCATCGCCGGGGTGGGGCTGGCGCACCTCGCCGTGGCCATCATCAATCCGGCGTCACGCGCCCGCTACGACACCGATCTCGTCTTCGCGCGCGTCACCCCGGAAATCGTGTTTCTCGCGGCCGGGCTCTCGATCCTCGCCGGCCTGCTCGCCGGTGGTTTGGTGGCGCGTCACATCGTGGGACGCGATCCGTTGGATTGCATCGGCCGGTGAGGTGAACCGTGATTGGCTTCCTGGTGCTGCGTGGTTTGTTTCGCCACCGTGCGCGCACTTTGCTCGGCGTTGCGGGCGTCGGCGTCGCCGGCGCGTTGCTGCTCGACATGCAGATGCTGTCGCGCGGCCTGCAGTCGAGCTTGCACCGGATTCTCGACCAGCTCGGTTATGAAGTGCGGGTGACCCCACGCGGCACGTTGCCGTTCGAGACCGACGCCACGTTTCCCGGCGGACACCGAATCGCTGCGGCGATCGCCGCCGACGCACGCGTCGTGCGCGTGGCCCCCATCGTCGGGGGCACGGTGTACGCGGCCAGACCCAGCGGCGTCCCCGTGGCGGCGTTCGTCTACGGCATGGACCCGCCCTCGGTCGCATTGTGGCGCGTGACCGAGGGCGCCGATCTCGGATTCGCCGATAGCACCCACACGGTGGTGAGCCGCGCCATGGCCGATGCCCTCGGGATCGCTGCCGGGGACACGATCTTCGTCGCCGCCGAGTACACCAGCCAAGTCGGCATGTTGCGTTCGCCACGAGCGTATATGGTGTGCGGCATCGCACACTTCCAATTCGATCTGCGCGCGCAACGGAGCCTGGCCGTCGGCACGCAGCAGGCACAGCTCCTGCGCGGTGAAGCGGCGCGCGATGGCTTGTCGCTCATCGCCGTGGCCTTGCATGACCAAGGCTCGACGAAGTCGAGCACGGGTGCAGCGATGTCGGCGTGGATCCGCTCGACGTTCCCCGAAGTGGAGGCGTACTCGGTGGCCGAAGCGCTCGACACCGTGCAAGGGCAGCTCACCTACTTCAACCTTTTTTCCCTCGTCCTCGGCAGCGTGAGCATGGTCGTGTGTGTCTTGCTCGTCGGTACGCTGGTGGCGCTGTCGCTCGGCGAAAGGCTGGGCGAGCTCGCGATCCTGCGTGCCATTGGCTTGCGGCGTCGCCGCCTGGTGTCGCTGGTGTTCCTGGAAAGTCTGAGCCTGGTGGTTCTGTCGCTGCCGGTCACGTTCGGGGCCGGGCTCGTCATCGCACGCTGGCTCGACGCCATCTTGACCCGCGCCCCCAGCATTCCCGTCGACTTGAGCTTCTTCGTCCTCACACCACGCGCCGTGCTGCGAACCCTCGTTCTGTTGTTGGTGTGCGGTGCGCTGGCCGGCTTGTATCCGGCGTGGCTCGTCGCGCGCTTGCGCATCGCACCGACGCTGCATCGCGAGGTGATCGGATGAAGGTCACGGATCCGATCGTCGTCGCACGCGACCTGTGCAAGGACTACGTCCTGGATGGTCATGACATCCACGCGTTGCGCGCCGTGAGCTTGAGCGTTCAGCCCGGGGAGTTCGTTTCGATCATGGGGCCTTCCGGATGTGGCAAGTCGACGTTGTTGCACCTCCTGGGAGCAGTCGACGTTCCGACCTCCGGCGAGCTCCGGCTCTTCGGCCGCGACCTGATCGGTGCGACCGATGCCATCCGCACCGAACTGCGGCTCCGCCACCTTGGTTTCGTTTTCCAACGCTTCTTCCTGTTGCCGATGTTGACCGCGGGGGAGAACGTGGCGTTGCCAGCGCTCGAAGCCCGCTTGCCCAAGACGGAGCGCGACGCGCGCGTTCGCGAGGTTCTGACCACCGTCGGGCTCGCACACCGGCTGCGGCACAAACCGGGGCAACTCTCGGGCGGCGAACAGCAGCGCGTCGCGATCGCGCGCGCTTTGGTCAACCGGCCGCAGCTGTTGCTCGCCGACGAACCCACGGGAGAGCTCGACGAGGCCACAGGAACGCAGATCGCTCAGCTACTACAGTCGCTGCACACCGCCGGTGTCGCCATCGTCCTCGTCACTCACAATCCCGAGCTCGCGGCACGCGCCTCGCGCCGACTGCGCATGCGTGACGGGCACATCGAGGCGGAATCATGATCGGGATGCTGGCGTGGCGCACGTTGAGCGATCGTCCTCGCCGCACGGCGATGTTGCTCTTGGGCCTCGGCATCGCCGTGGGCGTCATGATCACGCTGCTTTCCATCGGGGAAGCAGTGCTCGTGCAAGCCACCGACAAGGATCTTGTCGGCGGCGGCGATGTCTTGCTCCTTCCCGCCGGCATCGATGTCGAGGTGATGAAGATCGGTGGCCCGACGGGGATGTACTCCATGCTCGCCAATGCGCGCTTCTTGTTCCGGCAAGTGCTCTCGGGGCCGCGCTTCGCCGCCACCTTCGTGCCCGTGACACCGGATGGTGCCGAGCTCCCATTCGCCGCGGCCTCGCCGGGGTTGGTGGAGAAAGTGATGTACGCCCGGCTCGCCCGGCCCGAGTCCGCGACGAAGGACCCCCGCGAAGTACTGGCGCACGGTTTCATTCCGAGCCTCGACGTTGCCGCCGGTGGCCCGACGGCGAGTTTTGCAAGCCAGGGAATTGCCTGGCGCGACCATGATGCGGACCGCATGTGGGTGGACCCTCCCATCGACTCGCTCTACAACGACATGGATCGCTTCCACTTGCCGCCTCGCTCCCTCCCCGATCTCGAGCGTTGGGCCGAATGGCTGTACTTCAACTTCACCGATCCAGCCACCGGTGTCTTCGGCTACGTGAGCTTCATCGCGAGCGGCGACATTCAGGCTGGTGGCGGCCGCGCGACCCCACTGCTCCAGATCGTACGGCCCGGACAGCCAGCCCTCCTGCTGCGAACGGAGATGCCGCTCGCAGCCGACGACATTTCGCTCACGCGTGTGGCACTGCGTTTCGGCACGGACACGACCGCCACGTTTCGCGATGGGGCTTGGCGTTTGCATCTGGGTTGGGACGATGCGAAGGGACCCGTGTCCGTCGATCTCACGGTTCGTCCGCTGTTGGATCTCTACTATCCTCCCGTCCTCCTCCAGGACAGCGAGCGCTGGATCTCCGGATATACCGTACCCGCGTTGCGCACCGAGGTGTCGGGCACGATTCGGTGCCCAGGGGTCGCCCTCACATTGCGCGATGCTCCGGGTTATCACGATCACAACTGGGGCACTTGGCGCGGCGTCAGCTGGGAATGGGGCACCGCGAGCAGCGCCGAGCATGCTCTCTTGTATGGCCGGGTGGAACAACCGACGCACAGCCCCGGCACGTCCGGCGCCGGCATCTTCCTCCTCCTGGCTCAGGCCCGCAGCGCTGGGCAACGTGGCGGCGCACTTGCACTCTTTCGGCCGCAATCGACGCATTATGACTGGGGCGAACCCCCGGCCCGCGGTGCTGCGCGCGCGCCGACGGCGATGACGCTCGCCGCCACGTCCGAATCTGGGACCACTTCCTTGGACCCAGCCGCGCGCGATGGAATCGAAGTGCGGCTCGATGTCCACACCGTCACCTCGAGCCGAATGCGCGAGCCCGAGGAACAGGTCTTTCTCCAGCTCCAGGGGTCCTATGACGTACGCGCGCGCATCGCGGGACGCGAAATTCGCTTCGCGACCCCCGGGTTCGCCGAAGTCTTCGTCCCGCCGGCCTTCCCGTCTGCACCTTGAAGCACTCGCATGGGGCAAAGTGCTCACTTTTCGACCATCACAATGCGGACCTGGGCACCCAAGATCACAACCCATGCGCGCGGCGACGACGAGACGCCTGCTCCAATAGCCTTCTGCTAGAGTTTGAGAATCTCCCACATTGCATGGCCGCCATGCGCGGCCCACAGGAAGGATCGAAATGAAGCCACTGCGAATGCGTTCTTGGTTCCTGCTCACCGGCATCTTGCTCGCTGGGGGCGTTGCAGGAGGGCCAGCCGACGCCAAAGTCGTGCTTTCCTTCACCGGGACGGTCAACGATCTCGGCGGATTCGGCGGCTCCCCGCCCGAGGGGATCAGCGCCGGCAGCTCGGTCACGGGCCAGATCACCTACACACCCTCGGCGGCTACCGAGGTGGAAACGGGGCCCTCGGAGCGCACCTACATCTTCCCGATCGGCGGCACGCACCAGTTCACCGTCACGATCGAATCGCACACTTGGACGACGGACTTGCAGGGCGTGAGCACGTGCAACGAAGCGTGTGCCGGCGACTATCTCGACTTCGCCGGGTTCACGAACTCCACCGCCAACTTCCCTGGCAATCTGGACATGGGCATCCTGGCGATCGAGTTCAGCGATGACGACGCGCCTTACACGCTCCTCGCCGGGCACGATCTTCCCGATGCGCCAGAGGACATCGACTTCGGTGCGGCGACCTTCTTCTCGGGCTCGGTGGGCTCGAACTCGGATCAGGGGTTCTGGTTCATCGCGTTCGACCTGGATGCTCCGACCGTACCCGTGAAATCGTCGACCTGGGGCGAGGTCAAGGCGCTCTTCGCCAGGCCCTGACTGGCGCGATCGCCTGGCGCAACCGCCATCCACGTGCGGGCTGGTTGCGCCAGCGGAAGACTGGTAGCATGCGCGGTATGACACGGATCCAGCGATCGCTGTCGCTGCTTCTGGTGTTGTTCGCGAGTCAAGGTACGGCAGCAGCAGCCGCCCCGGAATCGTCGGGCGCGGCAAAGAAGGTGCTGCCGTTCCAGGACAACTACGCCGCCGCCCTGGCGCAAGCCCGGGCGGCCAAGTTGCCGCTGTTCATCGAGGCGTGGGCGCCCTGGTGACACACCTGCCGTTCGATGCGGGCCTTCGTCTTCACCGACGCGGGTCTGGCTCGACAGGCCGGGCGGTTCGTCTGGCTCGAGATCGACACTGAGATGCGTGAGAATGCCTTCTTCCGCCAGCGGTACGCCGTACAGGCGCTACCTTCATTTTTTATTGTCGATCCCGAGAGTGAAGCGGTTGTCCTGCGCTGGGTGGGGGGTGCGACCGTGGCCCAGTTGAACGCGATGCTGGACGAAGGTCACACGGCGCTCGTGCAACGCCGGCAGGGAACGCCACCGGCGTCGACCGCTGCACCCGAGGCCTCGAAACCGGCGGCAGGGATGAGCCCCGACGCGCTCCTTGCACGTGCGGACGAACTGTACGGCGAAGGCAAGAACGGCGAAGCGGTAGCGTTCTATCGTCAGGCTGTGGTGCAGGCACCGAGCGGCTGGCCCGCGTACGCACGCGCCACCGAGTCCCTCCTGTTCGCCGCGCTCGAGAGCCATGACTACGCGACCTGCACCGAGATCGGGCGTGCGGCGTTGCCGAAGCTGCGCTCGACGGCTTCCGCGGTGAACGTCGCCGCCATCGGCCTGGATGCAGCCCTGTCGTTGCCTCCCGAGAATGCGCAGCGCACCGCGCTGGTGACGGAATTCGAATCGGCGGCGCGCGCGATCGTGGACGACGCACAAGTTTCGGTGGCCGCCGACGATCGTTCCGGTCTCTATGCCGTGCTCGTCCAGGCGCGCTCGGATGCCAAGGACAGCCTCGGAGCTCACGACATGGCCAGCCGGTGGGCGCACTTCCTCGAGCAGGAAGCGGCGCGCGCCAAGTCCCCCGAAGGACGCACCGTGTTCGACGCGCACCGCCTTTCGGCGTACCTCGAGCTCGGGGAACCGGCGCGGGCGATCCCCATGCTGGAAGCTTCGGAGCGTGACTTCCCCGACGATTACAACCCGCCCGCACGGCTCGCGGTCACGTACAAGGAGCTCGAGCGCTGGGACGACGGCATCGCGGCGTCGCGTCGCGCTCTCGAACACGTCTACGGACCGCGAAAGCTGCGCGTCATGCAGAATCTCGCCGACATCTACCGCGGCAAGGGCGACGTAGGCGCTGCGCGCTCGACATTGCAAGACGCGCTGCAGCTGGCCCAATCGCTTCCCCCCGGCCAGTTCAGCGAAAGCACCGTGGCCAACCTCGAGAAGAAGATCGGATCCTTGCCGAACCCGTGACCCTGTTGCAGAAAAGCAAGAACCTCGGGTTGCTGCAGGAGGCCCAGCGCTCGTGACTTTTGGGCCGAAGCAACCCGAGCGCGTTCTGTTTTGGATCGCCTCCGCCAGCGCCCTCGTGGCTCTAGTTGCTTTGCTTCGCCCTCCTGCCGAGACGCTGTTGTGGAAAGCCCTCTTCGATGCCGGCCATGCCGTGGTCTCCGGCTACCTCGGGCTCGTGTTCTTGCGTTTGATCCAGGCGTGGACCGGCGGCTATCCCCCGTTGCGCGCGTCGCTGTGGGCCTTCGTCATCACCATGGCGTGCGGGCTCGGCATCGAGATCGTGCAGATCGTCCTGCCGCGCGACGCCAACCTCGGCGACCTGATGCGCAACGGCCTCGGTGCCGCCGGGATGCTGTCCGCCGAGTGGGCCTGCGCGCGAGATGCGGGCGGCCGCCTCGTGCGCCAGCGTTGGGTCCGCAACGGACTGCTCGGGGGCGCGATCGTCCTGTACCTGATCGCCTTCGCGCCCGTCGGTGCCATCGTCTGGGCATACACTCAGCGCGATGCGGCTTTTCCGCGACTCTGCGATTTCGATGCACGCTGGGAAACGTACTTCGTCGAAATGTGGAAAGCGGATCTCGAGCGCACGCCGCGACCTGCCGGTTGGGGATCGGGGCAGGCCCAAGACAAGGCGGGTCTTGTGACATTTCGCGGTGGCGACTACCCGCGCTATGTCCTGAAGGAGCCGGTGCGCGACTGGAGCCACCATCGTGAGTTGGTGTTCGAAGTCTTCTCCCAAATCGGGACACCGGTCGAGATCGTCCTGCGCATCGACGACGCCGTACACAACCAGGAATACGACGACCGCTTCAACCGCCCCTTGATGGTCAGCCCAGGAGCCAATCTGTTTCGCGTCCCGCTCGCGGACGTGCGCCGAACGCCGAGAGGCCGTGAGATGGATTTGACGCACATCGCGCGCATCGTGATCTTCACCGTCGAGCCGCCGCAGCCCCTCAGCCTCTTCTTCGATGCGTTGCGTTTGGAATGACCGCGGTCAGAACGATTCGTTGATTCCGAAGTCGACGTGGATCCCGTCTTCGCCGAACCCGTTGTCGAGCCGCGCGACAATGGACCGGTTGGCCTTGTAATGCAGGTTGAGCCCGAATCCGATCGTCGGGTGGAGGTACTGAAACTGCAGCGTGGCAAACGTGGGAGCCACCGTGGCGACACCACCGAACACGCTGGCGCTCAGGCGCCACACCACCGGGGCCCGATACTCGCCCTGTACCGCCACCAGCACCTGGTCGAGAAACCGGTCACGGCGATAGCCGCGCGTGTGCACGCGTCCACCGAGCGACGCATAACGCCAAAACGGCGGGCTGTCGGTGGCGCCGAACAGGAACAGTTGGGTGGCGAAGACCTGCTCCGCCCCGAGCGAGAAATAATTGCGCAGATCGATATTGTAGTTGTTGAAGTCGAAATCGCTTCCTAGTGCATCGTCGAAGAGCAGGCCGAACATTTGGTAGTAGAGGCCGCGCGTGGGGCTGTAGCGCCGATCGCGCGTGTCCCATTCGAGCACGAAGCCCAGGCCCAGGGCCATTTCGCCACTGGTGTTGGCATATTTCGGGTCCTCGAGCTGACCGCCGGCCGTGCGCTCGAGAAACTCGAAGAACTCCATTTCCGCCCGCACGCCGGCCTTGAAGTACGGTAAGACCTGATGAAAGCCCTCGACATAGGCCAAGAGACGCCGCGGCCGGTAGACCTCCGCGTTGCTCGCCGGTGTATTCGGACCGATGCCGTAGAAACGTTCGGAGGTGCCTCGATGCGACACCCTGGCCCTCAAGAAGTGAGTGCCGTCGCGAAAGTAGAGCGAGGTGGAAAAATCGAATCGAGTCTGGCCTTTGAAGCTCACGAGACCTTTGAGACGCACCTCCGATGGGTGTGACTCCTGGCTGGGGGAAAGCAGGAATGGAAACAAGACTTCGGCGCCGACGCCGAAGCCCATCTCCTGCGAATAGTGGACCGTCGGCAGGACGAAGGCACCTCCGAGCGCCATCTTGGGCGGGAACAGCTGCGACTGGTTGCTCGGCGGCTTCGGCGGTGGCTCGGAAGTCTGCGCGATCGCGTGCGCCGTGAAGACGACGGCCGACACGATGACGCGCACCGCATGGCGTGATATGGTGCGCGGGTCCCGCAGTCCAAGAGGTTTTCGCGTGGCCAACCCTTTCGAAGCCGTCGTCCTCTACGTCGTTTTTCTGTTCTCGACCACGCTGCACGAGGCTGCGCACGCCTGGGTCGGAATGCTCGGCGGCGATCTCACCGCTTATCGTGGCGGGCAGGTGTCGATCAATCCTCTGCCGCACATTCGCCGCGAACCGTTCGGCATGCTGATCTTACCATTGCTCTCGGTGTTCCTTTCCGGCTGGCCGATGGGCTTCGCCAGCGCCCCCTACGATCCGCAGTGGGCACGGCGTTACCCGAAGCGATCCGCGCTCATGTCGCTTGCCGGACCGGCGGCGAACTTGAGCCTGGCACTCGTGGCTGCGCTGCTCATCCGTCTGGGACTCGGCGCCGGGTGGTTCATGCCAGGCGAGACGAGCATCGCGCATCTGGTAAATGGCTGGCCCGGATGGGAGAGCATCGCACTCGTCGTGTGCGTGCTGTTCTCGATGAATCTCCTCCTCTTCGTTCTCAACATCCTCCCCTTTCCACCACTCGACGGCAGCGGCGTGCTGCCGCTCCTCCTCGGCCGCGACTACAGCGCCCGCGTGCAAGAGATCTTCGCGCAACCGATGGTCGCCATGATGGGAATGGTCATCGTCTGGCGCATCTTCGGCAACATCTTCCGGCCGGTGTTTGGCATCGCGGTGGATCTGCTCTTCTTGGGTGCTTGACTGCGATCACCGCTCGTCGGGGAAAGAGTGTGCTTCAGTCGGGAAGCTCGGCGCGCGCTTCGAGCCAGGCGCGCTCGACCGCCGCCGGCGCGAATTCGTCGAAGTTGCGCTGCGCCCGGGCGTCATCCCCAGCGAGCACGGTGCGCCAGGAGGTCCAATCGATCGCCGCCTGCGTGTCCGCGAGCGACTTTTTCTCACGCACGGCCGCATCGACCTGCTCGACGATCGCCGTGAAGAAATCGCGCACGCGCCGCAGGTGCTCCTTGCCATGACGGATCTGCCCATGGCCGGGAACGATGGTGTCGAAGTCGAGGCGCTCGAGAGACGAGAGCGCCGCGATCCATTCACGCGGGTAGCCGTGACCGCCGAACGGCAGATCGTCGAGCACATCACCGGTCACGAGGATCTTCTCGGCCGGCAAGAATACGACGAGATCGCCACGTGTGTGGGCACGGACGTGTAGCAACCTGATCGTGCGCTCGCCGTCGTGCAGCTCGAGTTGTTCCGTCACCGTTCGCGTGGGTGCGACAAAATGCGGCGCGCGTTTCTCGGCCAGCGTGATATTCGCGGCCTCGATCTGCGCCGCCAGCTTCGCCTTGCCTGCGGCATCGAGCAGACTGCCGTCGCGAGCCACCCCACGGCCGAGCCGCACTTTGCCAGCCGCGATCGCCCCCTCCAGCTCATCCGCCTCGGCGCGGAGTTGTGGGATGGCGCGCGCACGAATGTCCTCGGCGAGCGTCACATGGCCGATGACCTCGATCGAGTCCCCGAAAGTGTCGGTGTACAACCCGGCGTTCTGCGTGTGGTCCAGATGCCAATGAGTATACACCAAGGTTCGCACGGGCTTGTCCGTGAGCGTGCGGATGCGAGCGATCAGACTCTCCACGTACGCCGTGCTCGCCTGCGCGTCGACGACGAGGACGCCATTCGCGCCCTCGATGACGACGGAATTGGAATCGTTGAAACGCTCATCCGCCGCTTGCAACGCCGCATGCACGCCGGGAGCGACGGGAACCAGGTCGACGTCCTTGGCGCCGGCGGGAAGCGAGTCGGTCGCCAA
>DASRJO010000154.1:0-2306 GCA_035649435.1 Candidatus Krumholzibacteriia bacterium | reverse complement strand
GCATGATCGGCACGGCCGTGCCGGCGGCACCGAAAAAGCCGGTGCCGCGAAAGAGCAATAAGGCGGCATAGACCTGAGACCGTCATGCTTGTTTCGGCCTTGCGATGCATTGAGTAAGGCGCACGCGTGGTCCCTCCCCCTCCAGGGGGAGGGGTCGCGCGGGAGCCTGGTGCGGCGAGTCAAAGTTTTTGCGGGCCGGTATGAGAGACCTGTCAGGCGCGCCGGCGTTTCGGGTTCGACTGTCGAACCGCGCCTTCCTGGGTCTGCTCGCGCAGCTTTTGCAGCTCGATCTGCCACAGCTCCTCGATGAGCTGAACGAGCCGGGCTTCGCGCGCCTTGATGTCGGCCGCCTTCCATTCCGTTCGGCCGCGCAGGTCCTCATTGAGGATCGGGCTCGGGGCTCCCGGCGTGTTGAAGTACACGTCGAGCTTGCGCGCGAAGTCGAGATTGCCGGCGCGGTCGTTCTGGCCCTTCGTCACCAGCACGAGGTTGCCGAGCGATTGCGTGCACCGCTCTCGGATCTCTGGGTCGGGATGCCAGCCGCGCCATTGGCTGGTGGCGCTGAGCTTCCTGGGCAGCACGTGCTCGACCGTCATGTCGTCGGGCAGCCTCGCGGACTCCGCCCTGCCAGCCTTGGCGTCCCCCAGGCGCAGCAACAGGTGCTTGGCCGCCGGTGCGTTGCGCACGTGCAGATCGCGAAGGTTGTGCTCGATGGCTTTCAGCTCGGCGCGCGTCAGCTCGAGCGGACTGCCCGGACCTTCGAGATCGCGGTCCTCGGCAATGGACGCGGTGACGAGCCCGAAGCGGCGAGCCCGCTTCGATCCGCCGATACCCAGTATCTTCACGCCGAAGGCCAGGCGATCGAGCCGGTACAAGAAGCGCACAAGCCCCTCCGCGTCGGCGCCTCTCTCGAGCCACCACAGCATTGCCGGCGGCAGCCAGTCGGAGAACGAGTGCCAGCCGAGGTAGCGCAGATACTGGGCGATCCTGGGCGACTGCGAATGGCCGGCATGCCGAGCGTTGAGGATGTCGTCCAAGATTGCCGCCGACGGCTGCAGGGTGCGCTCGATGAACACCCAGGCGCCGCCCTGCTCCGCGGCAATCTGCCGGATGTCGGAGATCACCCTTTCGTCGCGCCGCCGGAACATGGCGCGGATATGACTGAAGAGTTGCTCGAAGTGAACGCCGGCGCGAGCTTCGGCCTTTTCCCATATCGCCTTGGCGGCCGACGCCCACTCGGCGGGAACGCTGCCGAGCAGATCCGCCTTCAGGATGTCGTTGCGCGCGAGCGGCTTGCCCCTGGCGTTGAGCACCTCGAACATGCGGTGAGCCTGATCGATGTCGGTGGCCGTCACTTGCACCACGGAGCACTGGTCGAGCACAAACTCGGCGAGCTTGCGGCGGTCGGCTGCCTCGTAATCCATGAGGGCGGCAACGAAGTGATCGCGCACCTTCAGGATGCGCTCTGCGGCCGCCGAGCGGCTGGCGCTGCTCGGCTCCAGGCGGGTGGCACCCGGCGCGCGGACATGGGCAACAAAGAAGGTTTCGTCGGGGCCTCCGACCGACAGCCGGTGCCGCGCATTCGCTCCTTGTCCGGTACCGATCGCCGCCAGCACGCGAGCATTGGATGACTGGGCGTCATCGTCGTCGAGGTCGCGCAGGACACAGAAGAGGATGGTGAGGGTCGTCAACCTCTGAAAGCCGTCCACCACTTCGAGGACCCGCGTGGGGCGCTGCCACAAGCGCGAGACGGACGGGCGCTCGATGAACAGTATGGCGCCAAGGAAGTATTCGCCGTCGCGAGCGCCGGCATCCGCAAACGGCGTCGAGACAATGTCGTCGAGCAGCTTGCCGGCTTCCTTGTCCGTCCAGGCGAACGAGCGCTGATAGGATGGAGCCTCGATGACGAACGGATTGGCAAGGAGCTGACCAACCGGCACAGTCTGAGAGGGGAACGGCATGAGCACGCCCTTCGGCTTGACCCGCCCGGCATTGAGTGCATTTTCGAATCGCCGATGCAACTCAACATCGCGCTTGCCTGCGGCGGGGGTTTGTGCTCCCGCCGTGTGGGGCCCGCCATGCCGGGTCTCGATAGCCATGAATAGGCGGCTTCATGCTCCGCGCCGTTTTCGACCTTGTCCGGCCGCTGCTGTTCGCGCTCGATCCGGAGCGGGCACACGAGCTGACGCTCAAGTCGTTGGAAGCAGGCATATATCCGCGCGCTTTCGCACCCGACGACGCGCGGTTGGCGGTGCAGCTGTGGGGGCTCGCGTTTGCGAATCCGTTGGGCATCGCCGCGGGCTTCG
>DASRJO010000153.1:0-2033 GCA_035649435.1 Candidatus Krumholzibacteriia bacterium | reverse complement strand
ATACGCCGTTATCCGCGAGGAACTGCGACAACTCCTCGCGGAGCATCAGGAACGTTCCAAAACGATCCGGAACGTCGATAAGGATGTGGTCGACGTCTTCCGCATACCAGATCTCGCGGACGACGCCCGTGTTCGAGCGCGCATCCCACACCCATCGGGTCATGAGCGGGTATCGTTCCGGATCTACGTTGTGGAGGATCTCGGCGGCGAGGTCGCGCACCCAGCGGTGCGCGCGATCATCGGGGAACGCATCGCAGAATGCGGCCACGCGGCTGTCGGTCGTGGTCGTGTCGTCGCTGCCATCGACGAGCATGGTCACGCGCGCGCGGAGCGCACCGAACGTTTCGGGTTGAAGGTACGGCCCCATGCGGCGGCGCGCCGTGGCGGCGTGCGCGCAGAGCGTTTTGAGTGTCGGCAGATCGAGGTCGCGAGCCTTGCCGGAATCGAGTGCCTCGCGGAACAGCGCCGACTTGAGCTGCAACGCTGCCACGAACTGCTCGACGCCGCCTTGCTCTTCGGTTCCGGCAACGAGCGACTCCAGCGCCTGCGCGAGCTTCGCGCCGCTGAGCTCGAGCCGAGGTCGTTCGAGCGCCGGCGCAACGGTCGAAGTCGCGTGCCTGCTCGCGTCCATCGGGGGTGCCGTCATCAAGCCGCGGCGGCGACGGAATGGGCCTGCGTAACCAACGCGAGCGCCGCCATCGCGGCCGCCTTGCCTTGCGCGATCGAGTCGTCGATCGTTTCCGGCCCCGTCGCCGCACCCGCCACGAACAGGCCCGGGCGCGAGGTTTCGCCGAGCGCGCCGTACGCGGAACCCTTGCCGACGAAGCCGTGCTCCTCGAGCTCGATGCCGAAGATCGCCGCGAGCGACTTGTTGTCGACGTTCGGGTCCATGCCGATGGCGTGGATCACCAGGTCGAAGGGGATGGTGATGGGCCGCTTCACCAGCGTATCTTCGCCCTTGACGATCAGCTTCTTGCCATCGGACGTAACCTCGGCGATTCGCGCCTTGATGTACTTGACCTTGAATTCCTCCTGGCTCCTCCAGTAGTACTTCGTCTCGTACAGCCCGAAGGTGCGGATGTCCATGTAGTAGATGTAGACGTGGCAGTCCGGCAGCGCCTCACGGATCTCCATGGCGATGTTGCACGACACCGTGCAGCAGATCTTCGAGCACCATTCGCGTCCGATCTGGCGATCGCGCGAGCCCACACACAGCAGGATGGCGACCCGTTCGGGTTTGCGCCCGTCCGAAGGACAGCGCACGCCCTTACCCGAGGAGATCATCTGCTCGACCTGGGTCGTCGTCACCACATCGGGGAACGTGCCGAATCCCCATTCCGGTTTGTTGACCGAATCGAAGTGGGTGAACCCGGTGCACAGGATCGCGGCGCCGGCTTCGATGCTCGAACCGTCCGACAGCCGGGCCGTGAACGCACCCGGGCTGCCCATGAACTCCTGCACCCTGCATCCCGTGCGGATAGTCACCAGCGAGTTGCCTTCGACCCGGGTCACCATCCCGCCGATCGCATCCTTTGCCCATTCGCCGGAGGGCACGAGCTTGGCGTAGCCCGAGAGGATTGGCGCCCCGCCGAGGCGCGGCTCCTTCTCGACGATGATCGCCTTGTGGCCCACGCTGGCCAGCGCATGCGCTGCGGCGAGTCCAGCGGGTCCGCCGCCGACGATGAGAATCGGTCGGGTCATGGACGGCTCGCGATCGGAATGAATCCACGGCCGGACGTGATCATGCGCCGCGGGTCGTACAGATTTTCCTGCTTCCCCGCCTTCACCTCTTCGAGATAGGCCATGAACTCCGCCTTCTTGGCCTGCCAGTCGATGCCGAGCTTCTCCATCAGGGTCTCGGTCGACGATGCGTGCCAGTGCGATTGCACGATCTTGTACGGGTGGGCGCCGCACACCAGCGCTGCGAACTGGCAATCGGCGAGGACCGGCAGATCCACCGGTTTGCCTGCCGCCTTGCCGATCCACTGGTTCTTGTCGAGCGTGGTGATGCAGCCGGTGTCGTGGCCGATCAT
>DASRJO010000152.1:0-42970 GCA_035649435.1 Candidatus Krumholzibacteriia bacterium | reverse complement strand
CTCGCCCGACCACACCACCGCGTGGCTGCGACCGTCCGCCTCGCCCGAGTACAACCGCCGCACCTCCCGGCCGCGCACGTCGTACACGCGCAGATCCGCTCGTCCGCCGCGCTCCAAGCCGAACCGGATCGTCGTCTGCTCACGAAACGGGCTCGGCTCACCGCCATCCAAGTACACCTGCACCGCAGGCAAGCCCATGAGCTCCACCGGTCCGTACCATTGCACCGAACCCGACGTCGTCTGCTCCGCCAGCCAGTAGCGCGCGCCAGACTCAGGAGCCGATGGGTCCACCCACTCGTATTCACGCCAACCTTGCAGCACCGACGTGGTCAGCCGCTCTTGCGGACCGCGCGCATCGCCGCGGTACACATGGAACCCGACGTGATCGCTGCTCGACTCGCGCACCACCCAGCGTAACGCCGCGCCGCCGCCGGGCAACCAGCCCACCTCGAAGTCTTCCAGCTCCACCGCCACCGTGTGATCCAGCAGCAAATACCCTTGCCCGCTCCGGATCGACAGGCTGTTGACGAAAGTCGGTGACGTCACGCCCTCCGGGCTCACTACCGTCAGCGATCGCGGCAGCTGCACCGTCACCGCCGACTGCGGCTCGATGCCTTCGTCCCAGTCGCCGCGGTTGCGCAGCACCACCAGACCACGCTCGTAATTGCGTGCCTTCACTACGTACGCGTTCCCCAACGGATCCGTGCCACTCGCCAGCGTGTATGGCGCACTGGCCACGACGCCCAGCTCTTCGTTCGCCACGTCGATGCACCCGCGCCACGTCAGCGTGTCCCAACCCGCCGCGCTCGGCGCACTCGTCCCCATCTCGTAGAACAAAGTGCCCGGCGTCCGCGTCATCAGATACCAAGTCAGGTTCCCCAGAAGCGTCTCCGCGTAGCTGTACTCGCCCACGTGACCCGATACCGTCCGTGTCATCGTCGCCGAGTAGAAGCACGCGATCCCCGCCGACGCCGCCAGCGTGTCGCGCCGGTACGCCTCGTCCACCATATCCACCCCGAAGCTCCGCACCGGGTTGTACTGAAACTCCATGAACAGCACGTCCGCTGCATCGCGGTTGACGTAACCGTCGTCCCAGATGTTCGCCACGTTCAGCATCAAGTACTTGCGTCGTCCATCCCCCGCCCAGTTCGACGCCGCCTGCAACGTGTCCTTCAGCGTGGTCAAGAACGGGCCATAGTTCGCATTCCAATGCCAATCGGCGAAATCGAAGCTCCCGAGCAGCGCGTGATCGGAGGCCTCGCGCACGTGGCCGCCGCTCAGGATCGTCCCATAGTTGAAGATCTCGGCGGTCGAATTATCCATGAAGAGGCCATCAGGATAGACGCTCGAGCCATCGAATGGCGTCTCGAACGCCAGACGCACGATCACCTCGCGGTGCAGCTGCGCCGCGCGCGGGGTCGAAAAATTCGTGATCCGCCGGCTCAAGTTGCTGTAATAGACCGGGATCCGTGCCTGCGCCGGATTCGTGGCGGTGCCGCCACCCCAACCCGGAATCAGCAAGGTTTCGTCTTCGATGATCACCTGCGTGTCGTCCCAGTAGTGAAGGTACGCTTCCTCCACGTCCCAGCCCCGGCTCGCCGCCAACGACACCAGCAGGTCGTGCTCCGGGGTCCCCGTGGGCCCTGACACGTAGTTGTCGGTCCCGGAGTTGTACACATACCAACGGAAGGCAGGGTCGAGCGCCTTGATCTGCAACCGTTGTGCGTCACCAGAGTCGTTCTTGCCGGTGATGCCGGCTTCGTAACGTCCGACCGCGGTCTGCAAGATCTGCTGGCTCTGCGTGTTCGAGTACCACAGCAATGCATGTCTCAATGGCGCTGCCGCGGTGTCCATGGCCGCAACGACGAGGAGAAAGATCGGCAACACCGCGCGGATGGACGCGGCTCGGGGCAGCATGCGAAGAAAACCTCGATCCTGGGGACGGGCGGCGTCACGGTGTCGACCGTCAGAGGGAACCTCGTCGGGCGAGCCGGAGACGCAGGCTACGGGGCATGATAACTTCGACCCTCCGAGGGATGCCAGAGAAAGTCGGCGACGGCGAGAAAAAATGGCGCGGCGATCGCGCTATCCGCAGAACTTCCGCTTCGGCCTCACCTGGAATCGCACCGTTCCCGGATCAAGTCATCGAGCATGCCGACGAAACGACCGGCGACATGGGAAAGGGCATATTCCTGCACCGCCGTTGCGCACGGGCGCTCCACGGCGGCGGGAGCAGTCACGATCGCCGCCAGGGCGCGATCGATGCCTGCCGGATCCTCGATATCGCAAACGGTTCCGCCCGTTTCGCGCACCACGCGCGCCGACGCCCCTTCACGCGGCGTGATGGCGACGACGGGTTTGCCCGCACCGAGGTAATCCACCAGCTTGGACGGCAAGAACACGCTCTCCGACCAGTGGCTCAGCTTCGCGTCCACGAGCAACAGGATGTCGTGGGCGCGCATGAGGGCCAGCGATTCGAGATACGGCACGGTGGCTTCGAGTCGCAACGTCTGCTCCAAGCCCAACTTGCGGGCGCGCTCGATGTGTTCGTCGGGCATCGTGCCGTACGAAGTGAGCACTAGCTCGTGCGCCAGGTCCTTTCGAGCCCGTAGGCGCGCCAGCGCCTCGAAGAGCGGTGCCGGCGTGCGCGGGCCGTAGAAGTGCCCGGTGTGCAGCATGCGCACGTGCTTGCCATTGCCCGCCAGCTGCGTCTCGGGCCCGTACCACTCGGGCACGAATGCATGTGGCAAGACACCCGTCTTGCGCTCTTCGAGCACCGGGTGTCTCGCGAGCACCAGTTTCCGCATCTCGTCCGACGTGAACAGCACGCGATCCGCCGAGGCCAGGACGCGGTCCTCCAGCTTACGGTTGTGCCGTGCCGCATTCTCCGAAGCGAACATGGCGTAGGGATTGTCCGACCATGGATCGCTGAAGTACGCCACCCAAGGCAGCCCGGTGCGCCGTTGCAGATCCATACCGAGGAGGTGGTTCGCATGCGGTTGCGAGCAGCTCAGGATGACGTCGAAGCGGCGTAGATCCTGGCGGCGCAGGAAGCGCGCCGCCGGCCACAACCACTCGCGCTTCTTCGGCTCGAGCCAGCGATAGACGACGCGCCGCCGGCGGTCGAAGCGCTTGAGCGCGCGCACGCCCAGGGAGGTTTCGGGCGAGGTGAATCGATGTTCGACGACATCGGCCGGCGCCACGCGCGCGAGCTCCGTGTCGCGCAGCACCACACCTCCCGGGGCACTGAACGATTCGGGGGTGATGGTCAGGATCTCCACGTCCACGCCCTTTTGGCGCAGGCCGAGCACGAGCTTGAGGTAACAGATCGCGGCGGGGACGAGGAGCGGTGGATAGCAGTACAAGATGGCGAGTACGCGCATCACATGACCTTCAAGGCGGCTCGAATCGCGTCCACGATGCGCCCGGCCGCACGGCCATCTCCGTATGGATTGTGCCGGCGCACCTCCACCTCATGGCTTCGCGGTGATGCGAGCAGCCGGTCGGCTGCGGCGCGAATGCGCACCGGATCGGTGCCGACGATCTCCGCAACACCGGCTTCGACCCCTTCGGGCCGCTCGGTCTTGTCACGCAACACCAACACCGGCTTGCCGAGCGACGGCGCTTCCTCCTGCACTCCGCCCGAATCGGTGAGGATCAACGTCGCGCGCTGCATGACGTGCACGAACTGCACGTAGTCGAGAGGTTGCACCAGGAGCACACGCGGCCGGTCGCCGAGGATTTCGTGCACGGCCTCGCGCACGTTCGGATTCGGATGCACCGGGAAGACGATTCCCGTGTCCGGATGCGCCTCCACGATCGCGGCCAGCGCCTCGCACACGGCGCGCAACGGCGCACCGAAGCTCTCACGCCGGTGGGCGGTCACCAGGAGCAGTCGGCCGATCGTGTCGGTGAATTGCAGGATTTGGGCGAGCTGCGTGTCTGTCGGATCGACTGGGGTGGCTGCGATGCGGAGCACCGCATCCACGACGGTGTTGCCGGTGACATGGATTGCGGATTCGGGCACGCCCTCGCGCCGTAGATTCTCCCGTGCCTTCGCCGTGGGCGCGAAGTGCAGATCGGCCAACACACCGGCGACACGCCGGTTCATTTCTTCCGGGAACGGCGCGTACTTGTCGGCCGTGCGCAGGCCTGCCTCTACGTGGCCGACGAGAATCCGGTTGTAGTGACAGGCGAGCGACGCCGCCAGCACCGTCGTGGTGTCGCCTTGCACCAGCGCCAGATCCGGCGATTCCTGCCGCAGCACCGCATCGATGCCCAAGAGACACTTCGCCGTCACGTCGACGACCCTTTGATCGGCGGTCATGACATCCAGATCGTGATCGGGCACGATGCCGAAGACGCGCAACATGTCGTCGAGCATCTCGCGATGCTGGGCGGTAGCGAGCGTCACGACGTCGAAGGCACCATCGGCGCGCAAAGCCGTGAGCACCGGCCCCATCTTGATGACCTCGGGGCGCGTGCCGAAGATCGCCAGGATCTTGCGTTTTGCTGTCATCGGCTGCGCTCCATGGTTCGCCGCTTCGACCGCTCCGCCATGCGGATCCATCCACTCGACTCAGTACGGAAACGGCATCGACCGCTGCGGCAACGTGTACATCATGGCATCGATGAAATACTTGGTGGCCCAATTGAGCACTCGATAACGTCCATAGGCCCCGTCCACCGGGTAGGAACCGCGGATCCCTCCGCGCAGCCCCGGGTTCTTGCTCGAGCGATCCTGCCGGCTACACAGGAACTCGTTGACGCGCTTCGACGCCGCCAGACACGCTTCGCTTTCCGTCGCCGGCAACGCGGCCGGGATTTCTTGCAGCCGGCGCCAGACGATGGACATCTGCGCCATGCCGGTGAGGCAGGCCCAAGATACGGCCGGCCGCCAGCCGCGCGCGAAACGCCCGGACATGCGCCCGCCTGGCTCCACGAGCGCTGCGAGCGCAACCGACGTGCGCGCGGCCGCCGCGATCAGCGCCGGATCATCGAGGAGCACGCCACACTCAAGCTGACCGCGTGCGGTGTAGGCGATGGTGTGCAGCAGGGGTGCAGTGTCGTCGGTCAGACAGTTGCGATCGAACCAACCCTGTTCGCGCTCTTGCGTCAGCGTCCAGTCCAGAAACGCACGGCACGCATCCCGGTAGCGCGCCTCGCCCGAGCGGCGCGCGAGCTCCACCAGCGCCCAAGAGACGCACACATTGTAGACGCGCCCCGCGCCGCCCGAATCGGAGGCGTGTCGCCACACCCCAGATCCGTCTTGCGCTTGGATCAACCAATCGGCTGCACGGCAGGCCGCATGCATGAACTCCGCTTCACCGTTCGCCGCGTGCGCGCTCATCCAGCCGAAGAGAACTTGGCCCGTATCGAACACCGTCGGTTGCCCGTCCGTCAAATTGGGAATGGCGCCGCCGGCGAGCTGGATTGTCATCTCCCAGCGCGCCATCTCCAATGCCCGGCGGCGTGACTCGTCATCGGCCGTCGTCGCGCTCCAATTGAGCAACGTCGGGATGATGTATCCCGTCGTCTCCGGATACGACCGCATCCATCCCTTGCCGATGAGATAGCTGTGGCTGACACCGCCATCGCCGTTGGCGTCCTGAGCCCGATGCACCCAGGCCACCGCTTCGGCCGCATGCGTCGCTGGCTCCGCTGCCGGGCTGCGGCGCCGCTCGCGCACTCGCTCGCTCAGACGTTGCAAGATCACGACGCCGCCCCCAGGGGCATGTCGACCGCGAGGCGCGTCACCGCGCGGCCGCCGAAACCCTGCTTGAACTCGTACAAGCCGAACTGCGGATGCTTGGGATCGGACGCGGCCGCCGGCACGCCGCCCAGATTGAGCTCGACGACACCACGTGCCAGCAAGGAACGAATCAATTCATGATGCAGCAGATACATCGCGTAAGTGTCGTACCCCTCCGGCAGCGAACCCGATCGCACCGTGAGTGCGCGGCCCGCCGTGGTCAAGAATGCCAGCGCCGCGAGCGGCTTGTCCCCCAGGTGAGCGAAGAGCACCTGACCCAGACCGGCCGCATACACGTGGGCGAAGAGCTGTTTGAAATAGGCCTCGTCACGCACGCTGAAGCCGTGCTCCTTTTCGCTGGCTCGCTGGGCCGATACGGCCTGCATTTGCCGCAAGCGCAGCAGACCGTCGAGGCTCGTGTCTTCCGTGACCACCAGACCGCGTGCTTCGGCGCGCCGCATGTTCTTGCGATGGTACTTGTGCATCCCGGCCAGGATGTCCGCGAAGGGGCGGCGCAAGTCGAGGACGAATTCGACCAAGGCCGCCGTCGTATGCCGGGCCAAGAGATCGTGCCGATCGAGATGCTCGCTCGACGCGGGTTGGATGACGAGACGCGCACAGCCACTCTGCCGTGCATGGGTGACGAGCGCATCGAGCACATGCGGCGCCAAGCCGCCATCCAGCATTGCCGGGGCCGTCGGCATCCATAAGGTCGGCGGGCCTTGCGGCACCCGCCCCCAAAGACGGCGCCGCCGTTCGAAGGCGATGGCGCACGCCACGATCTCCTGATCGCGGGTGAAGATGAGGAAGCGCTGGTCGCGGGGATCTTGCTCGGCACGATGCGGCGCGGACAGGTGCAACGCATTGCCGCCACACTGTTCGACCCGACGTTGCCATTCCGTCTCCGGGACGGACCGTGCCACTTCGACGCGCAGCTTGTCGTGCATCACATTCATGCGTTCCGTCCGGCGGCGTCGATCGAAACGCGCAAGTCATCGAACGCACGCACGCAGCGCCGCCTTGCCTGTGCGCCGCGCCAACGACGCGGCAATCGATGGCGCAGGAAGCGCTCGTAGATGCGCTCCGGAAGGGAGCGCGGGCGAAACGTTGCCCGCGCCGCGATCGTTCGTGTGGCGAGCTCCTGCGCCAGGACGGTGACCGGGAGCCTGCGGCTCGCGGCCACGTGCACGAGCTGCGCCACCACATCGCGGTAACGGGTGGCGAACAGCTTTTCGATCGCGGGTCGCGGCACTCCCTGGTCGTACAGCGACGAGGCGAGCACTCCCCCCACATTGACGACGTAACCCGGTAGACAGACGATGCCACGCGCGTGCAGCACATCCACCGCACCATCTCCATACGGAGCGTTGGCGATCGGCACGACGGCGCGCGCCGCGACCGTTCCCGCTAGTTCCGCCGTGAGGCTGCGCGTGCGCGCGGCTGGGATCAGGATGTCGACGGGAGCCGCGAACACGGCGCTCAGGTCGATGGACTCGCCGTCCAACTGGGTCACCAGATCATCCCCGTGCGCGTCGCGCTGCGCCATCACGCGCTGGGGTTCGAAGCCGGTGGGATGCCGGACCGCTCCGGCCACGGTGGACAAAGCGACGATGCGATAGCGGTCGGGCAGGCGTGCGGCAAGATGTCTCGCCACGCTGCCGAAACCTTCGACGGCGACGGTGACACGGCCCTGCTCGCGGCCGAGAGCCGCGGCACATGCTTCGAGTGCGTGGAAGACTCCGAGCGCAGTGAACCACGATGTATCCGTGACGGGACCCAGGGGGATGCCGGCGCCGGCATAGATGGCGCGCAGCTCGTCCGGACCGCAGTTCATGTCCATGCCGGGGTTGTAAATCCCATTGCGCACGATCGGGCCCAGCTTGCGGCCGAAGTCGCGCAGAGCGTGCAAGCGTTCTTCTCCCGATAAACCGGGCGCGAGGCGCAGGCCGGCTTTCGCGCCGCCGCGTGGCAGGCGAAACAAGGCGTACTTGAGACTCATCTCACGCGCCAAGTCGCCGATCTCGGCCAGCTCGAGATCGTCGTAGATCCGCACGCCCCCGGCGCTCGTGTCACCGACGAGGCTGTCGACGACGACGAAGCCTTCGTAGCGATCGCCGGCGATGCGGATGCTCAAACACGGATCCAACGACGCATGCCTCCTGCTTTGCGCGCGGCCGCTCCGCGGCGGGGTCCGCGAGCGACCCAGAACGACTAGCCAGGCTTCCTGTGAGTCTACCGGTTGAGCAATAGCTTGCGCGTGACCACGGCGCCGCCGCTTTGCAGCCGGGTGAAGTACACACCGGAGGGCGCGCGCACTCCAGAATCATCGCGCCCGTCCCAGTCGATCGAGTGCGCGCCCGCCGGCAACGTCGCGCTCACGAGTCGCGCCACGAACCGGCCCGCGGCATCGTACACATCGAGTCGCACCGCACCCGGTGAATCCAATTGGAACCCGATCTGCGTGCGCGTGCCGAACGGGTTCGGCGTGTTCGCGCCCAGGAACAACGTCAGGGGCCGCGCCTCCACCAGGAGTGCCGGTCCATGCCAGATCGCCGTGCCGTCGTGCAGCCATTCCTGCAGCCAGTAACGCGTCGGGCCGGCGGGAGGCTCGTCATCGACCCATACATAGTCGCGCTCGCCCGCGAGCAGCGCGGTCGTCAGTCGCTGCGAAGAGGCCGCGTCGTCACCCCGATGGACGTGGAAACCCCGCACGTCCGCAGTCCATTCTCGCACGCTCCATTGCAAGACGGCGCGCTGCGGTTCCCTCGACGCCGTGAACGACAACAAGTGCACGGGTGTGCCGTTGTCTTCGGTGCCGAAGACATAGAAGCTCGCTGGATCGGAAATGTTGTTGTATTCGGTCGCCACCCAGTTCGGGCGTCGCACACCCGTTTGGATGCGAAACTCGTCGACGATGCCTTCCATCAGATCGAAGTGATTGCCGAACAAGGGGCTCGCGATCCCGATTTCCCCTTTCAGCCGCAGCCCGCGATAGACGCGCGAGTTGGGCGGCGCCGCGCGCAAAAGGATGTCCGCTTCGACGCCGTCGAAGTAGAAGCGGATGGTATCGGCCACGCCGTCCATCGCCCAAACGAATTGGTGCAAGAGCGTGTCCAACGTCGCCGGGTGCCAGGTGAAGAATCCGCCTTGCGCGAAGTCGGGCCGGCGCTGCTGGCTGTTGCGCTTGGCCGACAGGTGCCAGAAGCCTTCCTCCACCGAGAAGGCGAAGTCGGCGTCATCCGGACGCAACTGATTCCAGCAGGCGAACCAGGCGCTGATGGTATGGCTGCTGTCCGACGACTGCACCGCATCGCCGTCGATCCAGTGCGTGGTGCCGTTGAAGCGCCACCCCTGGCCTGCGGCGCCGGCGATGGTGTCGGCGCTGGTGAACGCGGCATTGGTCCCGGCCCTGGCGTCGTTCGCGTGCGGTCCGTAATCCCGCAGCACACCGGCGCCCGGATCCTCGGCGAAGTGATAGACACCGAGATACTCCGGCGACCAGACGCTGCCATCGTGCACCGCCAGGCTGGTGTCGGCATTGCCGTAGTAGAGGTAGAACTCGCGCGATGTCTTGGACAACGCGTCGGCTCGGAACCAGATCTCGGCGTCGTGCACGTCGCGGTTCCAGCTCACGACCTGGCGTGAAAGGGGTGTGGTGCCATCGGCGCTGGTGATCACGATGTCGCTCGCGTCGGGCTTGGCCTTGTCGAAGACACTGGCGCGCTCGTCGTCGAGGTGCAGCAGGAGCGGGAAGTCGGTCAACGTCGAGGTGCCGGCGATCTTGGCCCCGACAACCGTGAACTTCATGCGGTATTCCCAGCTTGGGTCGAGCCATGCCGCCGCCACCTCGAGCTCCGCGTTCTCCCCATTCCCAGCCCAGGCGCGGTCGAGGACAAGCACGCCAAGGACGGCGAATGCCAGGCGCAAGCGCCTCGATGTCGAGCTCGGCATTCTCTGCTCCTCCAAGCGTGCGACCGCGCGGCCGGGCGGGGACCCAGACCTCGGCTTTTCAACAACCGCGATCACAGGTGGTCCCGATTAGACACCATTCCCGCGCGCGCTGACAACCGCCTTGGCGACGCGTCCAGCTTCTGTCACTCTCTGTTTAGATCCACGCTGGCGACCCCGATTTGGGCAACCTGTGCCGCGACCTCGCCACCTCATTGCTCGTACCAGGCAGGTTTTCATGCAACCTCGGTCAGGCGCAGCTCCGGTCGCCCCGGACTCCCCACGGCCAGCGTCAGAGCCTTCCTCGCGCCCGGGTATGCATCGCCGGCTCACGGTGAATTCGCTCTCCAACGTCTCGGGCTACGCCGTTTCGCTCGCGATTGGTTTCGCACTCACGCCGTTCATCGTGCGCACACTGGGTGATTCCCTGTACGGCTTCTGGGTACTGCTCATGTCTTTCATCGGCTACGCCAGCATTCTGGAGATGGGCGTGCAGCCGGCCGTGGTGAAGCTGGTGGGGCAATACAAGGCTCGTGGCGACGAAGCAAAGCTGCGCGAGCTGCTGAGCGCCGCCTTCTACTTCTTCCTTGCGGTTGGCGGGATGACCGTCGTGATATTCGCGCTCGTGTTGCCGCCACTGGTGCCGCGCTTCATCGAAGATTTGGCGCAAGTGCCGCACTTGCGTTGGGTGTTCACGGTCCTCGCGGCCGACGCCCTGATCATGTTCATGAACTACTTGTTCGCGGGCATTCTGTTCGGCTGGCAGATGTATTACGCCAAGAACTTGATCGACATCGGCACCTGGATTGCGAACGCTGCGCTCTTGGTGCTGTTCCTCCCCCGCGGTGGCATGCTGGCCCTCGCCGCCAGCAAGCTGACGACGGATGTCTGCGCCCTCTCCGCCACGATCCTGGTGTGCCGGCGTGCCTTCCCGTCGCTGCGCCTGCGGTGGCGAGGGCTGCAGCGCAGCTCTTTCCGTGAGCTGCTCGGCTTCGGCAGCCGCATCTTCGTTTCCGCCACCACCACACGGCTCATGACTCACGCCCAACCGATCATCATCAGCACGGGCCTTTCATCGGCCGCGACCGCGTTCTACGCCATCCCCTCGCGTCTCGTCGACTACAGTCGCCAGGTCTCGTGGGGACTGACTACTGGGTTCATGCCGATGTTCAGCGAGCTGGCGAGCCGGCAGGAACTCGCCTTGCTGAAATCCATCTACCTGCGTTATTCGCGTTACGTTCTGCTCTCGACCTTGCCGGTCCTGGTCCTGTTGTTCCTCCTCGGCACCCCGTTCATCTCGCTCTGGATCGGGCCCGAATACGCCGCTCGCGGCCGACCGGTCTTGTGGCTCCTCGCCGCCAGCACGTTGGTGGAGAGTCTCCAGCCTTTGCTTTGGCGCTTCTTCATCGGCGTCGGCCAGCTCGGAGTCCTGGTCCGGGTGTCGGCGCTCACATCAGGGCTGGTCATTCTCATCGGCATCGCGCTCGTCGTGCCGCTGGGGATTGCGGGTGTCGCTGCGGGAGTTCTGGTCGGTTCGCTGGTTTCACAGCTGGTGTTCGCCCGCCATGCCTGTCGATTTCTTGAAATCGGCGGCTGGGGGCTCTTCCGGTGCGTCCATCTGCGGCCTCTCGCCGCAGGGGGTCTGCTCTTCGTGCTTGGGTGGTGGCTGGTGCGAGGCATCGGGGCGGAAACCTTTCCAACCCTTCTTTCCTGCGGTGTCGCCACCGTTGTGGCATACTTGCCACTTGCGTGGTACGTGGCGATCGACGTGAACGAGAGGCGTTGGGTCCTCCAACGGCTGCGTCGGGTACGAAGAACCCGACAGGGCAGCAGGGGTTAGGCGATACCTGGGGCTACTGGCGTCGGAAAGAACTACAGTTCCGTTTGATTAACTTGATGTAACATGTTTTAAATCAACGGAATCAGCACTGGAACGCCCCTTGCGAGACGCCCTGTGTTTGCTGGGCGGTCATTGGGAGCAACTGAAAGGTCTGGGCCTGCAATGAAACTCAAGCTGTTGACCATACTTCTCGTCGCACTGGCCGGGACCGCCGTTCAGGCACAGCCCGTTCTCCAGCTCTACATCGAAGGCGCTACGTACGACACCGACTCGGAGAGCTGGGTCATTCAGTCGAACAACATGCGTCTCTGGGTGATCGGGAACGTGGCCCAGCATGGCACCATTCAGGACGTCAAGCTCTCCGCCGCCTTCTTGACGAGCGAGAGCGGGTCGATCTCTCTCTCATCGTCCACGGCGACGCTGGTCACCGACCCATCCCTGCCCCAAGCGCCGACGCAAACCCTTGGTGTTGGCGCAGATGGCACGTTGCCCGTGATGAGCGATGGCCACTCCCTTCCCGCTCATGGCATCTATGGGGCCGGCACGAGCTTCCTTCAGTGGGAGCTCGGGGACTTCGACCAGACGGATTCCCCCGTTGGGGACTTCGTCAACAGCTTCCCGGGGGTCTTCCCGTCGACAGGCCAGATCAACGTCTACGACGTCGCGATCACGGGGTTCTCGATGGTCCACTTCGACGCCTTCAACCATGTCGAAGGGTCCGTCCATGCGATCAAGGCTCCCTTCTCTCATGACGCCGGAGTGGCCACCCCTGAGCCCGGCACCTTGATGCTGCTCGGAGCGGGGTTGCTCGGCACCTCGATGTTCTGGCGCAAGCGCCGCTCGTAGCCGACTCGGACAGGCCGCTCGAGACGCAGTGTCGATTATTTGACGATTTCCGCCACGCCTTGGGCGCGGCAAGCATCCAGCGCTCCCACAACAGGTTCCGGTCTGGCGTGTATGCCTTCGAAGACGAGGGGATGGCGAACGTGCCTCCATCGTCGGGCGTCTTGACACAATTCGACACCCCTCGAGCCGTTAACCCTGGCTGGCACTGCGGCGCCGGGCACGTAGGCGTAAACATCTGTCTGGAATGTGCTTCCGCGTGCTAAACTATGCGTATCCTGGAGGCCTTCCATGACTGCCGCGTGTTTCGCGCATAAAGCTCCGTCTCTTCGTCTCGTGGTCACGCGGGCAATCCTCACGGGATGTTGCCTCGCCGCACTCCCGGCCATTGCGTCTGCCGCCCTGCAGTTCGTCACCAAATGGGGCAGCCAGGGCTCCGCGAACGGCCAGTTCCGCGAGCCGAGCGGCCTGGTGGTCGGAGCAGGGGGCAACCTCTACGTCGCCGACCGGGCCAACCACCGGATTCAGGTCTTCTCCAACGATGGGGCCTTCGTGTCGACCTGGGGGGACTCAGGCGTCGGCAACGGCCAGTTCAATTCGCCGCGCGATGTCGCGGTCGATGCGAACGGTCAGGTCTACGTCACCGACTTCTTCAACGATCGGGTGCAGGTGTTCTCGAGCACGGGAACGTACCTGCGACAGTGGGGCACCACGGGCACTGGAATCGGGCAGTTCAAATCCCCGCGCGGCATCGTTGTCGACGACAGCTTTCATGTCTTCGTCTCCGAGGACGGCTTCCCGAACAAGCGGGTTCAGAAGTTCACCAGCACGGGTGTGTTCATCGCCACCTGGGGCACGCTCGGAACGGGAAACGGCCAGTTCCAGTCGCCGCGCAGCGTCACGGTGAATGACAGCAATCAGGTCTACGTCGTGGACACGATCAACAACCGGGTGCAGAAGTTCACGTCGACCGGGCAATTCCTGGTGACCTGGGGATCCATGGGCGCAGGGAACGGGCAGTTCCAGTTCCCGGGAGGACTGGCCGTTTCGACGGGCCAGGTGGTCGGGGTCGAGGTGTTCGTGGTCGATACGAACAACCATCGGGTGCAGATGTTCGGAGCTTCGGGTGCCTTCCAGGAAACGAGTGGCAGCCAGTGCCGTCTCTCCGATGGCAGCGGATGCGTCGACCCCCCCGGCCCGCTTGCATTGGGCGATGGTCAGTTCTATTTCCCGCTCGGGATCGCGATCGACCATACCGACGGCGATGTCTTCGTTTCCGATAGCCAGAACCACCGCATTCAGAAGTTCTCGAGCACCGCGACGACCAGCGCCGGCCCGCAAACGGCATTGCTCACGACGTTGCTCGTGTCTCCGAATCCCACGCGCGGCTCGACCTGGGTCCGCTTCGGTTTCGCTGGCTCCGACTTGGCTGGCGCGCGTGATCATCGCGTCTCAGCCCGGGTCTACGACAGCGCGGGCAGGCTGGTGCAGACGTTGTACGCCGGCACGATGCCTGCCGGAGATCATGCACTGGACTGGGATGGAACACGTGTCGATGGCGACACCGTGCCGCCCGGTGTCTACTTCGTGGATGTGCGGGTCGACGACGCCCCGGCGCGGAGCGTCAAGATCGTGCGTCTGCCTTGAGCTCTCCGGTCGTCAGGTGCCCTCGCCGCATGGAGAGCACGAGGAGTGCGATCCCGGCGACCACCCAGCAGTCCGCCAGGTTGAAGATCGGCCACACCATGATGCCGAGATCGTAAGGCCCGAGAAAATCCACCACGCCGCGGCCCGACAGCACTCGATCGATCAAGTTCCCGATGGCCCCACCGCTCACGAGCGCCACACCCGCGGCGCGTGATCGAGATCCCGCAGGCGTGCGTTGGTAGACGGTGCCGAGCCAGATCAGCACGACGAGAGACAAAAGAATGAAAAGCGGCCGGGATGCCGGGCCCAGGTCGAGGCCGAAGGCGGCACCCCGATTGAAGCTGAGCGTGAGAAGGAGCGCGCCACCCCACGCGTGCTGTGTCATGCCCCGCTCCAGCGTCTCCAGCGCCCAGCGTTTCGTCCCCTGATCGAGCAACACGAGAACCACGACGACAATCGCGAATACGACCCATTTGCGCGCCATCGGTCTCCTTGGTTGCGATCGGCCCGGTGCCCACTTTCGATGTCTCGATCGAGACTCGCTGTGCGGCAGAGACGAGCCGGCATGCTACCATGCCCCGGGCCCCAATCTCCGCCGCGAAGAGCTGCAACGATGCCCTCTCTCAACCACGAGATCGAGATCACCTTCGTCCTCGCCGCAGTCGAGCCCATGGCCGTTCTCGCGCGTCTCGAAACCGCCAATCGCCTCGCCGATTTCTCGCTGCGGCATCGAGCCCCCGAAGACCTCCGGGATGTCTATCTCGATCTTCCCGAGCGCCGCTTGCGCCAGCGCGGGTATGCGCTGCGCGTGCGCCACCTGGGCGATCGCTGGCTTCTGTGTTTGAAGGGCCGTTCGCGCCACCGCGGGATAGCAGTGCAGCGGCTCGAGCTGGAAGGCGACCCGACGGACCCCGAGCTCAGGACGCGCATTCGCGACGAGCTCGGCAACGATTGGCCCGCAGCGCTGGCACCCACAAACGCGGCGATGGGCGATCGCTCCGCCGGTCCGCTGCCGGCGTTGCAGAGCGCTGGGTTTTCACCCATTCAGGACCGGCGCACGCTCCGTCGCCCGCGCGACGTTCTCGGCATTGGAAACGAAGCCTTGGCCGTGCTCGCCATCGACACCGTGATCTACGTGGTGGAAGGGACACCTTTTCGGCACCACGAGGTCGAGATCGAGGCCGCCATGCGCACGGACGACTCGACCATGGACGACATCGCGAGGGCGCTCGCTGCGACATGCCCCGAGCTTCAGCCGTGGCGGCCATCGAAGCTCGCCACCGGACTGGCCCTCGAAGCGCTCGTCCGTCACCAGCGCACCCTCCCCATCACCGACAGCGAAGGCAACCTCCTGCCACAGAGTTACTCCTTGCTGCTGGAATGGCTGCGCCCGCACCACAACGAATGACAACGCCTCCCACGGCCGCACGCGAGTTGGCATCGAGGCTGTCTTCATTCAAGGAGAACCTTTTCCGCAGACAAACTTAGTGTGCATTCATGCCATGTCGCTGTCATTGTTCACTTGTCGATGTAGAAGATCCCGATGCCTCTGCGGAAACGCTCGTGTGTTCGGGCTGCATTGCTGGAACGCACGCTCTGGAGGTTTCCCCTGGTGCAGGCGCGGGTGCCGGCGTGCCGACATCGTTCGGACTGCCGTTTGCCTCGCGACGACCCTGCGATTTGACGCGGCCATCGTCCGCATCCCAGGTGGGGCCAACGGTAGGCGTTCCGAGAGGCACGGGATCGAGGCGGATGCGCTGCAGTGCGTCAGATCGGCGATGCGCCGCAAGCCATCAGGGTGCAAGCTCCAGGACGTTCCCGTCCAAACCGGCGGGCGCCGGAATGCGCGCCATTTGCGCCAGGGTCGGCGCGACATCGACGCTTCGAATCCGACGTGCCGACGAGCCGGCGGGGATTCGTGCGCCGAGGAAGAGGATCGGCACATGCCGATCGTCGAAGCTCGGCGACCCGTGCGCAGCGCCAGCCTCGGATCGCACCGCCCACGGTTGCAACCGGGCTTCGATGCCATAGACGCCGAGCGTCCGCCGCCGCGAGCCCGACCCCAGCGGCGCGAGCGGAAAGCGGCCGGGATGATGCGAGTGGCGAAACAACAGCAGGAACGAGTCCTCTGCTGTGACCGCGCTCTCGAGTGCGGAATAGGTGAAGACCTCGGCTATGAAGCCATGTTGTGCGACACGCGCTGCTACGAGCTGTTCACGTTCCGCTGCCTGACTCGCGTTCGCCTCCATCCCGCGCAACTCGTCGAACAGTGAATCGACACTGGCGGCGGAAACCTTTTGGACGGGGATGCCGTCCTCCCGTCGATTGACGCCCAAGTCCGTGACGCCATGATCGGCGCTCAAGGCCATCACCCAGCGATCGCGGCCGACCTCGGTATCCAAGAATTCGAGGAATGTGCCGAGAGCGCGGTCGAGCCGGAGCAAGTTGTCGAGCTGTTCGAGGCTCAGCGGACCGTACTCGTGACCGACAAGGTCCGTCTGCGACAGCCCTAGGGCCAGCAGGTCCGGCGCATCGTCCTCGCCCAAACCTCGCGCCGACACCGCCGCCGCCGCCAAGGACAGAATCGCAGCGTCAGGGAACGGCGTATCATTCCACCATTCCCAGAAGCCGCCTTGGACGGCGTCGAATCGATGCACGAAGTCGAGACGGTTCGAGTCGGGTCCACCTCCACCGACGGCATGCGCTCGCGTCCCGTCACCCTCGCTCGACGCGGCGACACGCGCCCGGGACCGATCCGCCACCGGCACCTCGCACATCCAGGTGGAATCGCGGCACAGCGTCTGCCACTGGCTGGCATTGAACTGTTGCAGCCAGTCCGGATCCGACGCTGCATACCAGCTCGAGGTGACGAAGCGCCCGTCTTGGCGCGAGAACCAATAGACGTCGCCGCGTGCTTTCCCCGCCAGCAGGATGCTGGCGCGATCCTTGCCGCCGAGCGCCACGACATGCGATCGCGCGTCCGCAGCTTGCATCCACTCGGCGAGCGTCGGAGACAACAATCGGTGCGGGGATGCGCCCGCGAGCGAGGAGCCGACGACATGCGTCGTCGAATCGGCGACGCAGGGAACGACGACGATGTCTTGAGCGATGCGCTCGCACCAAGAATTGTCGACGATGCCATGCCGGGCTGGAAAAACACCGGTGGCGAGAGTCGCATGGCCAGGACCCGTGTTGGTCACCGCATGGTCTTGCACGGCCTTGGTGAAACAGGCGCCCTGGTCGAGAAGACGTCGGAAGCCGCCACGCCAACAATCGGCGTAGCGTTGCAGGAGATCGCCACGCAGCTGATCGACGACGACGAGCACGACGAGCCGCGGTGCAGGAGCGCCGTCGGGCTCACAGGCGGCGAGGCCAAGCCCCGCCGCCAGGAGACCCGATAAGACACTTGCCCGCGTACGGCGCACTCAGCCGCGCCTGCCCAACAGCTCCGCTTCGAGGCCGGCGTCGAGCGCCTTCTCGACCCGTTCTTGGATCTCGGCGAGATGGGCACGGGTGTACGCGTCGAGAGTGGTGCCGGCTGCAACGGCGCGCTGCAGTCGGGTCTGCAAGTCGCGCAGCTGCGCGCGCGTCACCGCACGCGCATCCTCCGGCATCCGGGCCGGTGGATGGGCGATGATCGTCGTCATCCGGTCGACGTACAGGCGCTGGAGATTGCGCCGCATGCTGGTGACGTTGCGGGGCTGCGCTCCCCAAACCTCGCTCCACACCGCACCGCTCAGCGCATCCATCATTTCCGGAATCGAGAGCACGTTCTGCGCTCCGACCAGACTCTCGTTCTCCACCAGGCGCGACAGCCGCACCGGGTTCGTCATCAAGTCGAACAGCCCGCCTTGCATCAAGAGCACCAGCTCTTGCAGCGGAATCTCCACGCGTCCGAGGATGGTGTTCGGCTGTCCCCAATGGCTCCAGCGATTCGAGCCCAGCTGGGTCAGGACCTCGCGCGGCAGGACGAAGGCCGTTTCGCTGAAGGCGCTCTGCACCACGTGATCGAGCGCCTCGCGCTGCTTGGCCTTCGGCACCACGACGAATGGCGCGCGAGCTTGTGGATCCCCGAAGTGATCCCGGTTCACCTCTTGGCCGCCGATGTACTTCACCGCCGGTGCCAGTGCTTGCACGTAACCAACCATCAAGGTCATCAGCGAGTTGGTCAGCTCGTAGTGCGGCTGGCCGTCGTAGAGCACCACCGACGGCAACCGGGACCAGATGCCGCGAATGAGCTGCGACCGTCCCTTGCTCCAGGCCAACGGGTCGTCACCCAGGTCCCAGACGTTGACCGTCGGGTCGAGGGCAGCGATCCCGCCGGCATCTTCGTCGGTGCCATACAGATTGCCGTCCTGCGCCGCCTGACGCGCCAGCGTCGCGGCCTTGGCCGCGTCGGGCATGTAGCCGAAGGAGATCGCCCACTTATCCCACGTGCCGACCGTGGGCGTGTAGTAGTGGCCGTTGGGCTTGCCGTCGACGGCGAGATTCGGCGCCGGATACTCCATCACCGAGTTCACCAGGCCGTTTTCCCCCGTCCACACGCGATCGTGTAACTTGAGCATCGGTGTGTCGGTGGAACCGCGGAAGTTGTGCCGCAAACCCAGCGTGTGCCCGACCTCGTGCATGGTGACGAACTTCAGGAACTCACCGACGAATTCGATCGGCACGGGATCCTGCGGTGTGATGTCGCCACTCAGGAGGAGGCTCGCACGCACGAGCCCCATTTGCATGGTCAGCGCGTCGACGAAGCCGGCATGCTCGTAGTTGGGGCCAAACGGCGCCGGCAGCTCCGCCGAGATGCCCAAGGCGTTTTCGATCGTGCGCGCCGGGTCGGCAAAATTGCGCCAGGTGTTGCGCGCCCATAGCGTGATCGATGCGTCGAACAGCACGTCGGCGTCGAGAACTTCACCCGTCCTCGGATCGACGACCGAAGGCCCGATGGCGCCATAGCTCGGCACATCGGTCGCGACCCAGCGAATCGTGGCATAGCGCAGGTCTTCGGGATCGGCATCGCGCGGCAACAGATCGGCGCGCATGGCGTTCTCGAATCCCGCTGCTTCGAACGCGCGGTTCCATTCCTCGATTCCGGCCTGCACGTAAGGCCGAAGCTCCGGCGGCACGCTCGAGTCGATGTAGTAGGTGATCGGCTTCTTGGGAATGAACAACTCGTCGCGCTTGCGGTCGGGCTCGAGCCTCCACTTGCGGACGTACCGGGTGAAGAAAGACTTCTCCTGCTGAGCGAAGTCCTTCTGCGCCAGCAGGAAGTAACCCATGCGATCGTCGGCAAGTCGGGGTTCCATGGGTACTTCGGGCAGCCGCGCCATCACGCAGTGCACCGACAGCGGCACCGACCTGCCGTCCGGCACGGCATCCCAATCCACGGGTTCTCCCGGCCTGAAGGAGAGCTTGGCCAGGACGTTGACGTTCTCCGGGAAGACTTTGACTTCCTCGATGAAGCTCTTGTCCGATTCGAGCTGCGCGTTGCCGCGCTGCCCGGGGGCCGGCGACAACGTGAAACGCAACACCTCCCCCACACCCGACAGGTCGGAGAGGAACCACTTGTCGACATCGATCACGAGTGCCTTGTCCTTGTCGCGAAGGCTGAGGATCTCGGCCGAGGCCAGCACCGAGGATCCGAAGGCGAAATCGACCATGTCCTTGTAGCCGGGATCGCTGGCCTTGTAATGCGTCGGCTTCGACACCAGATACACGGTATTGCCGTGACGTTCGAAGCAGACGAGCAACGCCTCCCAGTTCATCATGGAGCCACCGATGAGCCAGCCGGTTCCCACGCCCTGGGCGAGGGTGAAGTTCATCAGGAAATCTTCATCCAAACGGTTTTCGGGAACGGCCAACAACAATTGGTCGGGTTTCTGATAGACGTCGAAGAAGCCTTCCAGGAGCTTCGCGTCTTCGGTGACCTCCGAGAACTCCTTGAACGACCCCTTCTTCTTGTTTCCTTCTTCTTTCTGCTCGCTTTTGGCGTCCTCGGACTTCTTGGGCTTCTTCGCGGCCCACGCCGATGCAGAGGGAACGGCCAGAACGAGGGTGAGCAACAGGACCATGAAGCGCTTCACGGCCAACGACCTCCAGAGTATCGGCGAGGAGTGCTCGAGGGACGCATGGCGGACCTTGGATCCTTGCCAGGCGCAATAGGCGCAATAGCCTGAATATCCTACACCACCCACGAGGCGAAAGAACCCCCCCCAGAGCGTCGGAAAGCGGCCCCTGTGGGCGCGCCGGCCGAGGGGAGAGCGTGTAGTGTGACGCGTGTCGCAACCCGGAGTCAGAATGCGCCAGCCGCTCGACAAGCACCAGTTCCAGGTATTGGCGATTCTCTCCCTGGTCAACTTCATGAACTTCGTCGACCGGCAGATCATCGGCGCCATTCTGCCGCTGCTCCAGGACGACTTCTCCCTGTCTCACTCGCAGGCGGCGTTGCTCGGCACCGCATTCGCCCTCATGCACTCGATATTCACCTTGCCGCTCGGGATGCTCGCCGACCGGACCTCGCGCAAGAACGTCATGGCGGCCGCCGTGCTGTTCTGGAGCCTGGCGACATTCGTCACGGGGCTGGCGCGTTCGTTCCGCTTGTTGCTGGTCGCGCGCTCCCTGGTCGGGCTCGGGGAGGCCGCCTTCACACCGGCCGCGACGGCGATCATCACCCGCAGTTTTCCCGCCGCGGTCCGTGCCCGCGTGCAGGGAACGTTCAACGCCGGGATGTTCATCGGCGGCTGTGTCGGGCTCGGTCTGGGAGGAGCGCTCGCGTCCTCGATCGGCTGGCGCCCGACGCTCTTCATCGTCGCGATCCCCGGTATCCTGCTGGCGTGGAAGATCGTGTCGTTGCATGAACCGCGGGTGGAGACTGCCCCGCGCCCCGTGCCTTTGCGCAATCTGTTGCGCTTGCCGGCCTATGCCGCGGCCGTCGTGAGCGGCTGCTTCGTCACTTTCTCGGCCTATGCGTTGATTTTCTGGGGCACCACGTTCGTCGTGCGTCACAAGGGCTTCGGGCTGGGCGAAGCCGGCCTCATCTTGGGCGCCAGCTTAGGCGTAGCCGGCGTGCTCGGAATCATCGTCGGTGCCTGGCTCGCCGACCGGCTCATGCGCCGCGTTGCCTGGGGGCGTGTCGCAGTCATCGTCGCGGGTCTGGCGCTCGGCATTCCTTTCTTGGTGTGGGCGGTGCATACGCCGAACCGGATGGTCTTCCTCGCCACCTTTTTCACTTCGGGCTTCTTCCTCAGCTGGTACCACGGCCCGCTCACCGCGGTTCTGCACGACATGACGCCGGAACGCGCCCACGCGACAGCGATGGGTTTGTACAACGCCATCGTGCATCTGGTCGCCGTCACCTGGGCGCCCCTCGTGATCGGTGCCATTGCCGACCGCTGGGGGCTGCTCCGTGGCATGGACATCGCTGCCGGCACTTTCGTGCTCGGCACCCTCGGCTTCGTCGTCGTCCTGCTGCTCGTGCGTCGTGCTTCCATCGTCTCCTCGACAAGTGTTAATCTGCCGCCTCGCACGGACTTCCGGGAGTGGACCGCCGCGACATCGCCTGTCGGCGCCGCGGTGACGCCACCTCAGAGTGGGAGCGAATCATGACCGCGAGCCGCGACACGTTTCGGACCCGCGCCACGCTCGACGTCGCCGGGAAGAAATACGCCTACTACAGCTTGCAGAAGCTCGAGGCCGCCGGGTTTCCGATAGCCCACTTGCCGTACTCGCTGCGTATCCTGCTCGAGAATCTGCTGCGCTGCGAAGACGGCCGCTCGGTGCAGCCCGGCGATATCGAGGCGCTCAGCCGCTGGCGACCGGGCACCGCGTCGGAGCGCGAGATCGCGTTCATGCCGGCGCGCGTCATCCTGCAGGACTTCACCGGCGTGCCCGCGGTCGTGGATCTGGCGGCGATGCGCGATGCGCTCGCCGCTCTGGGCGGCGATCCCCGCCAAATCAACCCTTCGTTGCCGTCGGAATTGGTCATCGATCATTCGATTCAGGTCGATGCTTTCGGCACGCCGCAAGCGCTGCAGGTGAATGCCCGCCACGAGTACGCGCGCAATCGCGAACGCTATGCCTTCTTGCGCTGGGGCCAAGGCGCATTCGACAACTTCCGTGTCGTGCCGCCGAACACGGGGATCGTGCATCAAGTCAACCTCGAGTACCTGGCGCGCGTGGTCTTCACGCAGGAGACGGCGGAAGGCGTGTTGGCCTATCCGGATTCGGTGCTCGGCACCGACAGCCACACGACGATGATCAACGGCCTCGGCGTGCTCGGATGGGGTGTCGGCGGCATCGAGGCCGAAGCGGCGATGCTCGGCCAGCCGGTGACGATGCTCGTGCCGCCCGTTCTCGGCTTCGAACTGCGCGGTGAGATGCCCGAGGGCGCGACCGCGACGGATCTGGTGTTGACGGTGGCCCAGATGCTGCGCCGCAAAGGCGTGGTGGGAAAATTCGTCGAGTTCTACGGCGATGGACTCGATGCGCTCACCCTCGCCGACCGCGCCACCATCGCCAACATGACACCGGAGTTCGGTTCCACTTGCGGCATGTTTCCGATCGACGCCAAGACTCTCGACTACTTGCGGCTCACGGGGCGCAGTGCCGATCAAATCGCACTGGTCGAAGCGTACGCCAAGGAACAAGGCTTGTTCCGCTCAGCGTCTGCATCGGCGCCGGAGTACAGCGAGCGCATGGATCTCGATCTCGCCACCGTCGTGCCGACGTTGGCGGGGCCACGGCGGCCGCATGATCGTGTCGCGCTCGCCGACGTCAAAGGCCAGTTCGCCGCCGCGTTGCCGGAAATGCTGCCGGCCGCGCGTGGAGCGGCGGCGGCGCGTGCTACGGCGACGGAAGCGGCACCGAGCCCACGGGTGCAAGCGCTGCTCGATGGCGAGGAATTCGAGCTCGGGCACGGCAGCGTCGTCATCGCCGCGATCACCTCGTGCACGAACACGTCGAACCCGGCGGTGCTGATGGCCGCGGGGTTGTTGGCGAAGAAGGCCGTCGCGCGCGGTTTGCGGGTGAAGCCGTGGGTGAAGACGAGTCTCGCGCCGGGATCGAAGGTCGTGACCGATTATCTGAACGCCGCGGGCCTGATGCCTGCGCTCGAGGCGTTGCGCTTCCACGTCGTCGGCTACGGCTGCACCACGTGCATCGGCAACAGCGGTCCCGTGCCGGAACCGGTCGCCCACGCCATCGAAGACGGCCGGCTCGTCGCGGTGGCGGTGCTGTCGGGGAACCGCAACTTCGAGGGCCGCATCAATCCGCTCGTCCGCGCCAACTATCTCGCCAGCCCGCCGCTCGTGGTGGCCTATGCACTCGCCGGACGCATCGATGTGGATCTGCAACGCGAACCGCTGGGCCAGGACGCCGGCGGGCGCGACGTCCACTTGCGCGACATCTGGCCCAGCAATGCCGAGATTCAGGCCGCGGTGCAGTCGGCGCTCTCGCCGGCGATGTTCACGCGCCAGTACGCCGACGTCTACACCGGCGACGACAACTGGCGCGCCATCCAGGCGCCTGAAGGCGTGCGCTTCACCTGGGACCCCGCCTCCACCTATGTGCGCCGTCCGACGTTCTTCGATGCCATGCCGCGCGATCCTGTGCCGCCGACCGACATCGAGAATGCCCAGGTCCTCGCCATGCTGGGCGACTCGGTCACCACCGACCACATCTCACCGGCGGGCTCGATCCCGAAGGACATGCCGGCCGCGCGTTACCTCCTCGAGCACGGCGTGCGCTTCGAGGACTTCAATTCCTTCGGCGCGCGGCGCGGCAACCACGAGGTCATGATCCGCGGCACTTTCGGCAACGTGCGCTTGCGCAACGAGCTCGCGCCCGGCACCGAAGGCGGCTGGACGCGACACTTCCCCGACGGGACCGTGAGCACGATCTACGACGCTGCGATGCGCTACATCGCTCATCGCGTCCCGCTGCTCGTGATCGCCGGCAAAGAGTACGGCTCCGGCTCGTCGCGCGACTGGGCCGCCAAGGGCACCGCACTGCTCGGCGTGCGCGCCGTGATCGCCGAATCCTTCGAGCGCATCCATCGCAGCAACCTCATCGGCATGGGGGTGCTGCCGCTGCAGTTCGCCGACGGCGAGACACGTCACAGCCTCGATCTCACCGGCGAAGAGATTTACTCCATCCGCGGCATCGCGCGCGACCTGCTGCCGGGCAAACGGCTCGACGTCGTCGCACTGTCTGCTGCTGCCGACGACCCCCCGAAGCAATTCAGCGTGGTGTGCCGCATCGATACGCCGCTCGAGCTGGAGTACTACCGCCACGGCGGCATCCTCCAATACGTGCTGCGACAGATGCTCTGAGCGGAGGCCAGTCTCTCTTGGTTCCTGTCGACCGCGCCGGACGCAGCAAACGCAAGTCCGCGCCGCAGAAGGCGCGGCCGGCGCCGCGCAATGACCGGCGTTCGGCGCGCGCCAGTGACCAGCGTCAGGCGCGCCGCGAGCAGATCTTGCGCGCCGCGGAGGGCGTGTTCGCCGACAAGGGCTTCCATGCCGCGAGCATCACCGATGTCATCCAGGCGGCCGGGGTCTCGCGCGGCACTTTCTATCTCTACTTCGACAGCAAGCGTGTCATCTTCAGCGAGCTGCTGGATTCTCTCTTCTTCAAGCTCGCCGCTTGCGTGCGCCCGGTGGACCTCGAGCCGGGCGCCCCGAGCCCGCTCGAGCAGCTGCGCGCCAATGTGACCTGCGCCCTGCGCGTGGTGGCGCAGAACGAGAACCTGATGGGAATCCTCTTCCGCACCGGTCAGGGCATCGACCCCGAGGCAGATCAGAAGGTCCAGGACTTCATCGAAAGCATCATCGACCTCATCCGTCGTGCCCTGCAACGCGGCCAACAGATCGGTGTCGTGCGCCAATTGGATGACGAGCTCGTGGCCCAATGCATCTTCGGCAGCGTCAAGGAGATCGTCTTCCACGGCTTGCAATCCGGCTCCTTCGCCCGGCGCGCTCTCGAACCCATGGTGGACGAGGTTCTGCGTTACAACTTGCGCGGGTTCCTGCGCATCTGATGCACGGCACAATCGCAGCGCCGTGAACGGATTCGGTTATTTCGTTCTCGAACCGACCAATTGTTTTTCCCGACACCTCGCGAACTCTACGGAGCCCACTGTCGGTTGACATAGATAAAGTATTCATTCACTGATTGTTACACAATCCAAAAGCTCTTGAACTGGACTGACACGTCAGTCTAGTATTTGTCCGTTCGTCGAGTCCGACACGTGCAGAGCGTCCGAGGATCAGCCCTCGCGATGGAGCGCCGGCGGGCCGCCTGCTTGGTTCCACACACTCGCGAGGAACCGCTCGCGAGATCGAGCAACAAGGAGGATGCCGTGGCCACCGCGGTCGAGCACTACACTTCCTACAAAGCACGCCCATTCAAACGCGAAGAGCGCGACAAGGTCACGATTCTCTTCGGCGGGCTCACGTGGAAGCACGAACGTCTGGTGCAAGGCGCCTTCCACAACATGAGCTACAAGGCGCAGCCGATTCCCAACATCCAGCGCGCCGATCTCGAGGCCGGGAAAGAGCTGATCGACGTCGGCGCTTGCTGCCCGACGATCTTCACCACCGGCAGCCTGGTGAACTTCCTCAAGTCGGAAGTCGCCGCCAAGGGCCGCGAAGACATCGTGAACAACTATCTGTTCTTGACCGCCGGCGCCTGCGGCCCCTGCCGCTTCGGCCAATACCATCAATCCTACGAAATGGCCCTCGACGGCCTCGGATTGAAGGACTTCCGTCTTCTCCTCCTCGACGACAACAAGATGGACAGCAAGGAGGAAGGCGGCGGTCTCGACATCAACCTGCCGCTCAGCCTCGGGATCGTGTGGGCGATTCTCTGCGCCGACGTTCTCACCGACATGGAGTACGCGACGCGACCGTACGAAGTGAACCCCGGCCAGACGGATGCGGTCATGAAGGAAAGCGTCGAGATTCTCTACGACGTCTTCCACAAGCGGCCGCTCAAGGGCAAGAAATGGGGCGCCGTCGCCTGGCATTTCGCCACGCCGTACTTCAAGAACGCGTTGCGCGAAGTGCGCAAGAAGTGGGACGAGGTCGAAGTCGACCGCCTGCAGGTCAAGCCCAAGGTGAAGGTGACCGGCGAGTTCTGGCTGCAGACGCACGAGGGCGACGGCAACTACAACATCAAACGCTGGCTGGAGCAGGAGGGCGCCGAGACCATCCCGCCGCCCATCGCCATCTGGCTGGCGTATCTGCTGCACACGCCGCTCTGGCGCATGGAGAAGAAGCGCCACCTGGACAAGAAGATTCCGCTCAAGATGGCGATGGTGCGCGGCTTCGAGAAGCTCTACAACCACAACTACAACGGCTTCCGCAAGGCGCTCGGCGGCGTGCCCAACCAGCTGCCGGACCAGGAAGAGCTCAAAGAGCTGGCGTCGCCGTACTTCCACCACGAGCTGCGCGGCGGCGAGGGCCACATGCTGGTCGGCAAGGCGCTCTACGTCTATCACCACAAGAAGGCGCACATGGTGTGCGAGCTGTCGCCGTATTCGTGCATGCCGAACACGATGTCGGTGGGCGCCATGGCGAACGTGCAGGGCCGCTACCCCGACCTGCTCTATGCACCGATCGAGGTCAAGGGCGACGCCGAGGTCCATGCCTTGTCGCGTTGTCAGATGATCCTGACCGAAGCGAAGAAACGCGCGCAGAGCGACTTCGAGGAGGTGCTGCAGAAGACGGGGCTGTCGGTCGAGGACCTGCGCCGGCTCGAGGCGCGCCGCCCGGAGCTGCGTCGAGCCTCCACGCGCATCCCGCACCACGGCTATTCCGGCATGGCGGCGAACTACGCGATGCATTTGGCGAAGCGAGGCCGCGCGTGAAATCCATCGCCCGCATCGCGGGCGCCGCGGTCGCGCCCGCAGAGAACGCACCCGCCGCCACGTGCTGCAACAGCGCGACCGCTGTCGGGACTCTCGCTGCCACGACCGTCGGCGACCCCGCGCGTCATGTCGCATCCGGGACGCCGAGCGCGACGGCGATGATCTGTGGCATCGATGTCGGCAGCACCACGTGTAAGTACTTGCTCGCGACATCCAAGGGCGAGACCGTCGCCCAGGCCTATGAACGCCACAACACCCGCCAGGCCGAAAAGGTGCTCGAGTTCCTCCGGCGGCTCGAGCAGGAACACGGCCTAACTGCAGGGCGCGATCACGTTTTCTTCACCGGCTCCGGCGCCGGGCTGATCGCACCGCTCGTGGGCGGGAAGATCGTGCAGGAGGTGGTCGCGGTGGCGGCCGCCGTCGAGCGTTTGCATCCGGCGGTGTCCTTCGTCAGCGAAATCGGCGGCGAGGACATGAAGACGATCTTCTTCACCGGCCAGGGCTCGATGCGCAGCAAGCAGGTGCTCATGCAGAGCGCCTGCTCCGGCGGCACCGGGACATTCGTCGAAAAGACCGCGCGCAAGCTGGACATCCCGATCGAGCAGCTCTCCGACATGCGCTACACCGGTCACACCTTGCACAAGGTGAGCAGCAAGTGCGGCATTTTCGCCGAAGCCGACTCCAACACCTTGCTCAAGGCCGGCGTGCCCGTGGAGGAGATCATCGCCTCGTTGTTCGAGGCCGTGGTGTACCAGAACCTGTCTTCGCTCACGCGCGGCAACACGCCGCTGCCACAGATCCTGCTCCTCGGTGGCCCCAATCTCTTCTTCAAGGGATTGCAGGAAGCCTGGCGCCACCATCTGACCCGTCTGTGGGAGGAGCGCAAGATCGAGCTGCCCGCGGGGACTTCCCCCGAGGACGCGATCCTGGTGCCGCAAGAGGCGCTCTACTACGCGGCTCTCGGCTGCGTCGAGACCGGAATGCGTGAACCAGCACATGTCGGGCTCTACAGCGGCGCCGACAAGCTGCAGTGGTGGATCGAGGTCGGACAGCACGAAGAGAAGAAGAAGTCGGGCCGCGGTGGTCTGTGGACCACGACAGAAGAGCTCGAGGCCTTCAAAGCGCATTATGGCGAGGGCGGCAGCGGTAACGGCCAGACTGCCGGCAACGGCAACGGCTCCAACGGCAACGGTCACGAAGCTGGCCATGGCAACGGCAACGGGAACGGCCATGCGGTCGCCCCCAACGGCAACGGCCATGCGGTCGCCAGCAACGGCAACGGAGCCAACGGCAACGGTCATGGTCATCCCGTAGCGCATGTCGAGCAAGACAGCGGCGCTCGCAGTCCGGTCGAGACCAAGAAGACTCGCGTTGCCGAGATCGTCGTCGGTTGCGATTTTGGTTCGACGACGGCGAAAGCGGTCTGCCTGGGGCCGGACAAGGAGATCGTTTTCTCCTGTTACGCCTTGAGCAAGGGCAATCCAATCGAGGACGCCAAGTCGCTGTTCCAGCAGATCGAAGCGGGAATCGACGGCGCACGCATCGCAGGTCTCGGAATCACCGGCTACGGCAAGGATCTGCTCAAGACGATCGTCGGTGCCGACTGCGCCGTGGTCGAGACCATCGCGCACGCGTCGGCGGGCCTGCGTTACTTCCCCGATGCCGACTGCATCTGCGACGTGGGCGGCGTCGACGTCAAGATCATGATCTTGCGCAACGGCACGGTGTCCGATTTCCGCTTGAACTCGCAGTGTTCGTCGGGGAACGGCGCCTTCTTGCAAGGTGTCGCCGAGCGCTTCGGCATCCCGCTGACGGAGATGGCCGATGGCGCGTTCCGTGCCGAGGCCGTGCCGCAACTTTCCATGGGATGCGGCGTCTTCTTGCAGAGCGACATCGTCAACCAGCAGCGCAAGGGCTGGCAGGCCGAGGAGATTCTGGGCGGGCTCTGCGCCATCCTGCCGCTCAACGTGTGGATCTATGCTGGCGGCCTCAACAACGTCGGCCAAGCCGGCCGCAAGTTCATTCTCCAGGGTGGCACGCACAAGAACCTGGCGGTCGTGAAGACCCAGGTGGACTTCCTCAAGTCGAAGGTGCCGGACGCCGAGATCTTCGTGCACCCGTATTCCGGCGAGGCCGGTGCCATCGGCGCGGCGCTCGTCGCGCTCGACTGGTGGGAGAACGGCGGCCAGAGCGCCTTCCGTGGCTTCGACACCATCCAGGAGCTCAACTACAAGACCACGACATCCACCGACACGGTGTGCCACTGGTGTCCGGTGAATTGTCAGCGCAGCTTCATCGACGTCGAGCTCGAGGGTGGAGGCGGCCGCGAGTGGAGCAATGTCAAGCTGGAGCGGGGTTGGGAACGGGTCATCGTCAACAATTCGTGCCCCAAGGGTCTGGTGGAAGACGCCAACGAGATGCGCGTCATCAAGACCGAGATGGAAAAAACACGCCATGATTTCCCGAACGTTGCCGACCTGGTTCGCAAAGATGCGTTCCGGCGCGTCCTCGCGAACGCCTGATCGCTCGAAACTGCGCGTCGGAATTCCCAAGGCGCTCAACGTCTGGAGCACACACCAGTTCTGGATGGGCTTCCTGCAGGATTTGGGCATCAAGGCGCACAACATCGTCTTCAGCTCCGACTCCTCGGAGGAGCAGTTCCGCGACTTCGGCAAGGGCCGCGTGACTGTCGATTGTTGCTACCCGGTCAAGGTCATCGCCGGACACTATGGCGAGCTCGTCTTCGGCCAGAAGCAGAAGATCGACGTGCTGCTGAGCCCAATGATCTACTCCTTGCCTTCGATGCTGCAGGGCCACGTCAAGGACACTCTCACCTGCACGCGCGTCATGGCGGGTCCGGAGAACATCAAGGCCGGCTTCATGAAGGAACGCGACCTGTTCGCCGAGGCCGGTATCGTCTACACGTCGCCCTTCGTGTCTTTCGCCGAGCCTGAGGTCGTCCCCTCCCAGCTGCACGAGTCGTTGGGGCAGGCCCTGCAGATCAACTACGCCGAGACCGAACGGGCGGTGCGCGCCGGATACGATGCCCTGAACGAGTTCAATCTCAAGGCGCGCAAACAATCGCGCGACGTGCTCGAGTGGTGCGTGCGCGAGAAACGGGCCTGCATGCTGGTGCTCGGCAGGCCATACCACATGGATACCGGCATCGGCCACGAGATCGAGGCCGAGCTGCAAGCGCACGGCTATCCCATGCTCTGGATGCAGTACTTCCCCGTCGACGACGACCTGATGCAGTGGCTCTTCGGTGAAGAGATCCGCGCCGGGCGTATCAAGAGCCCGTTCGACATCTCGGACGTGTGGAGCTCGTCGTACAGTAGCAACACCAACGAGATCCTCTGGGGCGCCAAGGTCGCGGCGCGCTGCCCTTGGATCACCTGCGTCATCCGTTTCTCGAGCTACGAGTGCGGCATGGATCAGCCCACCTACACGCCGACGCAGAAGATTATCGAGGCCTCCGGCACCTTGTTCTTCAAGTTTGGCGACCTCGACGCCACCAAGCCCGCCGGGTCGATCCGGATCCGCGTCGAGACCATCGTTCACTACGCCGGCAAGTACTCGAGTGGCATCATCGAGAAGAAGCTGGCGACCATGCCGCCGGCCTGCCCCTTGACCTGACGCTTACTGGCCTCCCTTGGCCCGACGCCAACGGGCTCCCGTTGGGCGCCGCAGCCCCTCCATTTGCGTCAGAAATCTATTACCATCAACTGAATTAGTATAAATTATGCATTGATAAGGCTTGTAAACTTGACAGATGCACCTGGTCGTGTATTCTTTGGCCTTCCTGACCAGACCATGAACCCGCGAGGAGACCCCCGATGCAGCCGCTGCGCGACTTCCTGGAGATTCCATACGACCAGCTCGAGGAGATGAACCTGGCCGCCAAGGCCGAGCGTTTGGCGCGCCTGGCGCCGGACACGATCCGCGAGAGCCGGGCCAAGTACCTGAGCGACGAGAAGCGCATCAAGGCGGTCACGGTCTGCTTCACCGACCTCGAGGGCCGGGTGCACATGCTCGATTACGACAAGAAGTTCCTCCTCAAGTCGTATGACAACCTCACCTTCGATGGCTCGTCGATCCGTGGCTTCTCGCGTCAGGCTGAGTCGGACTTGCGTCTCGCCATCGACTGGCCTGCCTTCTACTGGCTGCCGGCCGATGTTTTCGGGCCCGGCAAGGTTCTCGTCTTCGGTGAGGTGCAGGATCAGGACGGCTCGCTGTACGCAGGGGATCTTCGCGCGCGGCTCAAGGCCTATTGCACCGAGCTCGCCAAGAAGGAAATGGTCGCGCAGGCGTCGAACGAGATCGAGGGCTTCTTGTTCAACGGGCGCGATTCCGAACGTCGCTACGGCGAAACCGGCGGCTTCGAATTCATCTCGACCGGTGGCTACTACCACTCGCTGCCCGGAGACGCGCTGCGCCGTTTCATCGACACGGCGGCGGAAGTCCAGCGCGCGCTCGGCTTCGCCAACGAGAAGGACCATCCCGAGGTGGCGCCGTCGCAGTTCGAGATGAACTACAGCTACACCGAAGCCACCATCGCCGCCGACCAGGTGCAGCTCTACAAGCTGGTGGCGCGCCAGGTCGCCGCGCAGATGCAAATGACCGCCTGCTTCCTGCCCAAGCCCGTGGCCGGCGTCAACGGCAACGGCATGCACACCAATATGTCGGTGGCCAAGGGTGGCAAGAATCTCTTCTTCGAGAAGGGCGGCCAGGACGGCCTTTCGGAGCTGGCTTGGAGCTTCATCAACCGCATTCTGGCCAATGGCAACGACCTCTGCCTGGCGCTCAACTCCAGCGTCAACTCCTACCGCCGGCTGGATCCGCACTACGAGGCGCCGAACCAGATCAAGGTTTCACCCAGTGACCGCGGCTCGATGGTGCGCATTCCCATCGGCAACGAACGCACGGCCCGCATCGAGGTGCGCTCCATCGCGCCCGATGCGAACCCGTATTTAGCCATCTATGCCTTGTTACGCACCGGGCTCGATGGCCCTCTCCCCGACGACGACAACGACGGCAAACGCCCACGCACTCGCTTCCTGCCCGACAACATTTACGACGCCACGCGGCTGTTCAAGGCCAGCCGCTTCATGGAGGAAATCCTCGGCAGCCAAGTGCACGAGAAGTTCGCCGAGCTCAAGCTCGCCTCCGCCGAGCGTTGTCCCAAGGCTTTGGGATCACTCATCAAGAGCAGCGAGATCCTCTTCCACCACGAGGTCACGAACCAGTATCTGTGGTCGCAGTTCTGAAAGAGCGAGCCGTGCTCTTGCGTTGACCAGCCCGCGGCACGAAGGATCCCGGTGAGCCGAGGGGCGCGCACTCGCCACTCGCTCACCGGGTTCTTATTTCAGGATCACGCCGCGGCGCGAGTGTCCGTCCAAACGGAGATCGAGCGGGCGGGAAAGATGCACGTGGCGCAAGTACGTCGTCTCGCGTTCGGCTGGCTGAGAATCGAGCCAGGCGAAGTCGACGAACCCGCCGCCCGTGCGTTGATTCACCGTGAAGTAGCCGATCCCGAACGAGGTGAGATTCTGGAAGAAGTGCGTGCCCTCGGAGGGCTCGACGGAGAGATCGTCGAGGTCGGTCTCGATCATGGCGCGGGCGCCCGAGATCTGCCGCCACTCGACCGGGATCCCGAGCCAGCGGTCGGCCGTGCCCCAGCGGCCCGGTCCCACCAGCAAATAGGGCCGTACCTGTTCGCCGAGGGCATGGTTCAGGACGCCGACTTCGGCGCCGATGTCGGCTGTGCGGGCACGATCGAACGTCTGCGGCCGCACGTAGACGACGTCGTGAATGTCGCGCACACGCCCGTGACCGAGCGCGTGCTCGGTGGAGCACAGAACATCCGCGGGAGAGATTCGTTGCAACAGCTCGTCGATGTTCTCGGTGCCCGTCTCGACGGCCATCGGCCGGATCTGCACCACGGCGAATTCCGGGTTGCCGTTCGCGCCGCGCACGTTGACGGCGAATTCGATCTCCACTTCACAGCTCAGGGCCTCGCGGCCGATGGCGAGGAGTCGTTGCAGGATCTCAGGTAGCGGAAACAATCCCCCCTTGAGAATGGGCGCGAAGGTGACGAGCGGGACACCGCGCCGGGACAGCCCGTCGTAGACCGCATCGTTGTCACGTGAGTACACCGAGGCCACGGCGGCGAGGGTGCCATGCGCCGCCGCGGCGGTGAGATCGAGCTGCACCAAGGTGTCGTCGCGATCGTTGGGCTGTGGCGGCAAGTGATGTTCGAGATCGAGGGCGTAGAACTCGCGTTGCGCCGAACGCATGATCTGCGCCGAGCCGGAAAACTGCGGGATGGCGCGCGGCGCCACTGGCGAGAACCGCACCGCCTTGCCGCCATCCACCACCGTGCGCCCGAGCCCGAGCGCGACGATGGCGATCCCGCCCTCGGCGGTGAGGTCGTGCACCGGATAGAAATTGAACGAACGCGCCACGCCGGCGAAGTCCGGATAGAAGTACCGTCCGTGCTGGCGGCCGACGAGCTGCTGCAGCACGACCGCCATTTTCTCTTCCTCCGGGCGGTACGGCGTGTTGACGAGATAAGCCTTGGCATTGCGGGAAAACGTCGAGGCATAGACGAGCTTCACGGCGGCGCAAAGATCCTCGAGTCGCACCTGCGGCTCAGGATGATTGTTCGGCAGCATGACGGTGCGATAGATGCCGGCGAAGGGCTGGTCATAGGAGTCCTCGAGCAAGCTCGACGACCGCACCGCGATCGGATAGCGGATGCGCTCGACGAACGCGCGCAGGTCCTGCATCGCCGCTTGCGGCAACCGGCTGTCGAGGAACGCGCCCGCGATCAGCTCGTCCGGCGCATCCGAGAGTGCCAGCGCCGACAGGTGATTCTCCTGCATGAATTGCTCGAAGACATCGGTGCCGATGACCGCGGCCGCGGGCACGTAGATGCGAACACCGTCCTGCTCGACGCCGCCATGACGCGCCAGCCACGAGTTGATGAAGCCCAGACCGCGCCCCTTGCCACCCATGGAGCCCGTGCCGATGCGGGCGAAGCCGCTCTTGGCGTCGAACTCGTGCGCGAAGTCGGCGACGACACCGCGGCGTGTCTCGGCATAGAGCTGACTGAAGGAGTCGATCAAGTACTGGCGCAGGCCTTCGATGGTGGGGAACTCCTCCACCGTGATCGGCCGCATGCGTGCTGCGAGCGCGAACTCCGTCCGCGCCATGCACCAGTTGGAAAAATGGTTGCGCGAGGCGTGATAGCGCAGGGATTCCTCCGGCACCTGCCGCAGCATTTCGCGTATGCCGGCCAAGTTGCGGGCGCGTCCGACCTCGCTGCCATCGGGCAGGACGAAGACGAAGTCACCGAATCCGAGGCTCGTTTCGAGGAAGCGCCGGATTTCCTTGTGCAGGTGCTTCGAGCCCTTGTGCAGGAAGGCGGCACCGAGCGCGTGTGCTTTCGGCGCCAGCTCGGCATCGTAGGATTGGATGAGCGCCGGCATGTCCGGGTCGGCCTGCTTCACCCGCTGCACGAACTCGAGCCCCGCCTCGGGCTCGATGCTGCCGCCGCGCGCGAATCGCGCGTCGGAGATGATCCCCAAGGTGAACGTGCGATACCGCTCGTAGAGCGCCCAGCCATCCTCGTAGGTCTCGGCCAGCAGGATCTTGGGACGCGCCTTCAGCCGACGCAGCCGCTGGCGCGCGTTGGCCACGTCCCCGATCAGCGCCTGAGTCTGTTTCATGAGCTCGGCGTAGAGGAACGGCAAGTATGTCGAGTAGAAGCGCACCGAGTTTTCGATCAGGATGATCGTGCGCACGCCGGCGTGGCGGGTGTCGTTCTCGACGTTCTCGCGGTCCTCGATGTACTTGATGATGGCGAGGAAAAGCGTCGTGTCACCGCGCCAAACGAACACTTGGTCGAATGTGTGGCCGACATTCTGCTCCTTGACGCGGTTGGCGCTGGCAGGGCTGTCGGCCAGCAACACCAACGGTAAGTTCGGCCATTTCTCCTTCAGGCTGCGACCGAACCGCAGCACGTCCATGTCGCCCAGCCGCGTCATCGAGATGACGAGATCGATCGGGCGCATGGCGAGGACTTGCCGCGCCGACTCACCGGTCGAGACCTGGGTGATGTGCGGGGCATGGCTCAGGCGGAAATCGAGGAATTCGGCATCGAGGCTCTCGGCGAGCCGTCCATCTTCTTCGAGGATGTACGAGTCGTACTGGCTGGAAACGAGCAGCACCTCGCGAATGCGAAACGGCATCAGGTCGCGAAACGCCGCGTAGGTGGGATCGTACTTCTCCCACAAACTGCCGGTTGCGCTGTTTCGTTCCATGCGACCTCGGCCGGCTGCAGGCCCAAGATGCCGGGCCCGGCGATGCTAGCACAGCGATGGCGGAGGTTCGGCGGAGCGACGGACGATGCCGCCGCTTCAGGCGGCGTCGCGGAAGCGCACTAGTTTGCGCTTCTTCTCGTCCCAGAGCGCGAGCTCCATGGTGCGCAGGCTGCTCCACAAGGTCAGCACAGTGGCTTGATGGAAAGCCGGGTTTTCTTCATGGCACTTCTGCAGCAGATAATTGGGGATGCGATGGCTCAGGTGATGGACGTGATGGAAGCCGATGTTGCCGGTGAACCATTGCAGGATCTGAGGCAGCTTGTAGTACGAGCTGCCGCGGATCGCGGCCGTGTAGTAGTCCCAGGCGCGATCCTTCGACCAATAGACATCCTCGAATTGGTGCTGGACGTAGAAGAGCCAGGTGCCGACGCTCGCCGCGACCACCAAGATGGGGATTTGCACGCGCATGAAATCCCCGATTCCGAGCGCCCAGGTCAGCGCCACCGTGCCGGCACCGAGGGCCAGGTTGGTCCAGAGGATACTGGCGCGCTCTCGGTCGCGGAGCGTGAACGAATCCCGCGGCGGCAAGCGGTGGAAGATCATCAGCATCAGCGACGGGCCGATGACGAACAAAACCAACGGATGGCGATAGAGCCGGTACTTGAAACGCCCCCATCGAGTCTCGCGCTGGTACTCCTCGACGGTCATCGTCCAGATGTCGCCGACGCCACGACGCTCCAGGTCGCTGTTATTCGCATGATGAATGGCGTGCTGTTTACGCCAGTGCTGATAGGGTGTGAAGGTGAGAATGCCGCAGATCGATCCGATGAGATCGTTGACGCGCTTCCAGCGCATGAACGACGCATGCCCGCAGTCGTGCTGGATGATGAAGATCCGAATCAGCAGGCCGGCCGTGGGAATGGCGAGCAGCAAGGTGAGCCAGTAACTGACTTCCAGGCTGCGATACATCAAGTACCACATCACGAGGAAGGGAAACACGCTGTTGCCGAGCTGCCAAATGCCCCTGCGCGTGCTCGGGACCTGGTAGCGCGCAACCAAGGATTTCCAGGCAGATGTGTTCAGCGTTCCGGTATGGAAGCGTTTGATGTGCAGGGGAAGGCCCTTCTCTCTGCTCGTTCGAACATCGTCCACGAGAGACTCCCACACTCCACGACCGTGTGTCAACCGCACTGTCGTAAGACTTAAGTCGTATACGGCCGTCGCCGGCCTCATCGGAGGGATGCAACAGTCGTTCCCGGGCTTCCTGCAATGCTCACGTCAGGGCAGTCGGCTGGATTCCGTGTCCAGGGGCCTTTAAACTAGCCGTCGATGGAAAAGTCAATCCGCATTTTCCTCGCCGACGATCACGTCTTGTTGCGCGAAGCCCTGGGATGTCTCCTCGGTGCAATCCATGGCTTCCAGATCGTCGGGGAAGCCGGCACGGGCCACGAGACCATCGAGCGGCTGCCGGCGCTGGACCCCGATGTCGCCGTCATCGACATCGTCATGCCGGGCTTGAACGGGATCGAAACGACACGCTGGCTGCGCGAGAATCACCCGCGCACCGAAGTCGTCATCGTGACTGGACATCACAACGAAGCCTACGAGCGCGAGTGCTTCGAGGTCGGTGCGCGCGGGTATGTGCTCAAGGGCGAGGAATCGATGCACCTCGTGTCCGCGATCCGTCATGCCGCGCGCGGTGACTACTATCTATCGGGAGCTGCGGGGCGCGACGTCATCGCCGAATACGTCAAGCCGTGGGTGGCGCGTCAGCCGCCCGGTGGCGTCCTCACTGCGCGCGAGCGCCAGCTCGCGATCTTGATCTCCGACGGCTACTCCTCGAAAGAGATCGCAACCTTGCTCCACATCAGCATCAAGACGGTCGAAACGCATCGCGCCGCGCTGATGCGCAAGCTCGGCGCTCGCAATGTCACCGACGTGGTGAAGTACTGCATTCGCAACGAATGGCTCGAGCCTTAGCGGCCGTGCCTACACACTTACCCCGACCCCATCTCAGGGAATGTGGGGATGGCCGTTCCGCCAGCCAGAGACATAGCGTACGAAGGGTTCGACCGACCGGTCACCCAGGAGGGTTCCAGACATGAACGGTTACGTCACGAAGCTCATGGCCGAGGTCAAGTCCAAGAATCCGGCGGAGCCCGAGTTCCACCAGGCAGTGCACGAAGTCGCTGAGTCGCTGGCACTCGTCTTCGAGCGCCATCCGGAATACCGCAAGTCCAAGATCCTCGAGCGCATCATCGAGCCCGAGCGGGTCCTGATGTTTCGTGTCCCCTGGGTGGACGACCAGGGCAACGTGCAGGTCAATCGCGGCTATCGCATCGAGATGAACAGCGCCATCGGCCCGTACAAGGGCGGCCTGCGTTTCCATGCGTCGGTGAATCTCGGCATCCTCAAGTTTCTCGCCTTCGAACAGGTGTTCAAGAATTCGCTCACGACCCTGCCCATGGGCGGCGGCAAGGGCGGCTCTGACTTCGACCCGAAGGCCAAGAGCGACAACGAGGTCATGCGCTTCTGTCAGAGCTTCATGACCGAGCTGCAGCGCCACATCGGCCCGGACACGGACGTGCCTGCCGGCGACATCGGCGTCGGCGGCCGTGAGATCGGCTACCTCTTCGGCCAGTACAAGCGCCTGCGCAACGAGTTCACCGGCGTGCTGACCGGCAAAGGCCTCAACTGGGGTGGTTCGTTGATCCGGCCCGAGGCCACTGGCTATGGCGCCGTCTACTTCGCCGAGGAAATGCTCAAGACGCGCAAGGAATCACTCGAGGGCAAGATCGCGCTGGTGTCGGGAAGCGGCAACGTCGCGCAGTACACCATCGAGAAGCTGCTCGATCTCGGCGCCAAACCGGTGACGATGAGCGATTCCGGCGGCTTCATCTACGATCCCGAGGGCATCGGGCGCGACAAGCTCGCCTTCCTCCTCGAGCTCAAGAACGTGCGCCGCGGCCGGGTCACGGAGTACGCCGAAAAGTTCAAGAGCGCGCGCTATGTGCCCATCGATCCGAAGCTCGATCACAACCCGATGTGGGACATCAAGGCCCAGTGCGCCTTCCCGAGCGCGACGCAGAACGAGATCAACGGCAAGGACGCCCAGAACCTGCTGAGCCAAGGGATTTATGTCGTGTCCGAGGGCGCCAACATGCCGTCGTCGCCCGAGGCAATGAAGCTCTTCCTCGACAACAAGATTCTCTACGGTCCGGCCAAGGCGGCCAATGCGGGCGGCGTGGCCACGTCGGGGCTCGAAATGTCGCAGAACAGCATGCGCCTCAACTGGAGCCGCGAAGAGGTCGATTCCAAGCTGCACGGCATCATGATCGAGATCCACAAGAACTGCTTCGAGACGGCGCAGCGCTTCGGCACGCCGGGAAATTTGGTGAACGGCGCCAATATCGCGGGCTTCCTCAAGGTCGCCAACGCGATGATGGACCAAGGCATCGTCTGACCAAGCCGTTTGGTGGTCGGCAACGGGGCAGGAGGCTTCCTGCCCCGTTTCGCCTTCCCAGGGCCGGGGTCGCCGGGTTCAGCTGGCGATGGCGGCTGGGATGCTTTCGGGCACGGGTGTGCCGGTGCGCTGCCAGGCTTCCCAATCGCGGGGGGCGAGTGGCGTCTGCTGGGAGACCGGGTCGACGAGGCTGGGCTGATGGTGTCGACTGTTGCGCAGGGTGCGCAAGACTCTCCACAGCTGCTGCGGCGCGAGACCCGGGACGTTGGCGATGATGCGGTCGAGACGGCGCAACGGGTTGTAGAACTGCATGTATCCCTTGCGCAGCTTGCTCTCGATGACCGACCCGGGCATCGAATCGCGGTGGAACACTACTTTGATGCCGGTGAAATTCGACCAGTCATTGTCGAAGATACGGCTCTTGTTGCGATTCCAATCCACCGTGCCCGGAAATGGCGTCAGAACCGAGAACTGGGCTTGGTGCGCGTTCAGAGACTTGGCGTAGTCAATCGTGCGTTGCAGATCGTCCTCGGTCTCCGATTCCATCCCGAGGATGAATGCCGTGAGCGAGCGGATGCCGTTGGCGCGCAGCAGCTCCACGGCGCGCCGGCCGGTGTCGAGGCTCATCTTTTTGCGCCAGTGCTTGAGCACGTTCTCGTTGCCGGATTCGAGCCCCAGGAACACGTTCGCGCATCCGGCCTGGGCCATGTGCTCGACCAGATCGGGGTGCTTGACCAAGATGTCGGCGCGCGACTGACACCACCAATGGAAACTGAGGCGGCGTTCGAGGATCTCGGCGCACAGCTCGTGCACGCGAACCACGTTGGTGGTGAACAAGTCATCGACGAACAGAACGCCGCCGAAGCCGTAGTCCTTCTCGAGCTGTTCCATCTCGTCCACGGCATGCACGACGTCTCGCGAGCGCCATTTGCGTTTCTGGTACAAGGTCGGGACCGAGCAGAACGTGCAGTCGTACGGACAGCCGCGGCTCGTGATCATCGTCGTCACCGGCCGGCCGCGCAGGCGCGTGGCCTTGTACGGCTCCATGTTCAGCAGGTGCCGTGCGGGTCGCGGCAGCTCGTCGACGGTGCGCACGTCGGGGATCTGTGGATTGTCGACGACGATCCGCCGCTCGGGATCGTACCAAGACAAGCTCGGGACCGACCGCGGGTCGAAGCGCTTGCCCTGCTCTTGCAGATTGCGTGCGAGGATGGCGGCCGCCTGCTCGCCTTCGCCACGGATGACGAAGTCGACGCAATCGACGCGACACGTCGTTTGCGTCGTGAAGGTGACGTGCGTGCCGCCGAGAACCGTGCGACACCCGGCTTCGTGCGCCCGCCGTGCATATTCGAGCGCCTCTGGGTACTGCGGCGTCGTGCACGTGATCCCGACCAGGTCGAAGCCGTCGTAGGTCTCCGGACCGTCGAAGAACGACATGTCACGAACCTCGACGTCGTGGCCTTCGGAGTCGAGCTTGCCGGCAACGTAGAGCAGCCCGAGGGGCGGGATAATCACGCGAGCAGCGTGATAAAGATCGTTGAGGGGTGGGCTCACCAGGAGGATCTTCATCTGGACCCCGATAGGCAGACTCACTCTCGAGGCGTCCGAGAGTCAGCCTAATATCGCACCTGCCCTGGGACCTGCCTATAGGACTTTCGGCACCCCCGGGGGTGGGGGAAAAGAGGAGGCCGGCCTCAGCTGCCGTATTCGACGGGGGTGACGGGCAGTTCCAGCTTCTCGGCGCCGCGCAGGAACGTGAGCATGATCGAGCGCTCGAGCGGCCATTCCGTCAGGTATCGCAGCAGATCGTCGATGCCGCGCACGGGCTCGCCGTTCAAAGCGATGAGCAGATCCCCTTCACGCAGCCCCGCCCGCGCAGCAGGTCCGCCCTTTTCCAACGAAACGATCTCGACCGCCGTCTCCTCGCGGAGCGTGTGATGGCGCACGAGGCGCCGATCGATCGGACGGTCCTGGCCTGCGACGCCGATACGACCACGTCGGACCCGGCCGTGAACCAACAGCTGTGGTAACGCCCAGCGCGCCGTGTTGGCGGGAATGGCGAAGCCCATGCCTTGGGCGATGGCGATGATCGCCGTGTTGATGCCGATCACACCGCCCTTCGAATCGAGCAACGGCCCACCCGAGCTGCCGGGATTGAGTGGCGCCGTGTGTTGCACGATGTTCTCGATGAGCCGTCCGTCCTGGCTGCGCAGAGCGCGGCCCAGCGCGCTCACGACTCCCGTCGACACGGTGGATTGGAACCCGAGTGGATTCCCCATGGCGATCACCAGCTGGCCAACTTGCAGCGCCGAAGAGTCCCCGAGGTTCGCAAACGCGAGACCGGCGCGGTCGCAGCGGATGACGGCGAGATCCGTCGCCGGATCGTCGCCGACGAGCGTTGCCTGCGCCTCGGTGCCGTCATTGAACACGGTGGTGATGCGGCCATCACCCTGAATCACGTGGCTGTTGGTGAGCACGTAGCCATCGGGGGTGATGACGATGCCGGAGCCCGAGCCGGCGCGGCGCCGGTTCCCAGCCTGACGCGGGCTGACGTTGACGCTGACCACTGCGGGTCCCACGGCAGCGACCACGCCCACGACCGCACGCGAATAGGCATCGAGCAGTTCCGCATCGCTCGGGCGCGGTCCTTCCATCTCCGCGTACTCGCGGTTGGAGCTCGGGTTTCCGACCCATTGGATCGGCACGATATTGTCTCGCCGCCGTTTCATCCGTCCTGGTCCCCCAAGGTCAGCCACCGTCCCCGAGGGTCGCTTCGACCCACGGGGGCACCATCTATTCTAGACATCCTACGTCGGGACGGGCGGCCCGGTTCCCACCGGAACGGGCCGGTTCTCAGAGGGCCCTGGAGCCCGTAGAGGAGTGGCCCTCAGCGGAAGAAATAGCGAAAGCCCACCGCCGCCGACAGCACGACCTCGGCCTCGGGGGTCATGTCGAAGGTCGGGACGACTTCGAGGAACACATCGAACGGCGCCTGGGCGAAAATGTAATCGAGGCCGACGACGGTGCGGATGCCGAAGCGCGTCTCATGACCGAATTGGGTGCGCACGCCGGCTCCGAGGTAGACGGGCAGGCTTCCCGTCGAGACATCGAGAAGGCCAAATTGGTGCCAGATCAAATCACCGTAGACGGAGGTCGCGCCGTCGTCGACGAAGGACCATGCGAGCCCGCCTTGCAATGCGACCGTCTGTCCCTGCCACAGCTTGGCATTCACGCCCGATGGCTCGCCGAGGACGAATCCGAGACCGAAGCGGCCACCTTGACTGGGTTGCATGAACTGTTCGTTTTGAGCCGCGACCGGAGCTGCAGTCAGAACGAGGCCGGCGCAGGACAGGGCCGAAGCAACCACGAGACCGAAGAGAATCGAACGCAACATTGGAAGACCTCCACCTCCACGACACCACACTTCCAGGAGCCTAGCATCACCCCCCGGGAATTGTCATGCCCGGGAGTTTCCCGATCAGCGCGCGAATGCGGGCTGCCGCGCTCGAGCCGAGAGCAGTCGTGCGAAAAGCGCTTCGTAGCGCGCGACCATCGTGGCGACATCGAACTCCCGCACCGCGCGCGCGTGCGAAGCCGCTCCCCAGCGGCGCGCCGTTTCGCCATCTCCGAGTACACGCAGCATGGCTCGCGCCAGTTGTTCTGCATCGCGCGGCTCGACCAGCAGTCCATTCTCGCCGTCTTCGATCATCTCGGCGAGCCCTCCGACTCGCGTTCCCACCAAAGGCAGTCCCGCCGCCATGGCTTCGAGGAATACAAGCGGGAATGTTTCGACGTCGGTCGAGCACAGAACTGCGACATCCAGTGCCGCGAGCACCGCGGGCACGTCGCTGCGCCAGCCGGTCATGATCACCTGCCGCTCGAGACCGAGCACTTCGATCTCGCGCTCGATCTCGCGGCGCTCGGGGCCATCGCCGGCGAGAACGAAGCGTGCCGCGGGCAGATCGTGCAGGACACGCTGCGCCGCGCGCACGAATGTCGCGAGGTCTTTTTCTGGGCGCAACACGGCGATGCTGCCGGCCACGGAGGCATCGGCATCGATGCCGAGCTCGCCGCGCACTCGTGCGCGCACCGTCGCGCGCTGCGCGCCGAGATCATGCGACGCGACATCGATGCCGTTGTGCACGACGTGGATTCTGTCCGCCGGAATCCTCTTGGTCTGGATGAGATACGGCAGCTGACCGCGAGCCACCGCGACCCAGGCGCTCGTGATCGGGACGAGGACACGGTTGATGCGGTGCTTGGCGGGTGACATGTCGCGCTCGCCGGTGGA
>DASRJO010000151.1:0-10141 GCA_035649435.1 Candidatus Krumholzibacteriia bacterium | reverse complement strand
GTGTGGCGATTCCTGCGAATTCCGCATGAATGCGCAAAGCGCCGCCGGTCAAAAGACCGGCGGCGCCATGTTTGCGTCCAATGACCCAAGGACTCAGGGTGCGACGACGACCGTCACGCTTCCCTGCACGGGGGCGTCTGCTGCTACCGCTGCCATCGGCTGGATGCGTGCTGGATCACCGATCACGAGTGGACCGAGCTGCTGCGAGATGTTCTTCGTCATCGCGTTGGCCTGCTCCAGGTTGCGCGCCGTGGCGTGAACCTTGATGGGGCGCTCGGGCCGGCCGGACTGATTGATCCAGCTCGCCACCTCGAGAACGATGGGCGCCGGCTTCTGGGTGCCGAGCTTCTCGCCCGCGAACAGCATGGTCAGCGATTGCGGTGTCTCCCGCCGGTACGCCGGGAGCTGGAAACCCTCGCCGACGAAGTTGCGTTTGTTGCCGGCGCGGTCGAAGGCCTCGAACACGTACGAGTACGTGAGACCCGGCGCGCACGGTTTCCCCGCTGCATCGAGACCGTTCCACTCGATTTCCTTCGCCGGCGAGCCCGTGCCCTTGAACTCGACGACTTGCTCGCCGCGCGAGTCCACGACCGCGAGACGCCAGCGATCGACGCTGGTCACCGCGGGACGGAAGCGCGCCACGGAGCCCGTGGTCATTTCGTCGTGCCACGGCCGCGCCAGGTACGGCGAACGCACGGTCGCCGATGTCGCGAGGTAGGGCGACACGAGATCTTCCTTCTCCCGATCGAGAATCGCGCGCGCATCGCCGAGCTCGAGACCGGGGCTCTTGCGCGGATCGAGATGCAGCTCGAGCGGTGGGCGCTCGAACTCGACACGGATCCTGTCTTCGCCCTCGACGGTGAGGCTGCCGAAGGCCGTGCCCTCTTGACCAGCCGGCATCGTCATCTTCGGTTTGTCGCTGTTCGCCGACTTGGCCTTGGCCTTGGCGAGCACGCTCGCAGGCGCCACCGCGACCACCGTTCCCAGGGCGATCCAATACAATCGATGTGCCGTCATCTCCCCATCACCTCGCTTGGTGAAGCCCACTCTGGCTCGGTGGTGCCCGCTCTGAAAACAGGTGTCCGCCGAATTTCGCTGCCAGGCGTCACGGCGTGTGCCGGATCCCGGGAACGAACGATTGCTCAGCCCGCGCTCAGTCGATAGTGGAACGTGATGCGTCCCCACTGCTCTCCCGTGGCGCCGCCCCCGAGCGCTTCGAAGCGCCAATTACGCAGGGCCGTCACGGCGTTGGCATCGAAGTCCTCGAAGCCCGAGGTCTTCTCCACCAGGATGTTCTCCTTGATGCGCCCATCCGGCCGGACGACGAAGTAGAGACTCACCGTCGCCTCGACTCCCTGCACTTCTGCCCAATCGGGATAGATCGGCGTTTGCGAGTTCAGGACATCGCGGTCGACGATGGGCCCGATCAACGAGGCCCCGGCCAGCTCGCGCACACGCGTGTCGTCGACATCTTGCGGTCGGGACTTCTCGCTCTCGAACTTGGGCGCTGAAACCGTCGCCAGCTGCGACAACCCGCTGCTCGGCAAGCCGGTGCCGGCTCGCACCAGGGCCAGCGGCTTGCTGCCGCCACCGCCGTTGCCTGCGGCGCCACCGCCGCCTCCACCACGGCGCAAGCCGATGCCGGTGCCGGTCGGCGATGAGCCCACGCCGGCGAGCTGCGCCCCCGCCATCGGGATGGCCGCCGGCGCGGCGATGGGACGCACGGGACCCGCTTGCGCCTGGCGTTGCATCGACGATGCGCGTGCGTTCAGCACGTCTTGCAGCGCACGCGACGTCTGCAATGCGGGCGCCGCTTCCGAACGCGTGAGCGTCCGCTCGAACTGTTTCTCCTCATGCGGCCGTTGCTGCCCCGACACGGGCTCGGACTGCGTGGCAGGTGCCGGCGCACTCGCGGGCCCGGCGGCCAAGGGCCCCGGGGGCGGCGAGGCGGACTCGAGGCTCTCGGGATCGATCCAGGCGATCTCGGTCAACGCCGGCGGCTCTGGAAAAACCACCGGCCGCAGCGCGAGCATCGTGAGCAACACCAGATGCACGAGGAAGCTCGTGATCTGCGCTCGGCGCGTGCGCACGGTGATTCGCGCATGCTCCTGCCTCGCCAGGTTCACGGCTGCGCCTCCGACTTCGGCGTTGCCGCCACCGCCATGCGCTTGGCGCCGGCATCGCGCACTTGATTGAGAACCTCGGCCACATGCGCGTAGGCCACACCACGATCGGCGCGCACGACGACGAGCGTACGGTCCTCGTTGCCGCGCAAGCGGTCGGCGAGCAAGCTCGGGAAGGTCTGCGGCGTGACGCGATCGGCGTCCACCGCCAGCTCCCCATCCTTGCCGAGGGTGATGGTCACACGGCTTTCGCTTTCGATGCCACGCGTGCGTGCTTGCGGCACGTCGACATCGATGTCCGCCACCGAGAGCATGGGCATCGTCATCATCAGGATGACGACCAGCGTCAGCGCCACGTCGATGATCGGCGTGACATTGATTTTCGCCGTCGGCGGCTGTCCGCTGATCAATCGTGAACGCATGTTACCTCCCGATCACGGCGATCTCGCTGGCGCCGGCGCACTTCGCCACGTCCAGGACATCCACGAAGGTGCCGTGGGCGACGTCGTCGGCGCAGGACAGCAGCACCTGACGCTCGGCGCTGCGCGCCAGGATCGGCTGCAGCGTCGCCGTCAGCTCGTTCCGCGCGACCATCATGCGGCGGTTGACCCGCACGCTGTCATTGGAGACGACGCTGAGCTCGATGAACTCGCGCTTTTCCTCCTGCTTCGCCTGCTTGGAACGGGCCCCCGACTGTTGCACACCGATGCTCGCTTCGAAGGCGAGTGGTGCGGCGAGCAGCAGGATGACCACGAGCACAAGCGATACGTCGATGAGCGGCGTCATGTTGATGCCGACTTCGTTCGACGTATTGAGTGACTTCTGGAACACGATGTTCTCCCACCGCCATTCGGATTGCCCATGTCGTCCCGCGGCGCGTGCAATTCACGACCGCGGCGCGATTTCAGGCCCTGACACCCACGGGTGCGGCTGCAGAGCGCCGGCTCTCGGCCGGTGTCTCGACGGCGGCACGACCGTGCGTCGGGTGGTCACCGGCCGCGGCCCGCAGGCTGCGCGCATGGTTTTCCGCCACGGTCAGCATCACGTTCATCTGACGTGCGAAATGGTTGTAGAGCATGAGCGCCGGCACCGCGACGACGAGGCCCGTGGCGGTGGTGATCAGCGCTTCGGCGATTCCAGCCGCCACCACCGAGGGCGACGACGACCCGGCAACGGCCATGTCATGGAATGCGCGCATGATGCCCCACACCGTTCCCAGCAGACCGATGAGAGGTGCCGCACCGGCCATCGTGCCGAGGAAACCGAGATTGCGCTCGAGCAACAGCTTCTGCTCGGAAAGAGAGATCTGCAGCTTCTCTTCGACCTCGTGCGCGGGCACGCCACGCAGCTCCAGAACATGTGCCGACACCACGCCCATCGGGCTCTTGGCGTTGCGGCAGGACCAGATGGCTTCCTTGATCTCGCCGGCACGCACGCGCGTCATTGCCGTCGCCAAGGTCTCGTCGGGGTTCCCCCTGCGCTTCCAGTAATAGTGGAGGCGCTCGATGACGACCCCCGTGGTCAGCACGCTGCACGCGAGCAAACAAAGCATCGTCGGGCTCGTGCCGATAATATGAAGCCAGTCGAATGTCATCATGGTGCGTACTCCTCCTTGCTACGGAACGGCGGCTTCGAGCTGGGCAACGCGCTCCTTCGCCGCTGCCACCATCTCCGCATCCTTGGCGTTGCGGACGAGGTCACGGTACGCACTGAGCGCACCCTTGACGTTGCCCTTCTCCTCGTTGAGCGTCGCCAGACGCACCACGGCGGAGAGACGGAAAGCATCGGATTTGTCCTGTGCCTGCATGGCTTTCTGGTATGAAGCCAGCGCCGCATCGACCTCACCCTGCTGTTCGCGGCAAGCTCCCATGCGGTAGTAGAGCTCGACGGCGAGCGCCTGCGCCGCGCCGGCGGCGAGCGCTTTCTGGTACTCGTCGACGGCCAGCGCGCAGTTTCCCGCCTTCTCGTGCAGGTCGCCCAATTGGTACGACACGTCGACGCTGCGAGAATCCGCCGGATGCTCGGTGCGATAGCGTTCGAGCGCCGCCCGCGCCGCGTCGGCGTCCCCTAGCATGCGCTGGCAAAGCGCCAGGTTGTAGAGACAGGCGGTCTTGGTCTCGGCGTTGGCCTCGCCGTCCAGCACGCCGGTGAACTGCACCGCGGCGCGCATGAAATCGCCGGCCTGGAAGTCCAGCATCCCGAGCCGGAACTGCGCCGTTTGCCGCAGCTCGCTCTCGGGGAAGAAATTCAGGAACTGCTCGTAACCCTGGCGTGCTTCGGCGGTGTTCTGGTTCTGCTCCGCCGCGTCGGCCATCAGGAAGTGCGCCTGATCGGCGGCGGTGAAACCGGGGAACTGCGCCACCACGCGGCGGAAGCCATCGATGGCCTCGGGCCAGCGCTTGGCTTCGTAATGATGCATGGCGATGCGGAACTGCGCATCGGCGGCGAAAGAGCCCGTCGGATACTGCTCGACCAACTGGGCGAGCGTTTCGATGCCGCCCTTGTCCTGCCCGAGACGGTACAGCGCCATCTCGCTGCCGCGCGCGGCCTCTTTCCCGATCGGCGAGTCGGGGTAACGCTGGCCGACTTCGGAGAAGGCCTTCAGTGCGTCACCATCGCGCCCGGCGTTGTAGTCGCATTGGGCTAGACGCAACGACGCGAGTGCCGCGGCCGGGCTGGCGGCGAAATGCTCGAGCAATCCCTGATAACAACGTTTGGCGTCGTCGAACTTTTCGGCGCGGAAGTACAGATCTCCGGCGCGCGCCCAGGCTTGCTCGGCGATCTTCGACGTCGGTGATTCACGCGTCAGGGTTTCCCAACGATCCACGGCGTCGCCGTTGCGATCGAGACGGGTGTAGGCGACGCCGGCCTGATACAGCGCCAGCTGGCGCCCCGAGTGCGCGGTGAAACGCCGCAGATAATCCTCGTAAGCCGCAACCGCATCCGCGTAGCTCTTGCGGTTGAAGAGCACGTGCGCCTTGTTCAGGTAGGCGCTGCCGAGGAATTCGGCATTTCCCGTGGCCGAGTAGCGCACGAGCATCCGCTGTTCGGTCTCGATGGCCAGATCGTCCTTGCCTTGCTGCGCGTACGTCCAGGCCAAGAGCCGGTTGGCGTGCAACGCCACTTCGTGGTCGGGAAACTCCTGGACCAATTTGATCAACGAGCCTTGGGCCTCTTCGTGCCGGCCCATCGCGGCGAGTGCATCGGCGTCGATGAGCAGCGCATAGGCCCGCCATCCCGAACGGCTCGGCGGCATTTGCAGCAAGGTCATGTGCGGTGCGCCCGAAAGTTGCCCCATGTCCCCGGCCCGGTGGTAGCTGAGCTCCAGGAGACAAAGGGCCGCCTCCACCAATTCCTGATGCTCGGGTGAATCGAACACCAGCACCGCGGCGTCCGCCGGGCGCTTGGCGTAACGATCGAGAACGAGCTGGAAATACGGCGCCGCCACCAGCGGCCGCCCTTGCTCCATGAGACCCACGCCGGCCAAGTACGCCGCTGCCGGCGACTCGGCCTCGAGCGGGTAGCCTTTGACCACGGCCTGGTAGGCGCCGGTGGCTTCGGCCTTGCGGTCGAGCGCGTCGAGACAGCGACCGACGCGATACTGCGCCGCCGCCGCCAGCGAGTGTTCGAAGTACGTGCGCAGCAGCTTGTTGTATTCGGCGATGGCCGGTTCGAACTGCTGCTGTGAATACAGCACCTCGCCGAGCAGGAACTGCGCGCGCGCGCCGATCCCGCTGCCCGGATACTTGCCGAGTACGGTCTGCAGCTCGGCGGATCCGTTCACCGTGTCCGCGTCCAACACCATGGCGCCCGCGCGACGCAGCTCGGCCTCGGCACGGATCTCTGGGCTCTGCGCGCGTTCAGCCACACGGCCGAACTCCTCGGCAGCGCTGCGGTAGGCCTTGCTGTCGAGGAACGAGTTGGCCTTGGCCAGCATCGCCGAATCGCGGAGCGGCGATTCAGGATAGCGGTCCACGACTTCCTGAAAGTGTGCGGCAGCCTTGAGCCGCGCGCCGAGGGCCGACTGACACAGCGCACGCAAGTAGGTCGCCCCCGCGCCGCCACCCGTCGCACCCACGGCGGCCAGAGCTTCCGCGCTCTTGCCTTGGATGTACGACAGCGTCGCCCCGGCGAGAACCACACGCGCATCCTGCTGCAGATGCGGCGCGCGGCGGGCAAGCTCCTGTAGCGTCCGCGGCGCCTCTTCCACCGCTTGGCGACGAATTGCGTTCCACGTCCGCGCGATCAGCGCCTCGCCCACGAGCGCACTCTGTGGAAACTTCTTGTCCCACTTCACCCATTCTTTGGCGGCGTCGGCGTCCTTGCCCTGCGCCTCCATCGCTTGGATGCGGGCGAAAGCGGCGTCATCGGCGAAAACGGTGCCGCTGCTCGATTTCTCCGCATCCTTGAAGGCTTGCTCGGCGCGGACGTAATCGCGCCGCGCGTAGTAAATCTCGCCCGACAGCAGCTGCGCCGCCACCCGGCGTTGCCCGGACAGACCGCCTTGCTGCGCGTCGACGAGGGCCTGCTCGATAGTGGCCAGCGCCGCATCGCGCTCGGCCACCGCACGCAGGTGCACCTGATCGAGCTGCATTCCCACATCGGCGAGCGTCGCCGGCCGGCTCGGGGCTTCCCCACCGAGGGCAGCGGCCGGAATCGCGACGGCCACCAACCCGCACACCGCGGCTCGTGTCCACTTCATGGCGCGTCTCCCTTTCACGGCTCGACGTAGACCGGCACCGAGCCCTGCGGCCCACCGGTCGAGATCTCGACGCTGCGTGTGCGGCTCATGATCTCGCGACCTTGGTTGTCGATGACGACCAGCTGATAGCTGTAGATGCCATCGGCGAGTGGCATGCCATACTCGTCCTTGCCATCCCACATGACGTGGGCCGGCGTCGCGCCCTTGCCACCGAAGGCGCGCACGACCTGATTGGAGGCGCTCGAGATCACAAGGCTCCACTCGCGTGAATCCGTTTTCGTGTGCGATTCGAGCTGAATCTTGGTGACCGACTGCTGGCCCGTCGGCGAAAACACCGGCGGGTCGGCGACGGAGCTGGCGAAGAAGCCGCCGAACTTGTACGTCAGACCGACGCGGTGCACGAGCCCGAGCTCGTGATCGGACACGCCGTAGTCGAAGCGAATTCCCGACGGCAGGCGGTAGCTCACGCCACCGGTGGCGTAGGCCTCGTTGTACCCGAGGCGCAACGCCATCGTCGGGTGCACCCAGAACTCGCTGCCCGCGTGCATGGTGGCCCCCGGACCGTCGCGCGAGTCGACTTCGCCCGCGATGGTGCCGCGACCGCCGAGAACGCGGAAGGCGACGCCGCCGCGGAACTCGGTCGGATAGGTCTCTTGCAGGTCGCGCAACATCAGGCTCGGGCCGCCGACGTTGAGCAGCGACAGGCCGAGCCGAATGTTCGGCGTGACATCGGCCATCGCACCCAGATCGACACCGAAGCCCGCGGCTTCGAATTCTTCCAACGTCTGGCGTGCGACCTTGAAGTTGGCACCGAGTGACAGCCGCGGCGTCAGCGCCTTGGATGCAGTCAGCATCACCGCCATGTCCCCCTCTTCGAAACTGCCCAACGATTCATTGAGCTCGTTGGTGCGTTCGAACTCGCCCGACGACAGCGACACCAGGGTGATGCCGAAGCTCGGAATGCGCTTCGCCGGCACGGCGAAGCTGAAGGCGTTGACGGAGGTGCCCTCGAACAAGCGTGACATCTCGACCTGGGCTTCGTTCTGGTCGAACAATGCCAGACCCGCGGGGTTCCACAGCACGCCCATGGGCTCGTTCATGGCGGCGACGAAGGCGCCGCCGTAACCCACCGAGCGCGCGCCGCTGTAGCGCGACAACCAATCGCCCGGGACCCCGTTGCTTTCGTCCTGCGCCTGCGCCGGCAGCGTCGCGCCGAGCCCGGCGACCAACCCCAGCGCCAAAGCGATGCGATGCATGGCTCCTCCGATCAATGCACGACCGCGATCTTGCGGCGCATGGAATGCAGTGTTTCGCCGACGCCTTCGGCTTCGATGACGAGCAGATAGCCGCCACTCGCGACCATGTCACCCTTGCCGTTGCGTCCGTCCCAAACGAACTCGTTCAATCCCGCCATTCCGCCCGGAGTGCCGAGCGGGAATTCCTTGCGCAACACCAATCCCCCACCCAAGGTGTAGAGTTCGAGCCGCACGTGGGCGTTGTCATCCAGCTTGTATGCGACCGTGGTCGGCGCTTCGCTCGGATGGAACGGGTTGGGATAGTTCGAAATGTAACCACCCGGAGCATCCGGATCGACGAATGCGGTCTCGATATCGAGATCCGTGCTGAAGGCGCCGCTGCGCGCACGCACGCGCGTCGTGGCCGGCTCGCGGCCGCTCAGGAAATCGGCGCGCGCGGTGCCGCTGTCGTCGGTGAGACTGTCCACCGGCGTCAACGTCCCCGGTCCAGAGAGCAGTGCGAACGTCACCGCATGCCCTGGGATGCCGTTGCCGAACTCGTCGAGCATGCGCGCATTGAGCGTCGCGTGCCTGTTGCCTTGGACCCAAGTCGGGACGCTCGCGAGCGCCAGCTCCGACGGCGGTCCCGGCAGCACCGTCACGGCCTCAGTGACCGCCACGTTGCCGGCCGCATCCTGAATCTCCATGACGATGGGTTCGGCGAAGGTGTAGGTCTCGGGCGTGATCTCCATGCCCTGCGTGACGTGGAAGCGGGTGGCGGCCAGGAGGCCACGACCCGGCTGACCCTCGATCGACGCATGCCGCACCGTGACGTCCACGGTGGTGCTCAGGTCTTGAATTACCGCACCGGCGTCGTTCACGATCTTGACGACCAGCGAGAACTGCTCGCCCGCTTGCACGGTGTCCTCGGCTTCATTGGCGCCGACGTAGGCCTCCAGATGGATGCCGGTCTCGTCGACGGGGAATTCGCAGAAGTTGGTCGGCATGGACGGTGTCGTCACATTCGACACGATCAGCTTCTGGAAACCACCGCTCGACATGCGCACCAGGATCTCGGCGCAACTTTCCGGACTGCCATCGCCGTCGCAATCGTCGCTCAAGGTGAAATCCCATGGCAGGTCGTGCTCGACGCCGTCGATCACCACTCGTGCATCCGGGTCCGTGGACGTGATGCGAACCACGTCATTCACACCCGTGACTGGATTGAACCAATCATCGGTCGCGTGCACGGTCGCCTTGAATGTGAAGTTGATCGCCTGTTCTGGACCCGGCGTCGGGAATTGGCCGTTCGGCGTCCCCGGCGCCAGATCCTGCCCATCGACGGTGATGATGACGCGGCCGTACGGGCCGGAGATGACCTCGATTGGGCTCGAGGTGTGTGGCGCGATGGCGACATTGTCGACGTCGTCCGCACTGATCGTCTGCATCCCGGCCGCGAACAATCGCACCGGCAGCAGGATCTCGCCGTTCGTGAGCGTCGTTTCCGCCGGCATGGCGGCGAAGGCATCTGTCGACGACAGCGCCACCCGATCGTTGATCCCCGGCACGCGGTTCCAGTACGCGTCCACGGCGCGGATCTGCACCGTGAACGTCGCACCCGCCGGTTGGCTCGACGGCAGGCCGAAAACGCCTGTCGGCGTTCCACCCTGGGCCGTTTGACCCGCTGGCACCACTTGCAAACCGGCGAATGGGCCCGGCGTGACCTCGAAGGTATTGCTCGTGCCGGTGCGCGGCGGCGCTGCGTAATCCAAGCACGTGAACGACACGGAACCACCGGCACCACGGAAGACCATGTTGCCCGTCCACTCGCCGCTCGCGAACACGATCGCCTCGGGCGAAATGCTCCGCGGGCCGGTGTTGGCAGAAAGAATCGCGTCGCCGTGGTAGGTCCGGATGATGTTGCCGGTCGCGTCGGTGGCGCGAATCGTGACGCTCACCGGGCTGCCGGCCTCGATCGACCCCGTGATCGGCAGGATGACGAAGTGATGCACGCCGCTCGGAATCACCGTGATGCCGGCGCTCGTCATGCCCTGGATCGAGCCATTGCTGATGTCGCTCAC
>DASRJO010000150.1:0-36982 GCA_035649435.1 Candidatus Krumholzibacteriia bacterium | reverse complement strand
CCCCCGAGTGGTGCGCTGCGATTGCAGGTGGTGGAGGATCTGGCCGAGAGCTTCGATGTCGGAAGCGGCGGTTGGCGGCACCGGGCAATCGTTCTGGCACGTCCGGATCCCTGGCAGCTCGCGGGCGCGTTCAACCACGGGGCGGGCAGTGGTCGGGCTTGGTGGTGCGGCGGGGGAGGCGGCGAATACCCTGTGCAGACCGCTGCCGAGCTCGCCAGCGATTGGTTCCGCGTCGATGACGCCGCGCGCGCCAGCGTCTGGTCCTGGATCGACGCCGAAACCGACGGTGAAGGGCGAGCGCGTGATGGCGGGAGAGTCGAGATTCGCGCCGAAGGCGACCCCGGATGGTCCGTCCTCGTTCCCGTCGAAGGCTACAGCCACGCGCTCGTGGCGACGGCGGAGAACGCACTCGGTCCCGATTCTCCGTGCCTGTCCGGCCGCGACACGAGCTGGCGCCAGCTGCACTTCGACCTCCAGCCTTGGAGCGGGCAACGAGTGCGCTTCCGCTTCGTCTTCGCCAGCGACGCGGTCGCGACGACACTCGACTTGCGCGGCTGGCTCGTCGACGATTTCCACTTCGAGGCCGGCACGAACGCGCCGACCGACGCCGTTTCGCTGCCACGGCAGCTCGAGTTGCGGGTGGGACCCAATCCGTTCAACCCGCGGCTGTCGTTCGACCTGCAGGTTCCCGCCGGCGCCGGCCATCTGCAGCTCGTCGTCATGGACGCGCGCGGCCGCGTGTTGCGCCGGGTGCTCGACGCGACGCTCGCCCCCGGACCGCATCGGCTGGGATGGGATGGCGCGGACGAGGGGGGCGTGGCCGCTGCCTCCGGCGTCTATTACTATCGCTTGTCGTGGGCGCAGGGCCTGGAATCAGGCAAGGTAGTCCTGTTACGCTGACGCCCCCCGGCGCACACGTCGCCGCGAGCACTTGGCAGGGAGACGAACTTGCAGCGAATGCGACACGCGACGACGCCGCGGTGGCGATCGGTTCTGCAGTGGGCGGCGTGCATCTTGGTGTTGGCCGGATGTGTCGACCGCTATGCGACCGATATCCCGGTGGAATATCACGACCTGTTGAGGGAAAAATACCTCGGCAAACACGCATGGACGAGGCTCACGATCCAGCACGAGAAAAAAGAGGGCGTCAAGATCGAGCAGGACCAAGAAGTGATCATCACCGAGCTTGGCCTGCATCGCGCCGGCTCGGTGACGGTGGAAACGCTGGATGGCAAAGTGCGCGTCGTCTATCCGTTCAACTTGGTGCGACCGCTGGCGCTCGAACACTACGAACGCGCGCTGCTCGACGCGCTTTGGCTCGAATCGCCGGAGACGCGCCACGCGGCTCACAAAGATAAGTACGGCAATCGCATCGCCGACGCCATCCGCGACCACAAGGTCCTGCCGGACATGCCGATGTTCGTGGCCTATCTCTCCTGGGGCGCGCCGACCAAGATCGTTCCGATCAAACGCGGCACCGACGAGACCTGGCAGTACAACACACCGAACCTCAAGAAGGCGACGATCGACTTCCGGGGCGGCAAGGTGGCCAAGGTGGATGGCGAGAACGTCGCCGATACCGAGGCAGCCACCAAGCGCAAACGCCTGCGGCGCACGTAATGATCGCCCCGGCATCCATTCCCGCAGACTTGGTACGGGCGCTTCCCAAGACGGATCTGCATCTGCACCTGGACGGCTCGCTGCGGCTCGAGACGATGCTCGAGCTCGCGACGGAGCAGGGCATCCGGTTGCCCGCCGACGATGTCGATGGACTGGCGCGCCAGCTGCGCATGGGGGCGGGGGAGCGCAGCTTGGAGCGCTATCTCACCGCATTCGACACCACCTTGTCGGTGCTGCAGGAAAAGGAAGCGATCGAACGCTGCGCCTACGAGCTCGCCGCCGATTGCGCCGCGGAAAACGTGCGTTACATCGAGGTGCGTTTCTCGCCGATCCTGCACACGCGGCACGGCCTGTCGCTCAAGGATTCCGTCGAGGCGGTTCGCGACGGGCTGTGGCGCTCCGAGCGCGAGCTCGGCATCCAGACTGGGATCATCATCTGTGGCATCCGCCACATCAGCCCCGAGAGCTCGCTGGTGCTGGCGCAGCTGGCGCTGGAGTACAAGGGCGCAGGCGTCGTCGGCTACGACCTGGCCGGCGCCGAAGAGCACTTTCCGGCCAAGAAGCACCGGGAAGCGTTCTTCCTCATCCTCAACAACAACATCAACTGCACCGTGCACGCGGGGGAGGCATTCGGTCCCTCGTCGATCGCCCAGGCGGTGCACTATTGCGGCGCGCACCGCGTCGGTCACGGCACGCGGTTGCGCGAGGACCCGGATCTGATGGCCTACGTCAACGACCACCGCATCGCGCTCGAGATGTGTCTGTCGAGCAACGTCCACACGGGGGCCATCCAGACCCTCGCCGACCACCCGATCAAGGAGTATCTGGACGCGGGGCTGCGAGTGACCCTCAACACCGACAACCGCCTGATGAGCAACACCACGCTCACGAACGAGTTCATGCTCGCCATCGAGCACTGTGGTCTCACCTTGCACGACATCGAGGACACCATCCTCTACGGCTTCAAGAGCGCCTTCCTGCCACTCAAGCGCAAGAAAGAGCTGCTGGGCAAAGTCTACCGCGAAATCCGAGCGCTCACGGCTCCCTACCACCCGCGCGGCGACGAGCACGAGGCCAACATCTGACCATGGAAACGCGGGCCGGCCAACCCGCGGTGCGCGCCAGGTTGGCTTCCGCGCGCGTGCCGAGGGCTTGAGCGGGCCTGCTGGTCTCGCGGCGGTCTCGCCACATTCCCCGACAACTCGGCGGCTCACCTGTGAATGCATCTTGCTGCGTTCGGTTCCGGAACCGAAACGCCGGTGATCGACGGTCAGCTTCTGACCGGCGCGTGCCCGAGCGCAGTCCGCGCCCGCCGGGGCGCGGCGGTGTCGGGAGAGCGCGGCGAGGCGATGCGGTTCAGCGCTCCGGCATGACCCAATCCCGCGTCGGCGCGGTGCCCCTGGAGGCCGCGGCGGCTCGATTCGGAAGGAACGGATTCCATGCTGCCCGAGGATCTCGACACCGATTCGCCGCAGGTCGATCCAGAGAACATTCCCGAGACGCTGCCGGCCCTGCCGGTGAGCGACGCAGTCATCTTCCCGCACATGCTGGTGCCGCTCGTGGTTTCCGATCGCAAGCTGATTCTGCTGGCCGAAGACGTGTTGTCGGGATCCAAGCTGTTCGGCGCCTTCACGCAACGGCCCCCGGAGCAAATGGACGGCGCCGACGAGCTCGATAGCATCTACCGCGTCGGCACACTCGTCGCCGTGAGCAAGACCATGCGCTTCGCCGATGGTTCCATGCGCATTCTCGGCAAGGGCATCTGTCGCGCCGAGATCCTCGAGCTCGCCTCCAGTGACCCGTACATGACCGTGCGCGCTCGCTGCCGGCCAGATGCCAGCGGGGCACAGAAACGCCAGCGAGTCCTGATGGCGCAGATCAACAAGGCCTTCGCCAAGCTCGTCGACGGCACCGAGACGATGCCCGCCGAGCTCAAGACGCTCGCCGCACGCACCACGGATGCCGGGACCTTGGCCGATCTGGTGGCGGCGAATGTCGACCTGCGGGTGGCGGAGAAGCAGCAGCTGCTGGAGACGCGCGGAATCACGGCCCGGCTCGAGAAGCTGGTGCACATGCTCGGGCACGAGCTGCAGGTGCAGAAGCTCGGCGAAAAGCTGCAGACCGACATGCGCGAGGAGATGGACAAGGAACAGCGCGAGTACTTCCTGCGCCAGCAGATCAAGGCGATTCGCAAAGAGCTGGGCGATTCCGAAGACGGCACCTCGGAGATGGACGAGCTGCGCAAGCGCATTCTGTCGCACGCGATGCCGGACGAGACACGCGAGGTGGCACTCAAGGAGCTGGAGCGCCTGGCGCGGATGTCGCCGGCGTCGGCCGAGTACACCGTCGCCAAGACCTACATCGATTGGATCCTCGACCTGCCGTGGAGCCACGCCACTGTCGACCACCACGATCTGCGCCGCGCGGCGCGGGTTCTCGACGAGGATCATTACGACTTGAGCAAGGTGAAGGAACGGATCCTCGAGTTCCTGGCGGTGAAGAAGCTCAAGCAGGACATGCAGGGCCCGATTCTGTGCCTACTCGGGCCGCCCGGGGTGGGGAAGACCTCGCTCGGTCGCAGCGTGGCGCGCAGCCTGGGGCGCGAGTTCGTCCGCGTCGCGCTCGGTGGCGTGCGCGACGAAGCCGAGATTCGCGGTCACCGTCGCACCTATGTCGGCGCTCTGCCCGGTCGGATCATCCAAGGCTTGAAAACCGCCAAGGCCAACAACCCGGTGTTCATGCTCGACGAGATCGACAAGCTGGGCAGCGATTTCCGCGGCGATCCGGCGGCGGCACTGCTCGAGGTGCTGGATCCGGCGCAGAACAACACTTTCTCCGATCACTATCTCAGCGTGCCCTTCGATCTGTCGAAGGTGCTGTTCATGTCGACGGCCAACACGCTCGACACCATCCCGCACGTGCTGCGCGATCGTCTCGAGGTCATCGAGATCCCCGGCTACACCAACAACGAAAAGCTGGAGATCGCCAAGCGCTACCTCGTGCCGCGACAGATGCAAGCCCACGGCATCGCTTCGAACTATCTGCGTTTCAGCGATGCCGGCCTGATGAGCATCATCGAGGACCACACGCGCGAAGCGGGCGTACGGCAGCTCGAACGCTGCATCGGCACCGTCTGCCGCCGCGTCGCACGCGGAGTCGCGGCCGGGAAGCGGGCGCAGAAGCGCCTGAGCCGCGACAACGTCGATGAGTTTCTCGGCGCTCCGGTCTACGTGTCGCCGGCGGCGCTGCGCCGGGCCGAGATCGGTGTGGCGACCGGCATGGCGTGGACGCAGACAGGCGGCGAGATCCTGTTCATCGAGGCAGTCAAGATGCCCGGCAACGGTGCCCTCAAGCTCACCGGCTCGCTCGGGCCGGTCATGCGTGAATCGGCCGAGGCGGCACTGTCCTACCTGCGATCCCGCACGGCGACAGCCCGAATGGGTCCCGAGTTTTTCGCGCGCAACGACTTCCACATCCACGTGCCGGCCGGTGCCACGCCCAAGGATGGCCCGTCGGCCGGGATCACGATCGCGACGGCACTCGGGTCGCTAGTGTATGGTATCCCCGTACGCAGCGATCTCGCGATGACCGGCGAGGTGACGCTGACCGGCAAAGTGCTGCCCATTGGTGGCGTGCGGCTCAAGTTGCTCGCCGCCTTCCGCGCCGGCATCCATGAAGTCGTCCTGCCGCAGCAGAACGAAAAAGACCTCGAAGAGGTCCCGCAGGAAGTGCGGGAGAAGCTCACGGTGCATTGGGTCAGTACGGCCGACGACGTTCTGGAGCTGGCTCTCGTCGGTCAGCCGCCCAAGTCGCGCCGCCTTCCGGCCAAATCGGCCCGAGTACGCGAGCGCCGCAGTGTCACGCGCACGTGAGGAGAGTCGGTGGGTGAACCCGCACACAAGGCTCCGCTCGTCCAGCCGTTGTCGCGCTGGTTACGACTCGTTCCCACCGAGCAGTCGTTTCATTTGCCGCTCGTCGGCGAAGGCGGCCGGGTGCTCTTCCTGCAGAGCGGCGAGATCACCGACCTGCTGTTCGCCGCGCCGCTGATCGCCGGACTGCAGCGCGCCTATCCGCGCTGCCGCATTGGCGTCCTGGTGCGCGAGGACGCGAGCGAGCTGATCCGGCACCACCCGCACGTGCACGACATGTTGATCTACCAGACGGGCCGCATGAAGCTCATGCATCCGCATTTTTTCCGTCTGGTGCGCAAGCTGCGACAGCGTTCCTACGACATGGTCGTGCACATGGGGGAGTCGCCGCCGCCCGCACACGAGGTTTTGGGCTACCTGAGCGGCGCTCCGGTGCGACTCGGACCGTCACGCGACCACAGCTATCCGTACGTGAACTGCGAGCTGAGATGGGATCCAGGCCGGTCGGGTTATGAAGGCCGCCGGCTCGCCGAAGTGGCTGGACTCCTGGGGGTGCACGGGGTCGAGCCGCCGCTCCACTCTCTGCTCACCGACCAGGATGTGCGCTTCGCGCGCCAGCTGGTGCACTTTCGCAAGCCGCGCGCGGACCAACTGCTGATCGGTGTCGACCCCGGCAGGGGCAAGGCGAACACGCGCGTGCTCGATCGCACCCTGGCGCACCTGCTGCACACGATCTATCAACGCTACCGTTCGAAGGTCATCGTGCTGTCGACGCCCGAAGAGGACGAAACCGCCAGGCGCTTCGAGCAGGGTTTGCAGTGCGAGCGCATCGAGCTGCCGCGCCACAACGTCAAGGACGTGGTGTCGCTGCTGTCCCAATGTGATCTCTTCCTCGCCGGCAACACCAACCTGCTGCACTTCGCGGTCGCCTTCGGCGTTCCGACGCTCGGCCTGTTCACCGAACGCGACGATCCGCGCTGGACGCCGCCAGAGGCTCCTCACTTCGCCGTGCTCCAGGGTCGCCGTGGCACCCGGCTGTCGCTCGAGACCTTCCAGTCCAAGGTCGAAGCCCTGCTTTCGCTCCCCGACCGGCGCTGAATCCGCTGGCCCATCGCCTGGCCTGGCCGCTATCCTGGGCCCAATGTCCACCGCCCCCAGACTTCTGAGCATCCTTCGACCTTACTGGAAAGCACTGCTGCTGACCGGTTGTTGCATCGGCGTTTACGCCGTGCTCTCCGGCGTTTCGGTGCTCGCGGTGTCGCCGTTCGTGCGCATCCTGCTCGGGTCGGGGCCCGAGCCGACAGCTGTGGGCTCACCAGCCGCCCCAGGTCCCGGGGAATGGGTCCCGCAAGCGGCGACGACGCTCCTGGCTGCCTGGCGTGCCCGGTTCGAGGCCTTTCTCCTGGGCGGCGATCGCCTGCTCGCTCTCGGCCGCTTCTGCTTGCTGGCGCTCGGGCTTTTCCTGCTCAAGAACTTCTTCCATTACGCCCAGACCTTCCTCACCAATCATCTGGAACAGAGCACGCTGCGCGATCTGCGCTTGATGGTGTACCGGCACATCGTTGAGATGCCGCTCGGAGTCTTCGCGCGCGAGCGCACCGGCACGTTCATCTCGCGTCTGGTCAACGACGTCGGCTTGATGCGGATCGCGCTCGTCGGCGGCGCTCTCTCGGTGATGCGCAACGTGCTCATGCTCCTCATCGCCCTCGGGATTCTCATGTTCGCATCCTGGAAGTTGGCCCTGGTGGCGGTCCTGGTCCTGCCACCCAACGCACTGCTCATCGCCAAGCTGGGGAAGCGCTTGCGCCGGCGCAGCGGTCAGGCCCAGGAACGCATGGCAGACATGGCGAGCGTGGTGCAGGAAACGGTCGCCGGCGCGCGAATCGTCAAGGCCTTCGGCATGCACGAATTCGAAACTCGCCGTTTCAGCAAGTACAACGACAGTTACTTCAAGTCTTACATGAAGGTGAGACGCCTCCAAGCGCTGGCCCCGCCGGTGGCCGAGATGATCGCCGTGCTGGGGCTCGTCGCCATCCTCTGGTTCGGGGGGCGCCTGGTGCTGATGGGAGAGCTGCCGCCCGATCGTCTGTTCCTCTTCCTGACCGCGATGATCTGGCTGGCCGAGCCGGTGAAGGCCTTGATCGGAGTGCACAACACGATGCAAGAGGGCATGGCGGCGGCCGAACGGGTCTTTGCCCTGCTCGATCTGCCGACCGAACCGCCGCGCCATCTCGGCTGTACCGCCGCGTTCGAGCGCGAGTTGCGCTTCGACGGCGTGAGCTTCGCCTACGAAGCGGGACGGCCGGTGCTGCAGGACGTGGATGTCGTCGTCCGGCCGGGACAAGTGGTGGCGCTCGTCGGCCCGAGCGGCGCCGGCAAGTCGACGTTCGTCGACCTCGTGCCGCGTTTCGTCGAGACCACCAGCGGTCGCATCCTTCTCGATGGCACCGACATCCGCGATCTGTCGCTCGACTCGTTGCGCGGGCTGATCGGCATGGTGACGCAGGAGGTCATCCTGTTCAACGACAGCGTGCGCGCCAACATCGCCTACGGATTGCCGGACGTCGACGAGGAACGCCTGGTGGCGGCGGCCCGCGCCGCCAACGCGCACGACTTCATCGCGCGCTTGCCGCGCGGCTACGATACCCCGGTGGGAGAACGCGGCGTCATGTTCTCGGGAGGGGAGCGCCAGCGGTTGTCGATCGCACGCGCGATCCTTCGCGATCCGAAGATCCTCGTCTTCGACGAGGCCACCTCCAATCTCGACTCCCGCAGCGAGCATTTGATCCAGGAAGCCATGGAAAGGCTCATGCGCGGACGCACGACATTCCTCGTGGCGCATCGGTTGTCGACCGTGCAGCGCGCGGACATGATCCTGGTCATCGAAAATGGCCGCATCGTCGAACGCGGCACCCACGATCAGCTGCTCGCGGCAGATGGATCGTACGCGCGCTTGCGGCAACTGCAGGTGGGGTGACGCCGTGGCGCGATCGACCCGGCTATTGGTCATCGCCCCGAGCTGGCTCGGGGATGCGGTGCTCAGCCTGCCGGCGCTGCACGCCCTCGCGGATGCAGGAGCGAGCGTCGACCTGCTGGCACGCCGGGGAACCGAGCGCATCTTTGCCGAGGTCACGGCCCCCGAGCGCTTGCACCCGGTGTCGGCAGCATCGCGCTGGCAGCGATTGCAGTCTGCATGGCAACTGCGCTCGCAGCGCTACGCCGCAGCACTCGTCCTGCCACCGTCGGCCAGCGCCGCATGGATGGCGATGGCGAGCGGAGCGGAGCGGAGCGTCGGCGAACGCGTCGGGGGACGTGCGTTTCTCCTCACCGATCCGATTGCAGCTGCCGGACGCGCCACCCATCTCTCACGCGCCTACGCCAGTCTCGGCGCGCACGCGCTCCAAATCTGCGGCGTGGATGCGGCGCCGGAACTCGCCGACACGGCGAATGCAATGTCGCGCTGGCCCTGGCTGCACGCGAGCCGCGAGGAGATCTTGGAGGGGGAGGAAGTCTTACGCGGGCAAGGCGTCGAACCTTCGCAGGCGTTCCTCGTGCTTGCGCCCGGAGCGCGCTATGGACCGGCCAAGCGCTATCCACCCGAACGCTTCGCCGCCGCCGCTGCCACATTGGCGCGCGACCTCGCTTGTGCCGTCGTGCTCGTGGGTGGGCGCGACGATGCCCCCGCCACGGCTGCCACGCGTTCGCACTTGCCTGCGGCTGTGGATCTCGCCGGACGCACGACGCAGGGAGCGCTGGTCGGCATCCTGGCACGGGCGCGCGGCGTGTTGTCCAACGATAGCGGCGTCATGCACCTCGCTGCCGCGCTCGGCACACCCGTGGTCGGCGTCTTCGGCTCGACGAATCCGGCCTGGACACACCCGCTCGGTCCAAGCGCGACCTGGGTCGTGCATCCGGTTCCGTGCGCACCGTGCTACCGCAGGAGGTGCCCGATCGACTTTCCCTGCATGCTGCAAATCGAGCCCGCACAACTAGTTGTAGCGCTCCACGGCCTGCTCGCCGCGATCTCTCCGGATTCATCGCCGCAGCCGTCTCGGCTATGATGCCGGACATGTTGGAGCCAAAACTCACCGCGCGTTTGGAAACCATCCTCGAGGCATTCGCGCGCCAGCGCATTGCGATCCTCGGTGATCTCGCGCTGGACGAGTTCGTCCATGGCCGCACCACGCGCATCTCGCGCGAAGCGCCGGTGCTCATCCTGCGCCATCAAGGCACCGATTGCTTGCCGGGATGCGCCGGCAATGCCGCGCGCAACGTCGCGAGCCTCGGCGGCACGGCGGTCGCGGTGGGTTTGCTCGGGGACGACGAGGCCGGTCGCACGCTGCATGAATTGCTCGCGCGCGACGGGATCGTGACGCGGCACCTGGTGACCGTGCCAGAGGGCGTCACCTGGCGCAAGACCCGCTTCACTGCCGGCGACCTGCATACCGTGCAGCAGCAGGTGATGCGCCTCGATCACGACGCGGACTATCCGGATCCGGACACATGGCGTCCTGCGCTGCATGCGGTGGTGGAAGCGGCGCTCGCAGGGACGAGCGGCATCCTGCTTTGCGACTACGGTGGCCAGGTGCTGGATGCGGCGTCTCGTGCGTTCATCCTGGGCCGCTGTCGAGCCGCCGGAGTTCCCGTCGTCGCCGACTCGCGTTACGCGCTGCAAGAGTTCGCTGGCATTCATTGCGCCACACCGAACGAAACCGAGCTCGAAGCGCTCCTGGATCGCGCATTGACGGACGACGCAGCCGTCGAGGCCGCCGGCGGCGAGATGCAGCGGCGACTGCAGTGCCCGACATTGATCGTGACGCGCGGACGGCTCGGGATGACGGTTTTCGATGGCGCGAAGCCGTGGCATCTGCCCGCCTTCGGTGCCGATGCCGTGGACGTCGCCGGCGCCGGCGACACCGTGGCGGCGACCGTGGTGCTGGCGCTCGCATCCGGTGCCACGGTGCGCGATGCCGCCCGGCTCGCCAACTATGCCGCCTCGCGCGTGGTCCAGCAGCGGGGTCCAGCCGTCACCGATCGCGCCTCGGTGCAGGAGTGCCTGCACCGCGACGCCGCACTGCGATGAAGCTCGAGCGCTATTTCGAGGACGTGGAACGTCTGTCGCAGCACCTGCGACAACTCGGGCTCGCACCCGTTGTCCTCGCCAACGGCTGCTTCGATGTGCTGCATGTCGGGCACGTGCGCTATTTGCAGGCCGCGCGTGACACCGGCGCGGTCCTGGTGGTTGGCTTGAACTCCGATGCCTCAGTGCGAGCGCTCAAGGGCAGCGGGCGTCCGCGCATCCCCGAGCGCGAGCGCGCCGAGTTGTTGCTGGCTTTGCGCGCGGTGGATTTCGTCGTTCGATTCGAGGAGCTCGACGTGAGCCGGCTGCTGCACGTGCTGCGCCCCGCATTCCATGCCAAGGGCACCGATTACACCGTCGAGACGGTGCCGGAGTACGAGATCGCGCGGCAATTGGGCGTGCGCACCTTGGTGGTCGGCGATCCGAAGGACCATTCGAGCAGCGCGCTGCACCGCGATGGCGAGCGAATCGAGCCCGCATGAACAGCGACCCCAGACTCGAGGCTGCGGCGACTCGCTGCCGTGGCGGCGGCAAAATCCTGGTCACGCGCTTGCGCTTCATTGGCGACGTGGTGTTGTCGCTGCCGCTGGTGCAGGTGTTGCGACGGGCGTTTCCGACTGCCGAATTGCATTATCTGGCGGAACCGGGCCCGCTCGAGATCTTGCGCGCACATCCGGACGTGGATCGACTGTGGTGCGTCGAGCGCACGCTGCGCAGCAACTTGCACGTGGCGGCTCGTCTCCGCGAGGAGCGCTTCGATGTCGTCATCGACTTGCTGGCGAACCCGCGCAGCGCGCTCCTCACCTGGGCGACGCGGGCGCCGCTCAGGATCGGCGAGGCGCGTCGGCATCGCCGGCACTTGTACACGCACGCACGCCGTTTGCCGCTGGGCAGGAGTGCGCTGTCGCAGCACCTCGATGCCGCGGCGCTCTTGGGCGTTGGGCCGCTCGTGCCCGAACGGCCGCGCATGGTCTTGACCCCGGCTGAAACGGCGGGACCGGCCTCAGAGCTGGCGCGGATCGCGGCAGGACGCAAGACGGTGTTCATGCATTGGACGGCGACGCAGCCCGCCAAGGAGTGGCCGCAAGCATCCTGCGCCGCTCTCGCCCGGCGCCTGCAAGCGCATGGACTCCACGTCGTCGTGTCGACGGCACCGCAGGGGCGCGAACGCAGCGCGGCGCTTGTGAAGGCGGTGCCGGGCTTGCAGGAGCTTCCGGTGCTGCCGCTGCGCACGCTCCTCGCTTGGATCGCAGCGGCCGATGCAACCGTCGCGGTCGACGGCGGCATCGTGCATGCGAGCGTGGGCCTCGGCCGGCCGACGTTGGCGCTGTTCGGGCCGACAGTGCCTTCGATCTGGTTTCCTTATGCGCCATTCGGCCCCTTTCGTGTGTTGCATGCGGGATTGGACTGCAGCCGCTGCGATCGCACCCAGTGTCCGACCCAGGCGTGCATGGCTCAACTCAGCGTCGAGGACGTCGAATCCAACTTGCTGCAGCTCGTGCACGGGGTATCCGTCGCGCGCGAGTGCGCGTCGTGAGCGACGTGGCGCGACTCCCCGTGCGCGGCACGGTGCGGCGCATTCTCGTATTGCGCCCGCGCGCGCTCGGCGACGTGCTGCTGGCGACGCCGGCGTTGCGCGCGTTGAAGCACGGATTTCCCGCGGTCGCGCTGCATGTCGCCGTCGACGACGGGCTCCTTCCCGTGCTGCAGCGCAACCCGGACATCGATCGCGTGTGGCCCTTGCCGCGCCGGCTGCCGCGACGTCGCGGTGCATGGTGGGCGCTCGCACGCGACCTGCGACGGCAGCACTTCGACCTGGTCATCGACCTGCACGGCTCGCCGCGGACGGCGTTGCTGGCCCTGTTTTCGGGTGCGCGCAATCGCGTCGGCTATGCGTTGCGCGGGCGCGGCCGCTTGTACAACTTGCGCATCGCGCGCGACAGCGATCGCCGCGGACGCCGCAGCCTCCAGTACGCCGCGCGCGTCGGCCTGGATATCGTCGCACGCTGCGGCGCGACCGGACCCGCTCTCGCCGACGATTCACTCGTCTTCGTTCCCGACACCGCGATCGCGTCGCGCATGGCGCGCGTGGTGGAGCAGGAACTTCCGACTGGACCGCGTGTCGGCTTGTCGCCCGCCGGCACTTGGCAGGCGAAGACGTACCCGCCCTCGTCCTGGGTGGAGCTCGGGGATCGTCTCGTGGCTGCAGGCTGCCGCGTGCTGCTTCTGTGGGGACCCGGCGAACGCACGCTCGCCACGGAAGTGCAGTCCAGAATGTCGCTGCCGGCGGTTCTTGCACCTGCAACGAGTGTGGACGAGCTTGCAGGCATTCTGGCCCGGCTCGATCTCCTGATCAGCAACGACTCGGGCGTCAAGCACTTGGGGGTCGCGTGCGGAACGCCGACATTGACCATCCTGGGCCCGACCCATCCCGTGGCTTGGGTTCCGCCGAGCGGCCCGCACGCCTGGGTTCGCGCCGGCGTTCCGTGTGCGGCATGCAATCTCACCCAGTGCCTGCATCATCTTTGCATGCACCTGCTCGCAGCCGAAGAAGTCGCCCGCCGAGCGCTCGCGTACCTGGGACGGTCTCGAACTGCCTTCGGCGTGGAAGTGCGACCCCTCCCCGAGTAACGTGGGTCGAGGTCTGGCCGGGGCCCCCTGGAACCGGGGCGCTGCCGGGGGGGTTGGAGGACTGAGCCAGGGACGGAAGGGATGAGCCGAAGAGCGGGTGGTGAGGGAGTGCCAGGAACCTGGGCGAGTGCGCTACTGCTGCTCGCAAGCGCCGTGGTGTTCCTGCCGCGTGCCCTTCCGGCGCAGTCCCCGGAAGAATGCGGCACGATCGGGAAGATCCCCGACCCGATGCCGCCTCGCCTCCCGAGCCGGGTCGGCTTCGCTCCCGGTGAGCAGCTGGAGTTCTCGGTCCAATACGGCCTGGTGACGGCGGGCCGCGCCACCATGGCCATCGACCCCACGATCCGCATGCGCGAAGGCCGTCCAACCTATCACTGCGTCACGACAGCACGCTCGAGCAAGATGTTCTCGACCGTGTTCGAGGTCAACGACCGCGTCGAGTCTTTCCTCGACACGTTGCACCTGCGTTCCGTCCGCTTCGAGAAGCACCTGCGTGAAGGCAAGTACAACCGCGATCTGTGGGTCGTGTTCGACCAGGAACGTCATGTTGCATCCATCGACGGCAAACGCGAGTGCGAGGTCCTGGAGAACGTCCAAGACGTGCTGTCCTCGTTCTATTACGTGCGCACCTTGGACCTCGCGGTCGGGCAATCCATCTATATTCCGAATCACGACAACGGCAAGAACTACGCCATGGAGGTCAAGGTGCACCGGCGCGAGCGCATCACGGTGGACGCCGGCACGTTCGACTGCCTGGTGCTCGAGCCAATGCTGCTCGGCGAGGCCGTGTTCAAGCAGAAGGGACGGCTCGAGGTGTGGATCACCGACGACGCCGTGCGCATGCCGGTGTTGATGAAATCGCAAGTGCTCGTCGGCGCCATCGCCGCGGTCCTCGACGATTTTCGCCTCGGCGCCGGCGGCACCGTGCCCCCGGCCATGGTCTCGACAACGAGGTGATGGAATGTCGCGCTACGATGAAATCGACTTGTCCCGCGTGCAGACGGTCAGCATCCACGAACGTGACAGCAAGGTGAGCGTCGAGCAATTCGGCCGACCCGGGCCGTTGCCTGGAGCGGCAGCGTGGCTCGCGCGCCTGCCCGGGCTGCTGGCGGCAGAACATTTGCAGACGCTGGTCGAGCGGCTGCGCGCCGCCCGCGCCGCGGGGAAGACGCGCTTGTTCATGCTCGGCGGCCACGTGATGAAGACAGGCGTCTCGCCGTACCTCGTCGATCTCATGCGGCGCGGTTTCATTACGCACTTTGCCAGCAATGGCTCCTGCACCATCCACGATGTGGAGGCGTCATTGTTCGGCCGTACTTCGGAGGATGTGGCGGACACCTTGGAGCGCGGTATCTTCGGCATGGTGCGGGAGACCCCGGCTTTCATGTTCCAAGCCTTTCGCCAGGGCCGTGAACGCAAAGAAGGCATGGGGGAGTGCCTGGGACGCGCGCTGCAGGAGGCGCAGGCGCCGCATGCAGAGGCGAGCTTGCTCGCCCAGGCTTACCGCGCCGCCGTTCCCTTCACCGTGCACGTCTCGATCGGAGGCGACATCCTGCACCAACACCCCGAGGCCTGCGGCGCCAGCATGGGCGAGCTGTCCTTGCGCGATTTTCGCATCCTGGCCGCCGCGCTCGGCGGTCTCAACCAGGGTGGGGTGGTGGTGAACCTCGGCTCGGCGGTGGTGATGCCGGAGGTGTTCCTCAAGGCCTTGACCGTGGCACGCAACGTCCTCGGCCCCGTCCGCGACTTCACCACAGCGAACCTGGACATGCTGCAACACTACCGGCCGGCGGAGAACGTCCTCCGGCGCCCGACCCAGACCTCCGGCCGCGGCCTTCCGATCGTCGGCCACCACGAGATCCTGATCCCCCTCCTCCACGCCTTGCTCACCGATGGCGACCCCGATTCCGCGGCGGCGACTCGGTGACGCGCCTCCTAAGACTCGGCGACCTTCGGCGGCAGTGGGTGAATTGAACCACTGCCAAACGGGGAGTTGTTTGACAGTCAACCACTTGGGTTGATATACTCCGCCGCCGAGCACGATTCTCAAGCGTTCCTCGGAGGTTCACGAGCCCCCTTCGCTATCGAGTCTTTCGCCAGCGCCACGACCATGGCCCGCACGTCGCCGGGTGAGCATGCGGGACAAGTCGCGGTGTGACAGCGCATCGACCCAACAGCTTGTGTGAAGGAAGAAGGGCGCGTGTCCTCCGTTTCGAGGTTGCAGACCCTGCCTGTGGAATCGGACTGCCCGCGCCCCTCCGTGGTGCAGGCGGCACCGGATTGGCAGTTCGAGCTCAGCGACCCAGTCGCCTACCGGATCGGCAAGCGCCTGTTCGATCTGGTGTTCGCCCTCTGCGGCCTCGTCCTTCTTCTGCCGCTCCTGCCGTTCGTGATCGCGCTCATCAAGCTCGATTCACCCGGTGCGGTGCTCTTCGCGCAACGGCGCGTGGGCCGGAAGGGCAGGCTGTTCACCTGTTACAAGTTCCGTTCGATGGTCCAGGACGCCGAGTCGATGAAAGCGACTCTGGCGGGGCTCAACGAGGCGTCAGGGCCCGCATTCAAGATCCGCGATGATCCGCGCATCACACGCGTCGGGTCATTTTTGCGCCGCAGCAGCTTGGACGAGGTTCCGCAGCTCCTTTGTGTGTTGCAGGGCACCATGTCCGTCGTCGGGCCGCGACCGCAGATCCCTGCCGAGGTCGAGCTCTACGCTCCGTGGCACCGGCGCCGGCTCGAGATCAAGCCCGGCATCACCTGTCTGTGGCAGATCGCCGGCCGCAGTCACGTCGGCTTCGATGAATGGATGCGACTCGACCTCGAGTACTTGCGCCGACGCGGTCTGATGTTCGACCTGTGGATCGTGTTGCATACCTTGCCGGCGGTGATCGCCCGCAAGGGCGCGTATTGATCGCAAGAGGATGGCCGTGTACGAGAGCTACTATCGTTTCGTCAAATCGCCCTTCCGGCTCGTTGCCGACCCGAGCATGTTGTTTGTGTCGGAGAGCGCGCGCGAGGGTTTGACGCGACTCGAATATGCGGTGCGCGACGGCAAGGGCATCGTGGTCATGACGGGGGAGGTCGGCACCGGCAAGACCACACTCGTCAACCGCTGCCTCGACGAGGCGCGCGGTGACGTGCGGACCGCATATTTGTTCAACCCTTCGCTGAGCGGTGCGCAATTGTTGCGCGCGCTGGCCGACGAGCTCCATTGCCAGGTTCAAGGCGAGAGCAAACTCGAGCTGACGCGCGCTCTCTACGATGACCTGTTGCGCCATCGTCAGGCCGGCCGCCGCACGGTGCTGTTCGTCGACGAGGCGCAAGTTCTATCGCCCGAGGCGCTGGAGGAGCTGCGACTACTCACCAACCTCGAAACCCGCCACGAAAAACTGCTGCACATCGTGCTCGTGGCACAGCCGGAACTTCTGGCGCTCCTCGAATCGCACTCCCTGCGCCAGCTGCGTCAGCGCGTCGAGTTGTTCATCCACCTCGGACCTTTGACCCGCGAAGAAACGGGGCAGTACATCGCCCATCGGCTGAACATGGCGAACCCGGGGCGACCCGTCGCCTTCACCTCCGAGGCGGCACTGGTCATCCATCGCCTGACGCGGGGGGTGCCGCGGGACATCAACAAGATCTGCGATGCCTCGCTCCTCATCGCCTTCGTCGAGGAGACTGGCACGGTCACGACCAAGCACGTCCGCGAAGCGATGCGGACCGTCGATGCGCGCGAAATGGGCTTGCGACTGCGCGGCACCCGACCTTCGGGCCCGTGGCAACGACTCTGGGTCGGGGCCGGCGCGGTCGTGGGCATCGGCGCGGTGGTGTTCGCGACATACATGGGAACGCGACCGGCGCGCTCGAACGTGGGGCGGAGCCCGTCGCTCGCGGGAATCGCTTCCGCGGCCTCGGCGGAGCAGCCAACCCCGCAAACAATGCAGCCCAGCACGCAGGGGATGCAGCCCGCGGCCAACGCCAAGATCCTGGTGCATCTCGCGTCGTATCAAGAGCGACGCGAAGCGGAGGACTTTGCCCGCTCGCTCAAGCTGCCGCCAGGCCGCCGGCTCTACCTGCAGTCCGCCCTGTCACACGGCCGAGAATGGACCCGTGTTCTGGTGGGCGATTTCACCGACGCGGCAGAGGCCGGCGAGTTCGCACGCGACGGGTTGGCGAAGCGCGACTATGCATATGCGCAGGCCGTGCGCGTGCCAGCCAACGGGCTCGAGATCTGGGAGTCGCCATGAGCCTGCGACGAAACCTTCCAGCTCTTGAACGAGAGCCTGTCGAGGACCCCATCCGGGTCGTTCGCGAGGCGCACGCGGAGCTTCCGTCGCAACAACGGGTTCGGAACCTCGCATCCAGCGCTTGTAGTGGTTGCGCACTAGGGCGGGTGTTATAATGCCTCCCATGCCGTCACAGGTTCCGTTCCTTGACTTGCACAGCCAGATAACGCCCCTGAGGAACGAACTGGACGCGGCGATCCGCCGCGTCGTGGATTCGTGCGGCTTCATCCTCGGCCCCGAAGTTCCCGCGTTCGAAGCAGAATTCGCGCGCGCGTGCGAAGTCGAGCACGCGATCGGAGTCGATTCCGGCACGTCGGCGTTGGTGCTGATTTTGCGCGGACTCGACATCGGACCGGGCGACGAGGTCATCCTGCAGCCGAACACCTTCATCGCCACGGCCGAAAGCATCTCCCTCGTGGGCGCGAAACCGGTGTTCGCCGATGTCGACTTGGAAACGCAGCAGATCGACCCGGCGCGTGTGGCGGCTGCGATCACCCCTCGCACTCGTGCCGTCGTCGCCGTGCACCTGTTCGGGCGCACCGCGCCGCTAGAGGCACTGCAGCGGCTGGCGCGCGAGCGCGGCATTCACCTGATCGAAGATGCCTGTCAGGCGCACGGAGCCCGGTTCGCTCGCCGGCCAGTCGGGAGCGTGGGGATCGCTGCCGCCTGGAGCTTCTATCCGGGCAAGAACCTCGGTGCGTTCGGCGATGCAGGAGCCGTCACCACACGGGACGCGGTCCTCGCCACGGCCATTCGGCAGCTGCGCGACCATGGCCAGATCGCCAAGTACGACCACGTGCGGATCGGCACCAACGCGCGCTTGGACTCGCTGCAAGCCGCAGTGCTGCGCGTCAAGCTGCCGCACCTCGAATCATGGAATGCAGGCCGGCGTCGGGTGGCGGCGCTCTACGACGCGGCCTTGCGCGGTTCGGAATTTCGCCTTCCGGCACCGTTGGCCGCCGAAGAGGATCATGTGTACCACCTCTACGTGGTCAGGCATCCCCGACGTTCCGCCGTCGTGCATGCGTTGCGAGACCATGGCATCGGGTTCGGTTTGCATTACCCGGTTCCCATCCACCAGAGCGCGGCCTATGCGTTCTTGGGCCTGGGGCCAGGCAGCTATCCGAATGCCGAGCTTCTGGCAGAGGAAATCCTTTCTCTGCCGATGTACCCCGAGTTGACCGAGGCGCACATCGAACAGGTGTGCGAGGTGATGACACAAGCCGCTTCGCTGAGCGGATGACGGAGACAACCCACCATGACACCGACTTCGCTGATCACAGCCAAAGCCAGGACCCGGTCTCCCGCAGCACCGCCTCTCCACACCCCGACCGTGGGAGACGGCTTCGCCGTCGGGATGCCATCCACACCCTCGCTCGGGCATTGGCCCCGCGCCAGCCTGACCTTGAAACAAGTGTTGGACTTCGGCGTCGCCGGTCTCATCCTGCTGATCACGGCGCCGCTCTTCCTCCTCGTCGCCCTGTGCATCAAGGCGACGTCTTCCGGTCCCGTGTTCTTCGTGCAGCAACGTGTCGGGCGTGGCGGGCGCGCCTTCCGCTGCTACAAGTTCCGCACCATGCAGCACAACTCCGACGACGGCCCGCATCGCGAGTTCGCACGTAACTTCATTTGCGGCAACGGCAATGGTCATGGCGCCCACGGCCATGGCAACGGCAACGGCCGTGGCCATCATGCCGAGGCCAACGGCAACGGGCACGCGCGCGAGAGTGCGGGCTCCACCGTGTACAAGATGACACGCGACCCGCGCATCACGCGCGTGGGTCAAATGCTGCGCCGCACCAGTCTGGACGAGCTGCCGCAGATCCTCAATGTCCTGCGCGGCGAGATGAGTCTCGTGGGGCCACGCCCGCCGGTGCTGTACGAACTCGAGCACTATCAGGACTGGCACAAGCGTCGGCTGACCGCCAAGCCCGGGATCACCGGACTGTGGCAAGTCAGCGGCCGGAGCAGCGTGCCATTCGACGAGATGGTGCAGCTCGATCTCTATTACATCGATCATCGCAGCACGCTCATGGACTTGTGGATCATGGCCCGCACCTTGCCGGTCATGGTCAAGGGTGACGGGGCGTACTGACAACGGCTGGCAAGACGAGGGGACATCCGTGCTTCACATCGGCGTCATCGGCTGCGGCTATTGGGGGCCGAATCTCATCCGCAACTTCCAGATCCCGCAGCGCTCGCGCGTGAGTCGCTGCGCCGACCTCGATGCGGCGCGTCTCGAGCACATGCGCGATCTCTACCCGACGTTGCGCACGACATGCGATCCGCACGAGATCCTCGACGATCCGGAAATCGGCGCCGTGGCCATCGCCACGCCGGTTTCCACCCATCACGCGCTGGCGATGGCGGCGCTCCGCGCCGGCAAGCACGTGTTCGTCGAGAAACCACTGGCCCAGTCGAGCGACCAGTGCATGCAACTGGCGGCCGAGGCCAGCGCCCGGCGGCGCACGCTCATGGTTGGGCACACCTTCGTCTACACCGCGGCGGTGAACAAGATCCGCGATCTCATCCGCGCCGGCGAGCTGGGTACGATCTATTACATCAACAGCACGCGGGTGAACCTGGGAGTGTTCCAGCCCGATATCAACGTGATCTGGGATCTGGCACCGCACGACATTGCGATCATGAACTACGTTCTCGGCAGCCGCCCCGAGCGCGTCGCCGCCCATGGCAAGAGCTCGGTCCGGCCGGGAATCGAGGACGTGGCTTTCATCGATCTCAGCTACCCCGATGGGGTCATCGCCAACATCCACGTCAGCTGGCTCGACCCGTGCAAGATTCGGCGCACGACCGTCGTCGGTTCGCGCAAGATGCTGGTCTACGACGACGTCTCGACGCTGGAGAAGATCCGGGTCTATGACAAGGGCGTGAACGTCCCGCCGCACTACGACAACTTCGGTGAATTCTCGCTCAGCTATCGCTTCGGGGACATTCTCACCCCGCGCCTCGACGATTCCGAACCACTCAAGGTCGAGTGCCGGCACTTCGTGGATTGCGTCGAGAACGGCCAGCACCCGCGCTCGAACTCCGAGGAAGGCTTGGCGGTCGTGCGTGTGCTCGAGGCCGCCTGCGAGTCGATGCGCGCGGACGGTCAGTTGGTGGACATCGGTTATCCCGTGTTCGAGTCCTGACCTGCGGGCCGCCGCAGCCGTGCCCCCGCCCGCTCATGAGGCCGCCTATACTGACGGCAGGTCGGGCCGGCCGCGCCCCGGTGTGTCGAATCCCCGCCCGCATGCATGCGCGTACTCCTGGCGAACAAGTTCCTCCACCCGCGCGGCGGTGCCGAGCGTGCCGTGCTCGGCTTAGGCGCTGGACTGACCGCGCGGGGGCACACCGTGTCCTACTTCGGCACTGCGCACCCGGAGAACCGCGTCCAGGGTGAAAACGTGGAGGTCGTGCCCGCGCGCGACTACCACGCCCCCGGCATGCGGCGGTATCGGGACGCCGCCGCGATGCTGTATTCGGTCGCCGCGCGCCGAAAATTCGACGTGTTCCTGCGCCGAACACGCGCCGAAGTGGTGCACGTTCACAACATTTACCATCAACTCACGCCTTCCATTCTCGACGCGGCTCGCGCCCGTGGCGTGCCGGTGCTGATGACGGTGCACGATTACAAGCTCGTCTGCCCGCGCTACGACATGATGCGGCAAGGCAGCCCCTGCGACGCGTGCCTGCACGAGGGGCCGCAGGCGTGTCTCCGCTATCGCTGTGCCGGATCCTGGGCGGCGAGCGCGCTTCTGGCCGCTGAGTCGTCGCTGCACGCGCACCGCGGCAGCTACGATGTCGTGCGCCTGTTTCTCGTCCCGAGTCGGTTCATGGCCGGAATCCTTGTGCGCGGCGGCATCGACATGGAGCGCCTGCGCCACGTGCCGAACTTCGCCGACGCCGGTGAGCAAGCCGCTCCCTTCGAGCCACAGCCCGATCGCTTCGTCTACGCCGGACGGTTGAGCGCAGAGAAGGGACTGCGCACTCTCGTGCACGCCGCGTCCAGGCTGCCGCAGGGCACTCTGGTACTCTGCGGCAGCGGTGCGCTCGAGCCCGAGCTGCGTGCGCTCGCGGCGGCGGCAGCGCCGGGCCGGATCGAATTCCGTGGTCACCTGCCGGCCGAAGCGCTCTGGCGCGAGATCGGCCTGGCACAGTTCAGCGTTCTGCCGTCGGAGTGTTTGGAGAACGCGCCCTTCGCCGTGCTGGAATCGATGGCGCTCGGGCGGGCGGTCCTCGCGACCGGCGTCGGCGGCGTTCCGGAACTCGTGATTCCGGGTTTGAGCGGGGAATTGGTGCCGACGGGCGACATCGCAGCATGGAGCGAGCGGTTGCAAGCCGCCTTGGCGGCTCCGGAGAGGATGCGGCGGCTCGGCGCGGGCGCGCTGCAGGCGGCGCGGTCACACCACACGCTGGAGCAGCATTTGGACGCGACCGAGCGAGCCTACGCCGAGGTCCTGGCGTGAACAGGGAACGGAGCCCGGAGCCTCGCAACGAAATCGGTCCGCCGCCGCGCTCGTTGCGCATCGCCATGCTGGGAAGCAAAGGCATCCCCGCTCGTCATGGTGGCATCGAACGCCATGTGGAAGAGCTAGCACGGCGTCTGGTGCAACGCGGACATCGCGTCGATGTCTTCACTCGCGCCTATCATCCGGTGCGCACAGCGACGTGTGATGGCGTCCGGCTGCTGCGGCGCCCGAGCTTGCAGACGAAGCATTTCGACGCCGCCTCGCACACCGCGCTGTGCGCGATCGAGAGCGCCGTGCGCGGCGGCTACGACATCCTGCACTTTCATGGCATCGGTCCTGGATTGTTCCTGCCCTGGGCGGGGAAGCGCGCGCGCACGGTCTTCACCTATCACGCGCAGGACTGGCGCCAGCGCAAGTGGGGACCGGCGGCGCGCTGGTTCCTGCGTCAGGGAGAACGAACCGCGATTCGTCACGCCGGCGCGGTCATCGCGGTGTCGCATCTGTTGCAGCGCTACGTGCAGGACACCTACGGGCGCCAAGCCCATTACATCCCCAATGGTGCGACCTTCGACATCCCCGACGGCGACGCAGCGCTGGCGCAGTGGGGATTACGTCCCGAAGGCTACGTTCTCTTCGTGGGACGGATCTTGGCCGACCGTGGCCTCGGGACCTTGCTCGATGCCTTCGCGGCGCTCGACGGTGCGCATCGCCTGGCGGTGGTGGGGGACGTGCACGTGTCGCCGGCGGCGCTCCGCGCCCTGCAGGCGCGGGCCGACCCGCGCGTCGTGTTCACCGGCTACCAAGCTGGGGCGACGTTGCAGAGTCTGTACGCCAATGCCGCCGTGTGCGTGCATCCCTCCGAAATCGAGGGCTTGCCGATCGCGGTGCTCGAGGCCATGGCGCACGCGCGGCCGGTGGTGGTGAGCGACATCGCCGAGAACCTCGAGGCGATCGGTGACACCGGAGTTGCTTTTCCAGTCGGGAATCCAGACGCGCTGCGCCACGTTCTCGCTGAGCTCCTGACGCAGCCACAGCGAGCCGCGGCCCTCGGACAAAAGGCGTGCGCTCGCGCCCGCGCGTCATACAATTGGGAAGACATCGTGCGGGCGACCGAGGATGTCTATCGGTCGCTGGCTCGAGCGCGTGGCGATCGCGGCTCACGCAGGCCGTGAGCCCCCGGTTGGGACGAAATGGGTCCTGTTTCAGGAGGTGTCCGATGGGATGGGAACGTGGGTGGATCGGGAGGAGCTTGGCCTGCGGCTGCATCGTGGTCGCCGGCTGCAGCTCCTGGACGCTCCGACGCCAAAGCAACAGCGTGGCGCGAACGCCAGAACCAGCAGCCAACTATGCCTGGGAGCGCGAGGGGACTTTCCCCACTCCGCCTCCGGTGGAGCCGGAACCGACGAGCACTGTCGCTGCCAGCGCCGAGCCAGCGCCCACGCACGACATTCCACCGTCTGCAGGGCTGCACACCGAGACGGGCTTCGCCGTCGAGTCGTTGCCGGCGGCAGGCGTGACGCCGCCCGCGGCGACAGCAATTGCGCAGGGCGGCACGGCAGGCTTCCGCGTGCAGGTGTTCGCGAGCCGCGCTCTCGATGCGGCCACGACCTTGCGTGACGAGCTGGCGGCGCGTTGGACGGAACCCGTGTCGCTCGACTTCGAGCCGCCGTACTACAAGGTCCGCATCGGCAACTGCAACAGCGAAGCCGCTTGTTCGGAGCTGCAGCAAGAGCTGCAGGATGCGGGTTACGTCTCTGCCTTCACCGTCCCGGCTCGGATCGTCACCCCGTAGGAAGCGAGGTCGACCCAGAAGCTCCATGCACGAGATTCGCAAGGATCCCATCCTCGGGCGCTGGGTCATCATCGCCTCCGAGCGCAATAATCGTCCGACGGACTTCACCGTCAACCGCGAGCAACCGACGGGCGGAATCTGTCCGTTCTGCACCGACAGCGAGAGCCATACGCCGCCCGAGATCCTGGCATTTCGGCCCGGGGAGCCGCGCCCCAACGCTCCCGGCTGGCAAGTGCGGGTGGTGCCGAACAAATACCCGGCGCTCCGCATCGAGGGGGATCTCGGCCGGCGCGCCGTGGGGATGTACGACATGATGAATGCCATTGGTGCGCACGAGGTCGTGATCGAATCGCCGCTGCATCACGTCCAGCTCGCCGACATGGCGCCGGAACAAGTCGTCCGCGTCCTCGACGCCTACTTGCAACGCATGCTCGACTTGCAGCAGGACCGGCGGTTTCGCTACGTCCTCATCTTCAAAAACCAAGGCGCAGAGGCCGGCGCCACGCTCGAGCACGCACACACCCAGATCATCGCCACGCCGGTCGTGCCCAAGCGCGTGAGCGAGGAGATCGAGGGCGCACGGCGGCACTTCGACCTGCACGAGCGCTGTGTCTTCTGCGACATCGTGAGCCAAGAGTCCGAGGCTGGAACGCGCGTGGTCGAGGAAAACGCCAGCTTCGTGGCGCTCGAACCCTTCGCCTCGCGCTTTCCCTACGAGACGTGGATCCTGCCTAGAATCCATGCGTCTCGCTTCGAAACCCTGACTCGTGACGAGCTGGAGCGCCTGAGCTCCATCCTGCGCCTGACGTTGCAGCGACTCGACATCGCGCTCGAACGCGTGCCCTTCAACTACGTCCTGCACACGGCGCCCTCGAACAGCGCGGACGTGAGCGAGTTCTACCACTGGCATCTCGAGATCATGCCGAAGCTGACCAAGGTCGCCGGTTTCGAGTGGGGCAGCGATTTCTTCATCAACCCGACCCCCCCGGAGCAGGCTGCCATCCTGCTGCGTCGCGTTCGTCTCGAGTGAGCCACCGGCTTGCGTTGGAGGCTGACGATGAGCATGCGTGTCGTCCTCGCGGCCGCCGAGTCGGTGCCGTACGCCAAGACCGGAGGGCTTGCCGACGTCATCGGCGGGCTCGCACCGGCGCTCGCCGCGACCGGTTGCGACACGAGCATCGTGCTGCCCGCGCACGGCATCATCGATCGCGCCGCGTTCGGATTCGAACGGCTGGCGAACGTGCGGCTCGAGGTGCGCGTGGGGTCGCGGAGCGAGACCGCCGGTGTGCTGCACGGCAGGCTTCCCGGGGCGCCTGCAGTCCGAGTCTTTCTCCTCGATCATCCCGGCTACTTCGATCGTCGAGGGATCTATGCGGATCCATCCACGGGCGGCGAGTACGACGACGCGCTCGAGCGCTGGATCTTCTTCTCGCGCGCGCTGCTGGCGGCGCTCCCCGTCCTCGGGCCCCCGCCCGACGTGTTGCACCTCAACGATCATCACTGCGCCCTGGCGGCGGCCTATCGCGCCCTGGGTGCCGATGTCCCCGCTGGCTTCCTGCAGCAGAGCGCCATCGTGTTCGGAATTCACAACCTCGCCTATCAAGGCGTGTACGATGCCGAGCGTTACGGCCTCACCGGACTGCCGGCCACGCTCATGGCACCACTGGGCGCGCTCGAGTTCTGGGGCCGGATCAACCTGATGAAGAGCGCCTTGGTCTTCGCCGACACGCTGGTCACGGTGAGCCCAACCTACGCACGTGAGATCCAGTCCACACCGGAGCAGGGAGCGGGCCTGGAAGGGGTGTTGCGCGAGCGCGAGCACGAGTTATTCGGCATTCTGAACGGCATCGACACCGGCGCTTGGGACCCCGCACGCGACCCGCTGCTGCCTCACCCGTTCGACGCCAACCATCTAGAGGGCAAGGCGGAGTGCAAGAGCGCCTTGCAGCGACGCTGCGGGCTCGCCGTCGCGCCACACGTGGCGCTCCTCGGCATGGTGTCGCGCCTGGTGGAGCAAAAGGGACTCGATCTCGTTCTCGAGGCCTTGCCACAGCTTCTGGCTCTGCCGGTGCAACTCGTCGTTCTCGGCCGCGGCGAGCCTGCATTCGAGGCGCGTCTGCGCGCGGCGGCGGAGCAGCGTCCCGCGCAGCTTTCGGTCCACATCGATTACGACGACGAAATGGCCCGATGGATCGAGGCCGGGAGTGATTTCTTCCTGATGCCATCGAGGTACGAGCCCTGCGGGCTCAACCAGATGTACAGCATGCGCTACGGCACCATCCCTGTGGTGCGGCACACCGGCGGGCTCGTCGACACGGTGCAGGATTGGAACGGGGAAGCGGGAACGGGGTTCGTTTTCACGCCGTACACCTCCACAGCGCTCCTGGACGCCGTCCAACGCTGCATGCAGGCGTTCCAGAATGCAGCAACCATGCGGACCCTCGTGCAAGCCTGCATGCGCCAGGATTTTTCATGGGCGCGTTCCGCGCAGCGAGTTCGCGAGGTCTACGCATTGAGCGTGGCCAAACGCCGCGGGGGCGCCGTGGGCGCGGCTTCGGCGCGCTCTACCGCGGCTCCGGGGCGAGAGGGGCATTGACACGCGGCGCGGGATCGGTAACATCTGCTGCGGTCGAGCGGGAATAGCTCAGTTGGTAGAGCACCACCTTGCCAAGGTGGACGTCGCGGGTTCGAATCCCGTTTCCCGCTCCATCCTCTCTTCGCTCTGCAGTTCGATCCGGCGGCATCGCCAAGTGGTAAGGCAACGGTTTGCAAAACCGTCATCCCCAGTTCGAATCTGGGTGCCGCCTCCATTTTCTCTCCCTCGGGTGCCTCGGATCGGCCGGGGCTTCGCCGATCCACCTCGTGGCCCCGCGCGCGCAGTGCTCGACCCCCCGATTCGCCGCAAACCCGCACTGTGTCTGCACACGGCGGGCATGATCGAGTCCTGGAGCACACGCATTTCGGTCTTGGACACACTCTTCACCGCGCACCGTGCGAGCTTCCGTACTCGAAGTGCCAACACACGCCGCGCGGATGATTCTGAGCCGCGGGGGGTGTCAATGCTGCCGCAGCGCGTGCGATCGACGGACGAGCCGAACGACGTGCCGCAGCATCCGCTTTCGTGATTCCGACGGCTCCGATGGTTGCGCATCACACGCACGGCGAGACCGCCGTCCAAGCTGCGACGTGCATTTCAACTGCTTATGACGTAGCGACTTAGGCGAACGTCGTCGCGCGCTCACAGGCCTCGCCATACTGCAGTGCGACGCCCACGAGATGTTCTGCCGACAGCAAGACAGCAGTCGAAATGTCGCGCGCGTGTTCGAGGGCATGCTTCTTGATCCCACGTCTTCCAGCGCACGTGAGCATGGCGCTCGCATGCGCACGACACCGCGATGTCGAAGTGCTGGGGATGCGACATCGGAGGTCGACGAAAAAAAAGAGCGATTCATGCAGTTTTTCTGTTGACGCGTTTTTTTCGTTGCACCTATGCTGCGAAGCTGACTGGAAGCGTCGCACTCGTGCTGACGTGTTTCGGTCCTCCATAGGCTGCTCCTCCGCGGGGGAGTAATGCGCGCTGCGAGCACGGCTCGTGGCGGCACGAGGATCGAGAACGGGAATCGCGAGTTCGCGGCGGTCCTCGTACAGAAAGGTGGTAAGGAAAGATGCCAGCAAGGAAGAAACGCGCAGGCCGCAAGAAGGCCGGGCGCAAGAAGGGCACCCGCAAGAAGGGCACCCGGAAGAAGGCCGGTCGCAAGAAGGCTGGTCGCAAGAAGGGGACCCGCAAGAAGGCTGGCCGCAAGAAGGGCACCCGTAAGAAGGGTGGCCGCAAGAAGGCTCGTCGCAGGAAGAAGACCGCGGCTCCATCCATGCCGCCCATGTAACTTCTTGTGACATGTCGAGTTCGGGGCGCCTCCGGGCGCCCCGTTTTTTGTGTTTTCACGTTTTTTTCGTGTCGCTCGCGAGGTCTCGACCGGCAAGCGAGCATGCTCTTCGTGCCGTCACTGCAGACGCCGAATCTCGAGCACAGGCTTGCATCCCAGCGCGTCGCGACCCAGGATGCCTCGACGGGCGCAACCCGCGCGGCATTCCGTACGTCAAAGCCCGGAAGTGCAAACCCAAGACGGCGCTCGAGGAAGGGCGATGGGATTCGAAGTCGAACATCTGAGCGTGCGCTACGGGCGCCAGCAAGCGCTGCAGGACGTGAGCTTACGCTTCGAGTCGGGTGCCCTCGGACTTCTTGGTCCCAACGGCGCTGGCAAGAGCTCGTTGTTGCGCACGCTCCTCGGCTTCGTGGCTCCCAGCGCCGGATCCGTTCGCGTCCTGGGTGAGCCGGTCGGACGCGACGCCCACGAACTGCGTCGTCGCATCGGCTATCACCCGGAAGACGACGTGCTGATCCCCGCGATGAACGCCGTCGGTTCCGTCGCGCTCTGCGGCCAGCTGGCGGGCCTGGATCACACGGACGCGCTGCAGCGGGCGCATGAAATCCTCTATTTCGTCGGTCTCGGTGAGGTGCGTTATCGCATCGCGACCACCTACTCGCAGGGCATGCGACAGAGGCTCAAGCTGGCGCAGGCGCTGGTCCACGATCCCGAGCTCCTGATCCTCGACGAACCGACGAATGGTCTGGACCCGAACGGGCGCCAGGAAATGCTGAAGTTGATCCGTGATCTGGCGACGGCGAAAGGCATTCACCTCGTGCTGTCCTCGCACCTGCTGCCGGACGTCGAGGCGGTGTGCGACCAGGTGGTCCTCCTGCACAACGGCCGTGTGCTGACCGCCGGACGCATGGAGGATCTGCTGAAGTCGGCACAGGAGACCTACGAGGTGCGGGTCAAGGGTGCTCCGGAAGCCTTCGCTGCCGCGCTCCTCGCTCGAGGCGCGCGCACGACGTCGAGCCCGCGTGGATCCCTGCTGGTGCAGACCCCAGCGCACGGCGTGCGCCTGCTGTTCGATGCCGCGCACACCAGCGGATGCCAGATTCGCCACCTGGTGCCCGCGCGCGAATCGCTGGTGGAAATGTTCGCCCAGGCCGTCGACAGGGGACCGCATGCCGATCCATGACGTTTCCTATCGTCACTGGCAAGGCACACGCTCGAATCGCCCCCCGTCCTTCGTACTCGGTGCGGCGCAGCTGCGTGTCGCGCTGCGCCGGCGCGGCGTGCGCGTTCTGCTCCTCGTCTCCGGCCTGTTCGTCATCGCCTATCTCGGAATCCTCTACCTCGAAACCATGCCGCGGGAAGGTGCCCTGGGCTTCCTGCGCGACATTCCGTTCGTGAGCTTGGATGGCCGGACGATGAAGTTCTTCCTCATGCGCCAGCGCCTGCTGCAGTACATGCTCTGCCTCGCCGCCGGTGCCGAGGTCATCGCCCTCGACCGGCGCTATCGCGCCCTGCAGATCTATCTGGCGCGTCCGCTGCGCGTGCCCGATTACCTTGCCGGCAAGGCCGTGCCGATGTTGTTGCTGCTGTCGCTCGTGACCTGGGTGCCGGCGATCCTCCTCCTCGTCCTCAAGAGCGTGGCCACGGCGAGCCTCGAGTGGCTGCGGGACGAGCCGCACTTGCCGTTCGCGATCATGGGCTACTCGACGCTGCTCGTCGCGAGCCTCACCAGCTTGACCTTGGCCGTGTCCAGCATGACCTCCAGCCCGCGCCTTGCGAGCGGACAGCTGGTCGCCGTGTTGCTTCTCCCCATGGCCGCCGCCGACATCCTCACCGGGCTCACGCACAACGACAACTGGCGCCTCCTGTCGCTCGATTCGCTCCTCGACCAGGTGTGCAGCTGGATGTTCCGCGCCGAGCCGCCCTACGAGCTATCGCCGTGGGCGGCGCTCGTGATGCTGTTCCTGATGATCGCCGGCGCGATCGCGCTACTCCTCCGGCGCGTGCGAGCGGTAGACGTGGTGGGAGGATCTTGATGCCCACGCTCGAAGTGCAGGACGTGTCGCTTTGGTATGGCGAGGTCATCGGGCTCTCGGGCGCGAGCTTCACGCTCGAGCCCGGTGTCACCGGACTCTTGGGTCCGAACGGCGCCGGCAAATCGACCTTGCTCAAGATCCTCACGGCGCAGATTCGGCCGAGCCGCGGCGCCGTTCGCATCCTCGGCACCGATCCGTGGGGCAACCCGGACCTATTCCGGCGTGTCGGGTACTGCCCCGAGACCGACAGCATCTATCCGGAGCTCTCCGCCCCGGAGTTCATCGCGTCGATGTTGCGCTTGTCGGGTCTCGTCGGAGTCGACGCGTCGCGCAAGGCCGAAGAGGCCTTGGAACGCGTCGGGCTCGAGCCGAAGCTGCGCAAACCCATGGCCGCGTTCTCCAAAGGCATGCGTCAGCGCGCCAAGCTGGCGCAAGCGCTGGCACTGGCTCCCGAAGTCCTCCTCCTCGACGAGCCCTTGAACGGGATGGATCCGATCGGGCGGCGCGAGACGATGGATCTCGTCGTCGAGCTGGGGCGCGAAGGACACACGGTGCTGGTGTCGAGTCACATCCTGCACGAGGTCGAGCAGATGACACCGCACATCCTGCTGCTGCACCAGGGGCGGGTCCTCGCGCACGGCGAAGTGCACGAAATCCGCGATCTCATCGAGGACCGTGCCCGGCGCGTGCGCTTGCGCTGCCGCGAACCGCACCGCCTCGCTGCTCGCCTGATGGAGCTCGGCGCCGTGAGCGGCATGCGTTTCACCGACGAGCCCGATGTCCTCGTGGTCGAGACCGCGCACGCCGACGTGTTCTTCGCCAAGATGACCCAGCTCGGATACGAAGGCAGCCTCGGCATCGAAGAAGTGCAGCCCTTGGACGACGACCTGCAGTCGGTGTTCGAATACCTGGTGCGGTAGGAGAGAAGGATGCGAGTCTTGACCCCCGCGTGGTCGGGCGCGAAGTTGCGACGGCACGACGTCGCGGCGGCGATGATGCTCGAATGGCGGCTCTTCTGGCGCCGGCGACGTTTGCGGGCGCCAGTGGTCCTGGCGGCGCTACCCGTTCTGCTTGCGATTCTCGTCGCAATGCTCAAGACGATCGATTTCGGCTGGCTCGATCCGGTGCTGCCACGCGGCGTCGACATCGTGCCGCTGTTCTTCGTCGGCTTCGTGCGCGTGCTGTTGGTGGTGCTCCCGCTCCTGCTCGGCGCCGGCCTCGTCGCCCGAGAGGTCGAAACCGGGACCTTGTCGTACTTGCTGGTGCGCCCGCTGTCGCGTGGATCGCTCCTCCTCGGCAAGGCCCTCGGTGCCTGGCTCATCTGCAGCATCCTGCTCGGGGTCTCGTGGATCGGCGCAGCGCTCCTGCTGCTGGCCGCCGATGGCTTCGACTCCGCCGGAGCGACCTTGCTCCAGATCCCGAGCTACCTCCTGACGCTGGTCGTGGGGGCTTTCGCCTACGGTGCGCTGTTCACTTTGGTTGGGCTGATCTCACGGCGGCCCGGGCTCATCGGCATTTTTCTCGCGTTCGGCTGGGAATCGGCGATCCCGTTCTTGCCAGGGCTCATCCGCAACTTCACCGTGCGCTTCCATCTGGCAGCGCTCGCGCCGGATACCGGTTTGCCGCTCGTGGCGCTCGGAACGCTCGCGGTGCCATCGATTCCTACGGCTTTGTTATGGCTCAGCGGGGGATCCTGCTTGGCGCTCGCCGCATCCATCCTCGTGTTCGCGCACCGTGACTATCCCTGACCGCTCCCGCACGTGGCCGCTGCCCCGTCCTGTGCGCGAACTCGGGGAGGCGGATCAGCGGATGAGACTCGGATCCGGGAATTCGAAGTCGCGCGCGGCACCGAAGAAGCTGCCGCTCGAAAGCGACACCTCGTACGAGTTGCGGCCGAAGGCAAAGTCGATGCGAAAAATGCTCGTCCCCGACTTGCGGTTGCCGATCCGGATCCCCGCACCACCACCCACGTGCGTGCCGCCGAGAGTGAAGGGTTCGTTCGCTTCCCAGGCTTGACCGGCGTCCACGAACAACGCGGCGCCCAATCCGAGGAACGCGACACGCACCGGCGTGAACAACCGGTGCTCGAGGTTGGCGTGGAAGACGCGAGTTCCGGTGTCGAAGCGCGCCGGGTAACCGCGCAGACTGTTGTCGCCGCCGAGGACGAAGCGCATGGATTCCGGCTCGCGCAGAAGCGCCGAGAACCCGACGTTCCAGCAGAGAGTCTGCGCCGCGATCGGTTGCCAAAAACCGTACAGCACGCTCTGAACGCGGCCGTTCTCCACCGCCTGGTCGCCGGCAAAGGCGTGGTGCCGAACCTGCAGACCCACGAGGCCATGTTCGCCGAGAAAAGTGGCGATCGTGGCATCGGCGCGCCAGAGTGGTCGATTCGCGTCGGCCCCGAGTGCTTCGAGGTCGGCGCCGAGACCCACCTGCACGCTCCAGCCGGCCGAGATGTCTTCGCTGGTGCTGTAGCGATCGACGTTCTGCACCTGACGGTAGCGACGCTGCAGCGCTCCCCAGCACACGCCGAGCGCTGATTGTTGCGCTTCGATCGCCCGATTCAGTCCGCGCTGCGAGTACAGCAACCCGAAGCGCGTGCGTGTGGGACCGTGCGCATGACCGGCGCCAAAAGCCTCGGCAACGGTCTCGTCGAGATCGAGGCTGTCGACCATGGCGTCATCGTAGAAGACGCGCCGCTCGCCGCGAACCGTGCGATAGTTCAGGTCCGACGTCCAGTGCACCAGCTCGGAAAAATACGGCCGCCCGAGGTTCGCATCGTTGACGACGACGAGACCGTCGCTGCCATAGCCGTAGCCTGTCTGCCAGCGGCTGCCGAACAAGCGGCGTTCGGCGAAGAAGATCTGGGCGGCATCCACGTCGTTGGAGGCGACCACGTTGCCCCCGAACAAACCGCCACGCCCGAGAAAGTTGATGTTCTCGAGGCCCAGCCGCACACGATAGATGTCGCCTTCCTTCGACAGATCGGTGACCAAGCGCATCGACCAACGGTCCGAGGTGAGCACGAGCAAGCGCACGCCGCCCTCCACCGCCTGGACTTCGATCCGAGCGTCCTGGAAGATGCCGAGCCCGCGCAGGTTGCGCTCGCTCTCGTCACATCGCAGCGGATCGAAGGGCTCGCCGACGGCGAAGAGGAACTCACGCCGGATGACGCTCTCGCGCGTCCGGATGTGCAGCGCGTTCACCCAGTTGAAGAGGAAGAGATTCTCGCCCGGCCGCCGCGGGTCGAACACCTCGGCGGCGTCGATGTCGATGGCCACGATGGGGAGCCCACGCATGGCCTCCCAATCGGGTTCTCGGCCCCAGGCCCGCCCCGCGCACGCGACCAAGACCCAACAGATAGCCATCGAACACAAGCGCACGTGGGGCTCCAGACGACCCGGGCCGATCCCTATCGAAGTTAAGCGCGCGGGACCTCTGGAACCAAGTCTTCCCTGTCCTCGTTCGCCTTGGCTCCGTCCTTGCAGACTGCATTCCGGATCTCGGGAAAGCACCAGTTCCTTTTCCGGCCGGGAAGCTTGCTCGCGAGCCTCATGAGCCCTCGAGGGACCCCGTTGAAGACCGAGCCAATCCTCCAAGAACTCTCCACGGCGCCGCGTCGGGAACACCTCGCGGCCGTCTTGTCGCGGGCGGTGCAGGTCTCGCTCGAGATCTGGAACTCGGGCGCCCATCACGGTGAGCGTCTGGCCTTGGGACCAGCCTGCGTCGGTTGCGAGCAGCGCGATGCGCGTGCCTTCGACCGTTGTCGCAAGCGCCGCAGTTACCTCATGCGCCCCGAGGTCGACGCACCCGAATCCCTCGCCGAAAAATGTCCGTTGAAGGTTCGCCTGGCGCGACAGGGACCGGGTGGGGGCGGGACGGGAACCACACTGTACACGTTCGGCTACCCGACCTCGGGGTCGATCGAGGAGACCGATGCCCGCGTGATGAATTTCATGGCGGACATGCGGGCGCTGCTTCGCCCGCAGAGCGGCCATCCGGCCGGGGCAGCGGAAGGTGTGTCGGCGGATCTGCTCGCATTCTTTCAGCCACTGGCGCCGTCGTTGCCATGGGCCGCGCCGTTGCAGTGTCTGCGCGCGGGCAACCTGGCGAGCGAGGCACGAGCGAAACACGACTTCACGACGTTGCTGGCCGCCTTCGTGAGCGCGCTCGAGGCGCGCGCGTCCAGCCAGAACGGTCACTCGGTGCGTGTGCGCTTGCTCGCATTGTTGCTCGGGCAGGAGATGGGGCTCTGTGCCGAGGAGCTGGAGGCGCTGCACTGGGCATCGTACCTGCACGGTGCCGCCGCTCTGGGCACGACATCCTTGCACGCCGGCGAAGCCTGCGCACTCGACACCGCGCCCGAGAGCCCCGACACGAGTCACGACTCGATCTGGGAGCCCTTGCGCACGCTCGGTGATGTGCAGCCGGTGATCGACATCCTGCGCCACCAGCGCACGCGCTGGGATGGTCTCGAGCCGCCGCAGAGTGCCGAGCGTGACATTCCGCGTGCCGCGCGCTGCCTCGCGGTTGCCGATGCTCTCGACATCTTGATGGCTTCCGACCCGAATCGACGACCGCGCCGGCTGCATGTGGGCATCGAGGCTCTGGCGCTCGGCGCCGGCACACGCTTCGATCCCGCCGTCATCGAGGCCTTGCGCCGACTCGAGCCGCGGCTCGAGTCGCATGCGTGGATCTTCCTGCTCGCCCGCCATCCAGTGCCTGCCGCAGTGCGCTAGCAGCGCGCCTCCCACAACGCTCCCTCTCCGGACCGCGTGCTACGATAGCGCCCGCAACCGGAGGTGAAGCGATTCGCGCCTTCTCGACGCTGCGTCCCTATCTCGTCCGCTACCGGACCGCCTTCTGGATCGGCTCCGTTTGGATCCTGTGCACGGCTGGCATCGGACAGGTGGTGCCATGGCTCTTGGGTGCCGCCGTCGACGTCCTGCGCGCGCCGGAGCGACAGTCTTTGCTCGGGCCCTACTGTCTCGCCATCGTCGCCGCCGTCCTGGTGCAGGGTTATTTTCGCTTCCGCATGCGCCGCGATCTCATCGGCGCTTCGCGGCAAATCGAATACGAGCTGCGCCGCGATCTCTTCGATCACCTGCTGCGCCTGCCGCCGTCCTTCTACGACAAGAGTCGCACCGGCGATCTCATGACGCGTGCGAGCTCCGACCTGGAGGCGGTGCGATCGGTCGTGGGGCCAGCCTTCATGTACAGCGCCACCACCATCTTGACCGTGACGTCGAGCATGGTTCTCATGAGCCTCATCGATCTCAAGCTCACGCTCTTCGCCACCTTGCCCATGGCGGCTCTGGCCATCGTGGTGCGCAAGCTGGGGCGCAAGGTGCACGAGCGCACCTTGGTGGCGCAGGAGCAGGAATCGCGTCTTTCAGCGCGCGTGCAGGAAACCTTGGCTGGGATTCGCGTGGTGCAGTCTTACGCGCAAGAAGACAATGAGTTGCGCAACTTTCAGGAGGATGCGCGTGAGCTCGTGCGCCGGAATCTGCGTCTGGTGCGGGCGTGGGGCCTGTTCTTCCCGTCGATGGCGCTCATCGTCGGCGCCGGCGCCATTCTGACGCTCTGGATCGGCGGCCAACAGATCGTGCGCGGCGCCATCAGCATCGGTGATTTCGTTGCCTTCAATGCCTATCTGACCCGGCTCACCTGGCCGATGATCTCGATCGGCTGGGTGATGAACTTGCTCGAACGAGGCGCCGCAAGCATGAGCCGCATCAACACCATCCTCCACACCGTTCCGACGCTCGTGGATCCCGAGATCCCCGCACCCGTGGGGCCCATGCGCGGCGAAATCGCGCTGCAACACGCGAGCTTCTCCTACCGGCCCGATACCCCGGTGCTGCACGACATCGATCTCGAGGTCCGAAGCGGCGAGACGGTGGCGCTCGTGGGACCGACGGGGGCGGGGAAGAGCACTCTGCTGGCGCTCGTCGCGCGGCTCTACGACACGACCTCCGGCGTGGTGAGCGTGGACGGCCACGACGTGCGCCAGGTGCCGCTCGCTTGGCTGCGGGGCCACATCGGCATCGTGCCCCAGGACACGTTTCTGTTCAGCGACACCCTCGGTGCCAACATCGCCTTCGGCGCGCAAGACGGCGAGCCGCTTGCGACGGCGGCGCCAAGCGGACTCGGAGATGGCGAATCCGTCGCCCCCGTAGCAGACTCGGCCAACACCGCCAGCGGCGATGCGGCCGGGCGCCTGGCACTCCTCGCCGCCGCGGCCGATGTCGCACAACTCAACGAAGCCGTGCGGCGCTTTCCCCAGGGCTTCGACACCATGCTCGGCGAGCGCGGCATCACCTTGTCCGGCGGCCAGAAGCAGCGCACCGCCATCGCGCGCGCCGTGCTGCGCGATCCGGCAATCCTGCTCCTCGACGACTGCCTGTCGAGTGTGGATACCGACACGGAGGAACGCATTCTCTCCCAGCTGCGCGGCATCATGCGCACGCGCACGACGCTGATCGTCGCGCATCGAGTCTCCACCGTGCGCACCGCCGACCGCGTCGTCGTCCTCGACGAGGGGCGCATCGTCGAAAGCGGCACGCACGACGAGCTGCAGCAGCGCGGAGGGTACTATGCCCGTCTCGTGCGCAAGCAAATGCTGCGCGAAGAACTCGAACGCGATCTGCAACAGGAGAATCGCTGAGCACCGAAGCCCCCGAAGACGACGGCGCCGGACGCAACTTCGACCGCGAGCTGCTGCGGCGGCTGCTGGCACACCTGCGGCCGTACACACGCTGGGTGGCGCTGGCCGTGGTGCTGCTGTTCGTCAACTCGCTGCTGGCGCTGGCAGGGCCTTACTTGACCAAGGTCGCCATCGACGACTACATCCGGGTCGGCGATCTCGGCGGCCTGCACACCGTGGCGCTGCTCTTTCTTGCCGTCGTGCTGCTCGACTTCATGCTGGAATACGCACAGTTCTACGTCATGCAATGGGTCGGGCAGCAAATCATGTTCGATCTGCGCTCGCGGGTGATGCGGCATCTGGTCCGGCTCGATCTCGCCTTCTACGATCGCAATCCGGTCGGGCGCCTGATGACCCGGGTCATGGGCGACGTGCAGACCTTGAACGAGCTGTTCACGACCGGCGTCGTCGCCATCTTCGGTGACCTGCTCACCTTGGTCGGCATCGTCATCGCCATGTTCCTGCTCGATTGGCGGCTGGCGCTGGTGGCCAATCTGGTGCTGCCGGTGCTCGTCTGCATCAGCCTCGTTTTCCGCAGCCGGGTGCGCAACTCGTACCGGTTGGTGCGCGGGCGCGTGGCGGCGATGAATGCCTTCCTGCAGGAACACCTGA